>JAVERM010000095.1:0-7110 GCA_034007105.1 Trichlorobacter sp.
AACAAAGGGTTACATGATTTTTTCATGTAACCTTTTTTGTTGAAAATTACATACAATACATACAAAAAGCCCCTTCCAACTGCAAGGATAGCAGATGAAAGGGGCTTTTAATTAAGCAGAAGTAACAGTTAAACCTATATTACTTCTCTGGCTGCGGTGCCGGTGCCGGCTGCTCAACAGGTGTATCCGGCTTTGGTGCAGGTGCTTCGTTAGCAACAGCAAGAGCAGCAAAAGAAACAGCAATCATGGTGGCAAGGGCTACGGTGTAAAACTTTTTCATTTTTAAATTCTCCTTTTTTGTTTGTTTTGTTTTCAGATTTTAAAAGACTTCATTTACGACAAATAGTACTGCAAACTGCTCTACAGACATCTCCTCCCCTGTACAAAGATTTGCCACTCCTTTTGTAACCAGTCACCAGTCAGTGCTGATCACGTTTTTGCAGGTGTGACATAGCTAACTATATTGCAAGGGCTGTGCCAAAACAACAAACCTACAGATAACATATTGTTTTTACCGGATGTTTGCCAGAAAAGCTGGTTTACAGACATTTTGTGCAGATTTTATTATTGTATGGATTTTACTTCAGATAAACTCGGACATACTGATAACTGACTGAAACAGCAGGAAACAGCTGTGTATGTTTTTTCATACAAAGGTAGGAACTATTTTTTAAAGTCTGCCGGGTCTATACCATGTTTTTTCAGCAGGTTGTAAATATCGGCACGGTACTTGTCTGCCAAAGCAGCGGCAGCGGTTATATTCCCCTGGGTTGTTTCCAGCAAATTCACCAGATAATCCTTTTCAAACTGTTCCCTTGCCTGTTTGTACGGTTTAAGGGCTGTTGCTGAAGCGTTGTTTTTTGCAGGCAGTACATGACCTGCTGATATTACTTCCTGCCGGGTCATTGCCACTGCATATTCAACTGCATTTTCAAGCTCACGCACATTACCAGGCCAATCATACTGTAAAAGACGCTGCATTGCCGCTGCTGTAAATCCTTTTACATTTTTCTGCATTCTTGCGGAAAACTTGCGCAAAAACGCTTTTGCCAGCAGCAAAATATCGTCTTTTCGCTGCCGCAGTGGCGGTAACACAATCGGGATAACATTTACCCTGTAAAAAAGATCCTCCCTGAAACTGCCTTCCTGCACCAGCTCAGCAAGATTGCGGTTTGTGGCAACAATAACCCTTAAATCAACTGTTTTGGGCTGCTGGCTGCCAACGGCATAGAACTGCCTTTCCTGCAAAACCCGCAAAAATTTGGCCTGAATGGCAAGGGGCATATCTCCTATTTCGTCCAGCATGATTGTGCCGCCGTTTGCCTGTGCAAAAAGCCCTTTGGATGTTTTTACTGCACCGGTAAACGCGCCCTTTTCATGGCCAAACAGTTCACTTTCCAGCAATGATTCAGGCAGTGCCGCACAGTTTATTGCCACAAAAGGCATGGTTTTTCGCCTGCTTGCAGCATGAATAGCCCGCGCTATTACCTCTTTTCCAGTGCCGCTTTCTCCGTGCAGATATATTGTGGAATCATTATCAGCAACCCGGTAAACAGTCTCCAAAACCCTGCGCATTTCAGCACTGCGGGCAATAACCTGCTCTTTTTCCTGCTGTTTTGACAACAACTCTTTCAGTTGCTTTATTTCACAGCTCATCCTGTGGTTTTCCAGGGCACGTTCTATATTTATTGCCAGTTCTCTGGCATCAAAAGGTTTGGCAAGGTAGGTATAGGCACCACGGCGCATGGCATCAACAGCGGTTTCAATGCTCCCAAAAGCGGTCAGGATGATTACCGGCAGATCAGGATAAAGCTGGTGCAGCTCTTCCATTAAATCAATACCGTTACTGTCTTCCAGTTGCAGATCAATAAGCGCAAGGTCAAAGGATTTATCTTGAAACAGTCGGCGTGCTTCAACATCGCTGCGGACTGCTGACACCTCGTAACCAAACGATTCCAGGCGCATGGTAATGATTTTAAGCAGATTGCGGTCATCATCCACAACCATCAGGCTGGCTTTCATTGTCTTAACACCTTTGTTTTTTCATCTATATCTTTATCAATCTGCATTGCCTGCTCCAAAAGCTCCAGCAGATTCAAAATGGCTTTGCTCTCTTCAACAAAAATACTGCCAGGATGTTCGCGCACCAGGCGACTGAAATGTACCCTCGCCTGACTGAAATCTTTTTTGGGATTATCAGGCTTCAGGTAAATCAGTCCGCTGCTGAACAAGGCAGCATCAGCCAGAGGCTGTTTAGAGGTTTTGGCAAGTTGATTACGGTTTTCCCGCAAGGCAGATTCAAAATCACTACGCTTTACAAGTGCCTGAATATGTTGCAGATATTTACTCCTTTCCAGATCATCTTGCCATTGCTTCAGAAAACTGCCTGCAAACCTGCCTTCATCTGCAAAAGTGCTGTAGGGAAAATCTGTTGCAAGCCTGGAAAAATATTTTTGTGCCGCCTGATAATCCTGCTGCGGGTTGCCAGGATCCGCATAAATACGCCCAAGACTTAGCAGTGCAGCATCCTTTAAAGTGCCATCAACTGTTTTTTCAAGCTGCTCCAGATTTAACTTTTCAGCCTGGGCAAAATCGTTTTTATTGATTAACTGCTGAATATTTTGCAGATATTCCTGTTTTTCCTTTATCTTCCACTGTTCATCGGCAAGCACACGTATCCACACCTGTGCTTCACCTGCATAACGACTGTATGGAAAATCATACAAAAGCTGCCTGAACTGCTCTTTAGCCAACTGGTGGTTATGGTCAGGATTGGCAGGGTCGGCATATGCAAGCCCCTGGCTGAAGCGTGCAGCATCAGCCGGCGACCGCTGTGGATTATGGGTTAAAATCCGCTGGTTTTCCCAGTACACAGTTGTGAAGTCCCTTTCATCCATCAAAACCTGCATATCATGTAAATATGCTGCGCTTGCATGTTCATCAAACATGGTTTTTACAGATGCGCACGCTGATACTGAAAACATCAACAGTACGGCAGCAAAACAATAAAAGTACTGCCTTTTTCGGGTTCGCTTTCTACCCACACTTTACCTCCATGCGCCTTTACTATCTGCCTGACAATTGCCAGACCAAGACCGCTACCCTGTTTTTTATCTGCCTTTGCTGCACCAGCCTGACCAAATTTTTCAAAAACAAATTGTTGTTTTTCCAGCGGAATGCCAGGACCATTATCTGTAACTGCCAACTGCACTTTATCTGACAATCTGCTGATTGATACGCTGATCTGACCGTTTTCCGGCGCAAATTTAATGGCATTACCCAAAAGATTTCTGATTACCTGCAATATTTTTTCCTGATCTACCTCCAGGTCAGCCATCTCCTCAAAAGCTGTTTTAATGTTGATATTTTTAGCCAGAGATAACGGCAGCAGCTCATTAACAACCTGACCGGCAAGTCGTGCAAGCGAACTTTTTTGCAGATTCATTACAAACATCCCTGATTCAAATCTGGAAAGATCAAGCAGACTGTTCACCAGATCAATCAAACGCCTGCTTTCTTCTGTCATAATCACCAGCAGCTCTTTCTGTTTTTCAGTGGGTTCACCACAAACCCCTTCCAAAAACATGTTTGTACCTTCCAGTATGGAGGTAAGCGGGGTGCGCAGCTCGTGGGACATCAGGGTGTAAAAATCTGACTTCATGCTGTCCAGCTCTGCCAGTTTATGACACATAATGTTAAGGGCACTGGCAAGGCTTTCTATTTCCGGTGCTGCTGACAGTCGTAAATCATCACTGAAAACACCTTTGGCAATTTCATCGGTTTTACGCCTGATTAAGGAAAGTGGACTGGTAATGCTGCGGGTAATGGCAATGGACGCAAGCAGACCGGCAAGCAGCGCGATGATGGTAAGCAACAGGGCAAAGTTATAGGTATGACTGATTGTTTCATCCAGTTCAGCGGTTTTTTGCAGAATATTCTGTCTGCAAAGTGCTGTAAGTCCGGACAGTTCTGCCAGTAGTTCATTTAGCAACTGCTCTTTTGCCTTATCCACATTTGCAGATTGCGGTGCAGTATATGCTTTTTCTCTGCTTACTGCTTCTTGCTGGAACAGTTCATCATACTGGTTGCCAAGTTGCTGGATTTTCAACAGTATGTCGTATGCCTGCTCTGTTTTGGCATACTCAAAGGTCTGCTTTAACAACTGTTGAAAATCTGAGCGTGCAACCTGATATTCTGCATACAAAGCCTGGTCATGCAGCAGCAGGTATTTTTTTTCATTGCGCACCTGGGAAAGCATTGTATTGCTGAGATCATTCCCAAGGTTAATCAGCTGGTTATCAATATGCACCACCTGACTGGTCAGCACCCGCATTTTACCAAGCTGCCAGATTGCATAAGCACCAACCAGGGCAGCCAGTAGCAGCACAATCAGGTTGCCTGCCACAAGACGGTAAAAAACCGGAAGTTTGCCCACGTTTAATAACCTCAAAAGTTCAACACCAATAAAGCAGTTAGCCACGAATTAACACAGATTTACACGAACAAAAGCAAAGGCTTTTAATAAAACAAGTGAATACAGGATTGTGTTTTAAAATTCGTGAAAATTCGTGAAAATTTGTGGCAAAAACTGTTTTCAGGTTTAATGTTTTTTACGGACACCTGTTTTTTCTCTTTTACCTGCTGTTACCAGCTCTGGTTCCAGATCTGCCAGCAGTGCTTTCACCTCGGCAATCATTTCAGCAGCCAGGGGCGATTTTTCCAGCTCCAGATATTTTTTGTAGCAAGACGCTACCTCAGCCATATCCTCTTCATCCAGAGCTATTCCTCCAAGCAAAAAGTATGCCATGCAATGTTGCGGGTTAAGCTCCAGAACCTTGCTGCAATATTGCTCAGCCTGTTGCAAATCGCCCAGTTCGTAGTAAATTTCAGCCAGGCTGTAAATGGCGGTGGTATCATCTGCTTCAAGCTCAATACATTTTTCAAGCAAGGTAATTGCCCGCTGGTGTTCACCAGCTTCTGCAAACAGATCAGCTGCTGCATTCAGGCAAAAATAATTTTCTGGTTCAAGCTTAATCGCCTTTTCCATTTGCTGACAGGCACCTTCATTATTACCAAGCAGTTGCAGCACCAATGCCAGGGAAGCAAGCAGTTCACCATCATCCGGCATAATTTTTAACGCCTTTTCGTAGTTTATCTGTGCATCCCTGTACTGCTCCAGCTCAAAATAAAGATCACCAATCCTGACAAAAATCTCGGCATCATCAGGATCAAGCTGCAAACCTTTTTTAAAAGCAGCCATTGCTTCAGGCAGTTTACCGGCATCTGCCAGTTTTTCTCCTTTGGCAAACCAGCTTTCAGCAGTATCAGCTTTTTGAGCACCTGTTTTTCCTGTTGTAAGGGTTAAATTTGCATCTGCCGGCGATTGTATGTTTTTTTTCATGTAAAACCTCACTGTTTTTGTTTCAGATTATACTGATGCTTGCTAAAGTAAGCCTGCACTTTTTTGTAACATATTACCAAGTATAATTGCTTTGGAGTAACCATGAAGCAGCCGTTTTCTGAACAAGAACAACCCAATGGCCTTAGAACGCTTGAAGATATAAGCAGCATAATCCTTAACTCCCATGACCTTAAAGAGACGCTGGACAACATCGTAAACACAGTCGCCAGACGTATGGATACGGATGTCTGTTCAATCTATCTGCTGGAAGATGATGGTGAAACATTGGTGTTAAAAGCCAGCAAAGGTCTTGCACAATCTGCCATAGGCAAGATTTCCATGAAAATATCCGAAGGTTTGAGCGGTCTGGTAATACAAACCTGCGATGTTGTCATGACTGATAATGCGCCTGCCCATCCCCGTTACAAATATTTTAAAACATCAAAAGAAGAGCAATATTCTTCATACCTTGGCTTGCCGCTTTTTGATCGCAAAACACCAACTGGTGTCATTGTGGTGCAAACAGTTGCACCAAGGCTTTTCAGTGATGATGAAATCAGCATTCTTAAAACTATCACCTTCCAGATTGGCAGTATTGTTATGAATGCCAAGCTGCTGGACAGCGTACAGATAAAAGAGCAGGAACGGGCTTTTTATGAAGCTGAATTGAACAGGCTGCGCACCACAAACACCCGCCTTGATAACAAGCCTGTAAAGAACAAAGTCAGCCTGGCAAAAATCATGGCTGGCATACCGGCTTCACCAGGCTTTTGCAGCGGAAGGGTTTTTATACTGGACAGGTATAATCCCAAGGTACTCAAAGCCACAAAATCTGGCAGTGTACAAGATGAGCTGACCAAACTTGAAAAAGCCCTGGAAAGTACGATCATCCAGACCATTTACATGGAAAAAAAGGTAAACGAGCTGCTTTCTGCAAATGATGCAGCCATCTTCCACACCCACCTGATGATCCTTGAAGATCGTGCTTTCACCTCCAGAATTGAGGAAATGATTAGCCAGGGTTCCAGTGCTGCCTGGGCAGTCCACGAGACAGTGCAGGAGTATGTGGAAGCATTTGCCAAAATGGCAGACCCTTACCTGCGGGAACGTTCTGCCGACATTTTGGATATAGGACGGCGGATTGTTGATGCCATAGAGGGCAATAATAACAACACAATCCGTTTCAGAGGGAAGCGGGTTCTTGTTGCTGAAGATATCTTCCCTTCGGACATGGCAACCCTTAACCATGATAAAATCCTTGGTATTGTTACAGAAAAAGGCAACAGCTACTCCCATGCTGCCATTATGGCAAAAACCCTGGGGATTCCGGCAGTGGTGGGGGTAAACGGGCTGCTTGATGCTGTAAAGCCAAAAGACCAGGCGATTATTGACGGCAATGCCGGGTATGTTTACATAAACCCTGAGCAAAATGTGTACAATGAGTATCAGCGTCTGGAGCAGGAATATACCAGTAAAATCAAAGAGCTTGAGCATCTGCGAGACATACCGGCAGTAACAACTGATGGCGTAAGGATTACACTTTGCGCCAACATCGGTCTGGTATCAGATATTAAAACAGCAGTGGAAAACGGTGCCGAAGGTGTGGGGCTTTACCGTACTGAGTTTCCTTATATGGCACGCAGCAGCTTCCCAAACCGCAAAGAACAAACAATACTTTACAGCAAAATCCTTGAAGGTTTTCCAAACCA
>JAVERM010000094.1:0-7110 GCA_034007105.1 Trichlorobacter sp.
AAAAACATTGGCATATTTGAAAGCAGTTTTATAATTACCGATACTGTCGAAACTGGAGGCAGCAATGAGAAAAGGTAAGTTTATTGTATTGGAAGGGATCAGTGGTTCTGGTCAACAGGTAAACGCAGGGATAATTGCACTGCATAAATCACTTGTAAGCCTTGGTTATAATGTTGTGGAGTGTGCCAACCCTGATTCGGGTCGCGCTAAAGAGCTGGGAGCTACTTCGGTGGTTAACTGGCCGTTTGGCAGAAACTTCCGTGCTGATTTTGTCTTTGAAAGCGCGGTACGCACAGGAATCTTCGGTGGCATAGTTGCTCCGGCACTGGCTGAGGATAAAATTGTATTATGCAAGCAATCCAGCATTTCCTCTTTGGCCAATGCCTGGGTGAACGGCTATACCCAGCACTTTGATATTTTACGTCATCTGGAAAAGATTTCCCGAGGATTTTTGTTTGAAGATGAAATTTTTCCGGATCTGACCATTTTTATTGATGTTCCACCTGAAGAAGCTTTTGAGCGGGTAGAGGAAGTAATGCAGATACACCATGAAGGTGGTCTTTCCTACTATCAGAAGATGCAGCAGTTTTATCTGCAAGAGCTGCCACGCTGGCGCGGTGTACGTGTTGATGCCTGTGCCACACGTCACAAAGATGATATTGATGCCGAGATAATGGCTTTGGTAAAGGCAGTTCTGTAATAAATTTGTTGTATTTACAGTTATTTATAAACATACATGCAGCCCCCTCCGTTTGCATAAGCGGAGGGGATTTTTTCTAAACAAGCGAGGAAGTTTAATATGGCTACTTTTGAAAACAAAACCGTGCAGGATTGGGAAAAACTGGCAGCCAAAGAGATAAAGAAAGAAGATACAGGCAAACTTTTGTGGGAAACTCCGGAAGGTATTCTGGTGAAACCGCTTTACACCATGGCTGATCTTGAAAAGCTGGAAAACATTAACACCATGCCTGGTTTTGCACCTTACCTGCGTGGACCTAAAGCCACTATGTACGCTGGTCGTCCCTGGACTGTACGACAGTATGCCGGTTTTTCCACTGCCGAAGAATCCAATGCCTTTTACCGCCGCAACCTGGCAGCAGGACAACAGGGGCTTTCCGTTGCCTTTGACCTTGCCACCCACCGCGGATATGACTCTGACCATCCCCGCGTAGTTGGTGATGTGGGTAAAGCCGGCGTTGCCATTGATTCCATTTTGGATATGGAAATACTTTTTAAAGATATCCCCTTGGGCGATGTTTCGGTATCCATGACCATGAACGGCGCGGTGTTGCCTATTCTGGCGTTTTATATTGTCGCTGCCGAAGAACAGGGCGTTTCCCAGGACAAGCTGGCAGGTACCATCCAAAACGACATCCTGAAAGAGTTTATGGTGCGTAATACCTACATCTATCCGCCAGCACCATCAATGCGGATTATTGCTGATATTATTGAATACACCAGTAAGTACATGCCCAAATTCAACTCCATTTCCATCAGCGGTTACCATATTCAGGAAGCTGGTGCCAATAACGTGCAGGAACTTGCCTTTACCCTGGCTGATGGTGTTGAGTATGTAAAAGCTGCTTTGGCCAAAGGCTTGCAGGTGGATCAGTTTGCGCCGCGCCTGTCCTTTTTCTTTGCCATTGGCATGAATTTCTTCATGGAAATTGCCAAATTGCGGGCTGCCCGTTTCCTCTGGTCAGAGCTTATGTCGCAGTTTAATCCGCAAAATCCGCTTTCCCTGGCTTTGCGTACCCATTGCCAGACTTCTGGTTGGAGCCTCACCGAGCAGGATCCTTACAACAACGTGATTCGTACCACCGTTGAGGCGATGGCTGCGGTACTAGGTGGTACCCAGTCGCTGCATACCAACGCCCTTGATGAGGCAATTGCGCTGCCCACAGACCACTCTGCCCGCATTGCCCGCAACACCCAGCTGGTTATCCAGGAAGAAACCGGTATCACCAAAGTGGTAGATCCCCTGGCAGGCTCTTATTATATTGAATCACTGACCGCCTCCCTGACTGCCGAAGGGCGCAAGCTTATTGCCGAAATTGATGCCCTTGGCGGCATGACCAAGGCGATTGAATCCGGTATGCCCAAGCTTAAGATTGAGGAATCTGCTGCCCGTAAGCAGGCGCGTATAGATCGCGGTCTGGATGTGATTGTAGGTGTGAATAAATATCAACTGCAAGATGAAACCCAGATTGAAGTGCTGGATATTGATAATACAGTGGTACGTGAAGCCCAGGTTGCACGCCTGCAAAAGCTGCGCACAACCCGTAATGAAGTTTCTTGCCAAGAGGCTTTGGCTGCAATTACCGCTGTTGCAGAATCCGGAAACGGCAACCTGCTTGAAGCCTGTGTTGATGCAGCACGCAAACGGGCAAGTATTGGTGAAATTTCCGATGCCATGGAAAAGGTGTTCGGACGGCATAAAGCAGAGATTAAACTGGTATCAGGAGTGTATGGCAAAGTGTTTGAAGACAGTGATGAGTTTAAAACATTGCAAAAGGATGTGGCTCAGTTTGCAGAAGAAGCAGGCCGCAGACCACGTATTCTGATTGCCAAGATGGGGCAGGATGGACATGATCGCGGTGCAAAGGTTATTGCCACCGCTTACGCTGACACGGGCTTTGATGTTGATGTGGGGCCACTTTTCCAGACTCCTGAAGAAACAGCAAAAATGGCAGTGGAAAATGATGTGCATGTGATTGGTGTTTCCAGCCTGGCAGCAGGTCATAAAACACTGGTGCCACAACTGGCAGCAGAGCTTGCCAAGCTTGATGCCTCTGATATTGTTATTGTTTGCGGCGGAGTTATCCCCCGTCAGGATTACGATGAACTGTACAAGGCAGGTGCTGCCTGTATCTTCGGGCCAGGTACGCCGGTTAATAAATCAGCACGGGAAACCCTGGAAGCGATCAAAAAGAAATAATGGAACTACAGGAATTAGCTGAAAAAATCCTTCAGGGTAATATCCGCGCCATTGGCAAAGGGATTACCCTTATTGAAAGCACCAGACCAGAGCATAACTGCCAGGCAGCAGAACTGCTTGATCTGCTGCTGCCCCACAGTGGTAACAGCCTGCGTATTGGCATTACCGGGGTGCCAGGGGTGGGTAAAAGTACATTTATTGAATCCTTTGGCAGTTATCTGACCAGCCAGGGGTATAAAGTTGCTGTGCTGGCAGTGGATCCTTCATCACAAATTACGGGCGGTAGCATTTTGGGAGACAAAACCCGCATGGAGGAGCTTTCCCGCGATCCCAACGCCTTTATCCGCCCCTCACCGGCTGGTGAAACTCTGGGCGGTGTGGCACGCCGTACCCGTGAAACCATTATTTTATCTGAAGCAGCCGGCTATGATATTGTAATTGTTGAGACTGTTGGTGTGGGACAGTCGGAAATCACAGTGGCATCAATGGTGGATTTCTTTCTGTTGCTGCAACTGGCAACAGCTGGTGATGAGCTGCAAGGGATTAAAAAAGGGGTAATGGAGCTTGCTGATGGCATAATTATCAATAAAGCAGACCTGGATCGTCAGAAAACAAAACTGGCCAAAGGACAGTATGAAAATGCCCTGCATATCTTACGCCCCAAAAGCCGCAACTGGACTGTTCCGGTGCTAACCACCAGTGCTTTGCAGCATGAAGGGATGGCAGAAGTCTGGCAGATGTTGGCTGATTTCCGTAAAATCATGACTGAAACCGGCGAGTTTGCCGGTAATCGCAAGCACCAGGCGGTGGACTGGATGTGGTCACTGGTGCAGGAAGATTTGAAATACCTGTTTATGCGGCATAAAAATGTGCAGGGTGTTTTGCCACAACTGTTGGAAGCTGTTGAAAAAGGGATTACTACACCATCGGCAGCATCTAAAAGACTTATGGAACTGTTTTCCCGTTAAGCTGCAAAACGTTTTAGCCATAAGTTTACTCGAATAAACTCGAAGCTTTGCACAAATCAGCTTTGCATTTTAAGTTTCAACTAACATGCCGGCATCTGCTTTTTGCGGGAGGTCATTACGACCTCCCGTTGTTGTTTCATCATTTTGATGACATAAGTCAGCTTAATATGGCATAATTCCAATTTTGGCAAAGTTATCGTTTTTGGAGGTCAGATGAAATATACAATCCGTTTTTTGATGGTTGCTTTCATGTTGCTTGTATCCGCTGCCAGCCTGTTTGCAGATGAGCCTTTACGTGTGTTTGTGGGCGAGTTTTCGGTTGTGGGTGGGCAGGGAAAAGACGATGCCAGGGCAGCAGTGCAGGCTTTGCTTGCTTCTCGGATAAACGGCCAGCAGATACTTTCCGTATCATCTGCGGATGAAGCCGAGGTTACAGTTGGTGGCACCTATCTTGTGATTGGTAAAAACTACAGTCTTGATGCAGTTGCCAAAGATGCAGCAGATCAGACAGTTTGCCGGACTTTTGTACAGGGAGAAGGCGGACAGGAAGCACTGTTTGCTGCCACCGGCACTTTGGCTGAAAAACTGGCTGACGAGCTGAACAGAAAAAACAAGGCAGGTCTTGTGAACCGCACCCCCCGCGCAATAGTTGCTGTTCAGCAGCCTGTAGTAGTCCCCCAACCACCAACAAACACCGATATTGTCCGACCAGGCACTGTTGCTGCCGACTCTGCCAACATTGTCCGCAGTGGTACAGGTAGTGATATCATCCATCAGCAACAATTTCATCGTGGTGTGCCCAATGCAGGTGAAATCAAGCGTCTAAATGGTATGTTTAACCTGATGACCCCGGGCGGTGTTGCCCCTGATGGCAGGAAGATGATGTTTATGGCCACCGATCGTTCGGTGCAGCTTTTTCGTGAAGGTGAATCACGTCCGGTTACCGGCTTTACTGTCAAACCTATTATGAAAATTGTTGGGCTGGATTATGTTGATGCTGATGGTGATGGTGCAGCAGAACTTTACGTTACCATGGTAAACCAGGGTGATATAGCCTCCCAGATCTGGGAGTTTAAAAACAACAGGCTTACCAAAGTGGCAGAAGATATCCCTTACTTTTTCCGCGCCATTGCTGTTGCCGGAGGTGACCTGAAACTGTATGCGCAAGAGCAGGGACGTGATGATGTTCAGTATTACGGTGATCTGTACGAAGTTGTACGACAAGGCAAGAAAATCATCAGAAAAGCAAAAATCACTTTGCCCCGCTATGGAAATATCTACAGCTTCAACCAGTTTCGCAACCATGATGGCGAACTTTTAACCGTTGTTTTTCACGAAGAAAATTATCTGGTTGTATATGACAAAAACCAGAAAGAAATCTGGCGCAGTAATGACCGTTTTGGCGGATCCGAGCTTTACTATACAACAGAAGACCTGGATAACGTGCGTGTTACCGGTATGGATGAACGCTGGTTTTTCCTGAATCAGAGGATTCAGGTAACTGCGCAAAATGAAATTTTAGTTGGTAAAAACGAAGGGTTTTTTGTAATCGGCAATGCCCGTATGTACAAAAAAGGTGCCGTGTATAACCTGTACTGGAACGGTGCTGCTCTGGAAGAACTCTGGCATACTAAGGACACCCAGAACTACATGCCTGATTTTTACTTTGATGAAAAAACAAACGAACTGTACCTTTTGCAGATAAGCCAGCGCGAAGATACGTTAATGGGGCGCAAAGGTGCTTCATCATTACAGATAAAGAAAGTTGAGTAATGCCGCATCCTGACAGCAGATTGCCCAGAGGGGTTAGTGATTGCCTGCAAACCAGCAGTCATGCTCTGTTCGGGCTGGAACAGATTGTGCGCAAAGTGACGCAGTCCTGGGGTTTCCAACAGATAGTGCCTCCTGCCCTTGAGTTTGAAGATGTACTGGCACAGGGTATGGGGGAAGAGCTGCGCAGACGCAGCTTTCGTTTTGATGACTGGCAAACCGGCAGGCTGCTGGCCATTCCGCCGGACATTACGCCTCAGATTGCACGTATTGCTGCCACCAGATTGAAAAATCTGCCTATGCCTTACCGGCTAAGCTATTCAGGTCGGGTTTTACGGCACACTGAGCTGCAAACAGGGCAAAGCAGAGAGATAATGCAGGCTGGTGTCGAGCTGATAGGGCTTGATTCTCCTGAAGCAGATGCAGAAATGATCGCTATGGCAGTGGAGATAATGCAGGCTGCAAAACTGGATGATTTCAAGATTGCATTGGGGCAAACCGCTTTTTGTCGTGGTATTTTTGAATCATCCGGACTTGGTGAGCAGGCACTGTCCGAGTTGCGCGAGGCTATTTCGCGCAAAGATGCAACCTATGTGGCAGATATTTTACAGCGCAATCCGGTGTCAGAAGCATCTGCACGTGAAATTATGCTGTTACCGCGTCTTTTTGGCGACATTGATTTAATAGAACATGCAGAAACAGTTGTGCAGAATAAGGTTTCACGCCAGGCACTAGCCAATATAAAAGAAGTGCTTGCCATTTTGGAGCTGCATGGAGTCTGCGATTACCTGACCATTGACCTTGGAGATATCCGTGGGCTTGGTTACCACACCGGCATTACTTTTGAGGGCTTTGTACCCGGTAATGGTGAAAATCTTTTCAGTGGTGGTCGTTATGATGGGTTGATGGCTTGCTTTGGTCTGCCTGCACCAGCCACTGGTTTTACCTTTAACCTGCTGAATATGTTACAAGCGGTTGAGCAGCAAAAAGGGCTGCAAAAGCCTTACCGCGATTTTATGCTGTTTAATCAGGCTGCAGACCGTAGCCATGCACTAAAGATAGGGCGCAGCCTGCGTCAGCTTGGTTATTCTGTTGCCAGAGATATAATCAAGCGTAATCTGGAAGCATCCTTTGAATATGCCCGCCAGAACAGTATTAAATATCTGCTGGTAATTACCGATGATGGCGGCATTGCAGACAAAACATTGAAATTGATTGAGATAGCAGACAGATCTGAAAAACTATTGTCACAAGCAGAATTGTGGCAACATTTTCCGTTGCAGCATTGAATTAAACAGGAGCCAAACGCATGTCAAACGTAGTGGTAATTGGTGCCCAGTGGGGTGATGAAGGTAAAGGTAAAGTTGTTGATATCTATACTGAATATGCTGATGAAATAGTCCGTTTTCAGGGGGGGAACAACGCTGGTCATAC
>JAVERM010000096.1:0-7006 GCA_034007105.1 Trichlorobacter sp.
CCCCTCTTAAAATAAGAGGGGGTCAGGGGGAGTTATGATTTTGTGTCTACACCCTGCCAGGGCATGGCACGCCATGCCCGTACAATAAAACATGAAGCAACTGAAGTTAAATGTAGGGGCACGGCGTGCCGTGACCAACTGTACACCAAAAGCCGTCATCCTGCGCTTTAGTCGCAGGATCTCGGCTTTAGATTCTGCAAGTTCGCTAACGCTTCCTGCAGAATGACGTTTTTAAAGATTCGTGTTTATTAGTGAAATTTGTGGCTAAAAACACGTAACACAAAAGTACAGATCAGGGGGGTGAAAAAGGGTTTACACATGGCAGTTTTCATGTGTGCATACAGGTATCAGCCGCTTTAGCTGTGCAGTCAAAGACTTCTCAGCAATTTTAAGATCATAGCTTGTTTGCAGGTTCATCCAGTACTGTGGACTTTGCCCAAATGACTTGCCAAACAGCACTGCCAGCTCAGCCGTAACCGGTCTTTTGCCCGTTACCACATGCGATATACGCATGGGTGAAACTTCTATTGATTGGGCAAAGGCACTTTGCGAAAGTTCCAGCTCCTCCAGCATCTCTTTTAAAAACTCACCCGGGTGGATTGCCCTTAATCTGTTTTGTATTTCCATTGCTTTCTCCTGTTTAATGGTAGTCAGTAATCTCCACGTCCCAGGCATTATTGTTTTCAAACCTGAAACATAAACGCCATTGATTGTTAATCCTTACGCTCCACTGTCCTTTACGGCTTCCCAGCAATGCTTCAAGTCTGTTTGATGGCGGATTACGTATATCATCAATCAAAACAGCCATATCAAGCTGATGCAGCCTTTTTTCGGCTCTGCTGATAATTTCGGCAGGTATCTTTTTTGATCTACCGGTGGTGTAAAATTGCTCTGTAGTTTTATCCGCAAAAGACATTATCATAGGTGCTGTATAAACAATTTGTTTACACGTGTCAAGCAGCTGCATAAACTCTGGTAACCCAAGGGGAGGGGCTTTACGTTCATAAAAGGGGGGCAGGGGGAGTTATGAAAAAGCGATTTTAGCCACGAATTAACACAGATTTACACGAATAAAAGTAAAAGCTTTAACCCAGCCATCCCGTCAGGCTACGCCTGCCACCCCTCCAGCGGAGGGGAATAAAACCAGCAGCTTACATCAAAAATTCCCCTCCCTCGGAGGGGTGCCTGCAGGGCGGGGTGGTTTATTTAAAAGCTTTTGTTTTTTCGTAGCTAAAGCCCTCGTAACCCCACCCAACCTTCCCTTAACCCAAGGGGAGGAGTTGGTTTTCGTGCCCTTTTGTGGGTTTCGTGGCTAAAAATCGCTTTTGCTTGCTTTGCATGCGAGCGAATACAAATCGCCCCTACCCATAACCCCATACTAAATGATATTGGTGGTTTTGGTTCGCAAATTTATGTTGTTTGATAATGGTTTGTGGTATAAATATCAATTCTGCTCTGGAGGGGTGTCCGAGAGGTCGAAGGTGACAGACTCGAAATCTGTTGTACCGCAAGGTACCGTGGGTTCAAATCCCACCCCCTCCGCCAGAAAGCTATAACAGCAAATATCAAAAACTCTCTCTAGCCCCCATTCTACAAGGCTTAGAGCAAAATCACCACAACAGCACATAACTTTAAATATCACCCAAAAAGTCACTGTTATCATGCCCAGGTCACCCAGGAAATAACTGGCAGCTCCCTGAAAATCCTTTTTACTTCAACAGACGTTTGGCATTTTGCGCTGTCACTACTTTTTTACCTGTTTCTGCTTCCAGCTTCAGGCGAGCTTCTTTGGCAACACTGCCACCGCGTTGTGCGACATCTTTATGCTCTGGCATGGTTTTCGGAGCAGTAACCTCAGAAATTTCCTTGGTTGACAATTCTGCCAGCATATTCAAGACCAGCTCTTTGTTGGTCATATTATCGCGCAGATTTTCTTTTTTTAATCCTTTGAGCTGTTTGTATTCCTTGGCTGTTTTACCTGCCCAGGTTTGGTAAATAATATCAGTGAGGGTGGCGAATTCCTGACCTTCCTGTAGACCATGTTTCTTCCATTCATCGGTGAGTTCTTTGCGAATTTCTATGCTTTTCAGACGCTGGTTAATCCAGTTGTCCGAGTAGCCCAAACGCTTGTAATCACGCATAGCTTGTTCAATAGATAGCTCAGGGTCTTGCAGTTGATCAAGACGCTCGCTGCCCACCTGTGCCAGCCAGAGCTTAAAAGGTTCGGCTTTTTTGGAGGGGATGGATTGGATAATGCGCAAAAGCTGGGGAGTGTCGGCGACATCGGTTAGTCTTTGCTTTCCGTCATGGGCACGCATTTTCAACTGACTACAAATTGTAGTCGGTTCAGCACCCTCATGTTTAAGGCGTGTTTTCATCACGCTCCAATATTTGCGGGCGCGGTCGGGAGTAGGTTGTTCGGTCAGAACGCCCACCACATCCAGCACCGAAAACCACCACTTTTCTGCATCTTTATCCCAAAGGGTGCGGATTTGCTGACTTTCAAACAGCTTTATTTTACTTTCACTCATTTGCTTTGCCTTTATGCTGATAGATTGATCATACATAATAAAATGTTAAGCTTTACAAATAGTTTACAGGCTGATGCTACTCAAATTTACGAATTATTTCATCTGTTTCTGTGTGCTTAAAATCTTCCCTGAAACGGGCACCAAGCCAGTTTCTCACTTCCGTATAATCCTAAGGCCGTTGGCGATAACAGCTAAAGATGTACCTACATCTGCAAAGACTGCCATCCACATTGTTGCAATTCCCATGAAAGTAAGTGCAAAAAACAGTGCCTTTACAGACAGTGCAAAGGTGATGTTTTGCACCAAAATTGCGTGTGTTGATCTGGATAAGTTTATGAAACGGGTGATTTTACGTAAATCATCATCCATAATGGTGACATCGGCAGTTTCAATTGCTGTGTCTGTGCCGCCTGCCATTGCAAAACCCACATCTGCTTTGGCAAGGGCAGGAGCATCGTTAATGCCATCACCCACCATGCCCACTTTACTGCCTTTGGTGCCAAGCTGTTCCACAATTTGCAGTTTGTCCTCCGGCAGCAGGTTTACCCTGAAACTGTCCACGCCAACCTGTTTTGCAATGGCTTTGGCAGTATGTTCATTATCTCCGGTTAACATAATGGTTTTTATGCCCAGTTTTTTAAGCTTGCTGATGGCTTCAAGGCTTGATTTTTTTAAGGTATCAGCCACGGCAAACAAGCCTTGCACGCCATTTGTACCGATTAGCGCAATAACAGTTTTACCTGTTTTCTCCAAAGCTGATATTTTTTCATCAAGCATGTCTGAGTATGTTTGCAGTTCTTCCATCATGCGGCGGTTGCCAAGGTACCATTTCTGACCATCTATTATCCCGCTTACACCCTGACCAGGGATGGCTGTAAAATCATCTGCATCAAGTAGTTTAATCTTTTGGGTAATGGCGTTTTCTGCAATGGCTCTGGATACCGGATGGTCTGAGCGGGCAGCAATGCTTGAGGCAATGGTTATGGTTTTGTCACTGCCCAGGTTGCCAAGGCATACAAAATCTGTCAGACGTGGTGTGCCGTGGGTAATGGTGCCGGTTTTGTCCAGTGCTATCCATTTAAGAAGCCGCCCCTGTTCAAGAAAAGTACCGCCCTTAATCAGGATGCCATAATGTGTGGCTCTGGCCAGGGCTGAAACAATACTGACAGGTGTGGAAATAACCAAAGCGCATGGGCAGCCGATAACCAGCATAACCAAAGCCGTGTATATGGATTCTGTCCACAGACTGCCCATAAATAGTGGCGGAATAATGCCTGTCATCAATGCACCGCAAAATACTGCGGGAGTATAATACTTTGCAAACTGGTCAATAAAACGTTGCATGGGTGCGCGTGTGGTCTGCGCTTTTTCCACTGCGTGAATAATGCGAGCCAGTGTGGTATTTGTGGCTACAGCGGTTACTTTAAATTCAAAAGAGCCGGATTCATTGATGGTTCCGGCGTATACGGGGTCTCCGATGTTTTTTTCAACAGGCAGGCTTTCTCCGGTAATCGGTGCCTGATTGATTGTTGATTGCCCGTGCACAATCATGCCATCCAGAGCTATCTTTTCGCCTGGCCGTACCCGTATACGGCTGCCTGCGGCTATCTGACGGACATCTGTTTCTGCCCAGCTTCCGTCAGGGTTAAGTACAGTGGCTTTTTCAGGCGCAAGGGTCAGAAGGTTTCTGATGGCGTTTCTGGCACGATCAAGAGCCTTATCTTCAATAGCTTCAGACAGGGTGAAAAGCACCATAACCATTGCAGCTTCCGGATACTGCCCGATAATTATTGCCCCTGTTACGGCAACAGACATCAAAGCATTGATATTAAGACTTAAGCCGGAAATGGCCAGCCAACCCTTTTTGTATGTTGAAAGCCCTGCCAAGGCAATGGCCAGCAATGCAAAGGCAAGTGGCAGCCATTCAACAACCTGCACACCATTTATTTTCCATACTGAAAAATCAATGCCAAAAGGTCTGGCGTTCCATCCGTTTATAAGCTCAAAAGCTTCAGAAAACGCAGCGCAGCTCCCTGCAACAGCAAGTTTGGTCCAAGGTGTTGCTGGCTTTGCAGGGGTGTCTGCTTTGGTTGCTGTGTTAATCTCGATTGAATGTTGCAATCCGCACTGGCAGGTTGCTGCATGGTTACTCATATGCACCTCCTTTAATTTTGCTTCACTTTATGCCAAATGACAGGGGCGGTTTTTAACCGACCGTTACGCTGTTTCAGATGCGGACGAATACAATTCGCTCCTACCAACCCGCAAAATAAAGTTTTTGAAATCTGTGTAAATTTTCCTGTTTATACACGGTTGTTGCATTACTAAGCTTAGTCTCTATATCTTGTATAGGGTCAAGCTTTTAAAGGGAGGTTTTTATGAAGATTAAAATAGGTGAGCTGGCAAAAATGGCGAGCTGTCCGGTGGTTACCATCCGTTTTTATGAGAAAGAAGGGTTACTGGACAGACCGGAACGCACTGAAGGCAATTACCGTTTATATGGAGATAGGGATATTGAGCGGTTACGATTTGTAATGCATTGCAGACGGCACAAAATGAAGCTGTCCGAAATCCGTGAATTACTGGCTTTCAGGGATAATCCGGAGGCAGATTGCAGTTGGGTCAACAGATTGGTTGCTGATCATATTGTAAATGTTGAAAAACAGATTGAGTCCTTAAGCAGCCTTAAAGAGCAGCTTGAAAATCTGATAAAGAAATGCAATGGCGGCAAAAAAACTGATTGCGGAATAATGCAAAGTTTAAGCTTGCCAGATAGTTGCCCTTACTGTGAAGATTTAAGATGTAAAAGCATGGTAGAAGGAAAAAACAGCCATACAGCGCGTAAGCTGCGTAAACAAACAAAGGGCGATAAGTAACAGAAATTGTTGTACATGATGATTCAGGCGTTTATAATTTCTGATATTTTAACCAAACAGAAAGGATGATTGGATGAGCAATCAGAATGTACGGTTACAACCTGTCCGTGCAGGTATTGTTGGCTACGGGAACCTTGGCAGAGGTGTAGAGGCAGCATTGGCACTTAATCCGGATATGGTTACAACGGGTATTTACACACGGCGTGACCCGGCGCAGTTAAAACCTGCCAACCCCGGGCTGGCAGTGTACAAAATGGATGAACTGCTTGCACACAAAAACCTGCTGGATGTTTTGATATTGTGCGGTGGCTCCAAGGATGATCTGTCTGTACAAAGTCCGCAGCTGGCAGAGTATTTTTGCCTGGTGGATAGTTTTGATACCCATGCCCGCATCCCCGAGCATTTTGCAGCAGTGGATGCTGTAGCAAAAGCAAATAACACCACTGCACTGATTTGTGCTGGCTGGGATCCTGGGATGTTTTCCATCAACCGCCTGTTTGGTGAGGCACTGCTGCCCGATGGAGAAACCTATACATTCTGGGGCAAAGGTTTAAGTCAGGGGCATTCTGATGCCATCCGCCGTGTGCCTGGTGTTGCAGGTGGTGTGCAGTACACCTTGCCCATTGAAGCGGCTGTGGAGCAGGTGCGTAGTGGTGTCCGTCCGCAACTTGCCACCCGTGACAAGCATTGCCGCGAATGCTTTGTGGTATTGCAGGCTGGTGCAGATCCGGAAAAAGTGCGCCAGGCTATTGTTACCATGCCCCACTATTTTGATCAGTATGATACCACTGTGCATTTTATTGATGCAGACACTTTGGAGCGTGAACATAGTGCCATGCCCCACGGCGGTTTTGTTATCCGTAGTGGCAACACCAGTGCTGCCAACCGCCAGGTGGTGGAATACCGCATACAACTGGACAGTAACCCTGAGTTTACTGCCAGCGTACTGGTGGCATATGCACGTGCGGTCTGCCGTATGCACCAGACCGGTCAGTATGGCTGCAAGACAGTGCTGGATGTACCGCCCGGGCTTTTATCCCCCAAAAGTGCTGCACAATTACGGGAGGAACTACTGTAAGTTACGGATGTTTCTGTGATTTCTTGTGGATGAACTACACCTTTGCCATAAGTGCGTAACAGTTATATGCGCATAAAAATGTAGTAAGCTACAAAAACATGCGCATAAAAGTGCAAGAAATTACGTTAATATGCGCATAAAAATGTGTTTTGGCTTGTTTGATGAGCAATAACGCTGTATCTTTAGCAGCAAATGATTATTTGATGGGATTTGTTAATGATACAAAGAGCTTTATTAACCCAGCTAAGAAGCTGGCGCAAACAACCAGAGCGTAAGCCGCTGCTGATTGATGGTGCGCGTCAAACTGGTAAAACCTATTTGCTAGAAAAGCTCTTTGCACAAGATTTCCCGCATGTTCTGCGAGTTGATTTTCTAGAAATGCCACACATGGCCGAGGCGTTTGCTGGTTCGCTTAACCCGCAGGATATTCTTAGCAACCTAGAGCTGCTAACTGGCCAAGAATTTAATTTGGCTACCGATTTATTATTGCTCGATGAAATTGGCGAATGTGAACGTGCTGT
>JAVERM010000097.1:0-6932 GCA_034007105.1 Trichlorobacter sp.
CCTTTGCATTGTACGTTCATGCTGCCACCTTCTTCCGGTGGCTCCGAAAAAGTACGCAACTGACCGGAAACCACCAAAGGCAATCCCATTGCCACATTGCCATATTGATCGTGGTATTTGGTTTTAAATGATCCGGCAATGTTGTTAATCAGCTCACCAATGGCATCGCGGATGGATTCCTCATCCGGCTCATCATCCATCAGCATCTCTTTTGCCACCAGCTGGGCAGTGGATTTATTGGCTGCCACGATAATGTAGCCCACCCGATCACCAGCAACACCAATAATACCGGTAACATCAGAATCTACCGGTGCAACCTTGCGGTCAACCTGTCCGGCAAAAAGCTCAATATTCATATAACATCTGAAAGTTTCCTGGGTTGCTGTCATTACAGAGAACATAATTTCTTCAAAGGTGATTGCTGACACTAGATGCTCCTCCTTGCTGATACTATAAACATCTGCTGTAATATAATTTAATTTTGCACTTTATAACACTTTACCGGAAACTTTAAATACAAAATCGTAATTAAGAATATCTTCCCATCTGAAACCTTTGGCAGTGGAGCGGGTATCATCACTATCACTGTACGGTTTACCAGGGATGTAGAACCAGTTCATAATGGCTTCACCAGAGGCACGCAGTACAATCCAGTATTTGCCGGGCTCAAGCTGTTGAGGTTTAAGATTGTCTGGCGGAAAACTGAAATCAACCCAGTAATAACCAGGTTTGCGGGTAATTTTTTCCAGATCCACCAGGTTGGAGCGAATACCTTGCATGATATCCGGCCGCCCTGCCTTGTCTTTTACCAGGTCAATATAGATGGAACCATCACCGCCAAACTTGCGCATGGCAAGTGAAATACGGTCAAGGCTCATCTGATTTTTAACCTGCACAGCCTGGGCATATATATAGCGGGAGGTAACATATTCAGAGGTTTCGCGCTCAAAAACCCGCGTACCTGTATCACCTTTTACATCGTAAAGATTAACCATATTGGGAAATTCCATATTGCCAAAAGCCAGCAAACTGCCTGGCTGCGGTTTATCAGCAACAGGCAACACCGGCTGCGGTACAACTGGAGGTGCCAACACCGGTTTTGGCTCTGGTTTACCAACAACTGGCGCAGGCTTTACAACAGGTTTTGCAACCACAAGTGGAGGTCTTGGAGCTGGCTTGATAACAGGTGCTGGCCTAGGCTCTGGTCTGGTTATTTGCGGTGGTTTTACTTCAGGTTTGGCTATTATCGGCAGTTTTGTTTCTGGTTTGGCAATAGCCGGCGGCGGTAGTGTGGGTTTGATGGCAGGAATAGCAGGCTTTGCGGCAACAGGTGGAGGTTCTTCATCTGTCACAAAACGGGTTTCTGCTGGTCCGGCACCGCTGCCCTGGGGTTGAATGGACGGCTTTTTGGGGGTTGCTGCAACCTTTACTTCTGGCAGTGTTGGCATAGTCACCGGAACCTTGGGTGACGAAACAACACCGGCAATGGTTACCGCGTTACTAAGCACGTAAGGTCGCGGGGAAACATCACTGCTTTTCATCTTCAGGTTGATGTTATCAACATTAAAGCGACCATCAATCAGCTCACTGTAGGCTGGCAGATAAGGGGCACCACGCCAGGTATCGTTGATATCCTTTGAATCCAGCCCATGGCTTTGCTTGATATGCCGCGAGGAGGTAAACTGCCTTGACTGCTGTGGATCATAGGGCAGCCAGCCCAGATCAGGAAACCACACCTCCAGCCAGGCATGACCGCCCTGACCCATACTTTGCACAATGGAATTTTTGCCACCAACCGGCACCTTCCACGAATCTTTTAAGGTAATTCCGCCAACAATCCGCGCCGGTATGCCCGAGCTGCGTAAAAGGGCAATGGCCAGGTGAGCAAGGTTCTGGCAGTTGCCGCTGCGGGTGGAAAGTGTATAGGCAGCATCATACTGGGGCGGGTTAAAGGTATATTTGATATTGTCTGCCACCCAGTTGGTGATGATGGTTACGGCATCATACTGGGTTTTGGCATTGGCAGTAAGGCTGCGTGCCTGGCTGACAACAGCCGGAGATTCTGACTGCACCAATGCTGTTGGTTGCAGGTAAAGGGATTCTGTGCTGGCAATGCTGCCCAAGGGGAAAACGGTTTTGCTTTCCATGGCTGATACGCGGGTTGCCACTTTAATATTGTAGGCAAGGTTTACCCGCACATCCTGGGCAATATTGTTCCAGGTCACCAGCTGGAAGCGGTTACCAAAGCGGTCTGTCTCCACAACCGAGCTGGCTGGTCGGGGGGTAATTGCAAGATCAAGCCCATTTACAGACTGGTTAACAGTGCGGGAGGAGAAATTGGCAGGCAGGGCAAACTTGAAGGTAAAAGTTGATACATTACCACGATTTACGGCAAACTCCATTGACTGGCGCATGGCAATGGCACCATCAAGCTCACCTTCAAGAATCAGGGTTTTGGCAGAGGCAGAAACAGTTCCAAGCAAAACAAGCAATGCCAACATCACCAGCCTGATTATCGCCATTTTTTTCATAAAACCTCCATAAAACCATAAGCAGCTTTGCCACAAACCTGCACGAACAAAACCGGATTACTCCCACTCAATTGTTGCTGGCGGCTTGCTGGAAACATCGTACACAACGCGGGAGATGCCCTCGATTTCAGTGATGATGCGGTTGGACACCTTTTCAATCAGCTCGTAAGGCAGGTGTGCCCAGCGGGCAGTCATAAAGTCAATGGTTTCCACTGCCCGTAAAGATACCACCCAGGCATAGCGGCGTTCATCGTTTACCACACCAACGGATTTTACCGGCACAAATATGGCAAATGCCTGGCTGACCTTATCGTACCAGCCGGCAGCACGCAGTTCTTCAATAAAGATATGATCAGCCAGGCGCAGCAGATCAGCGTATTCCTTTTTGATTTCACCAACTATGCGCACACCAAGACCAGGACCAGGGAATGGGTGGCGGTAAACCATTTCACGGGGCAAGCCAAGCTCAAGCCCCAGCTTGCGCACTTCATCTTTAAACAGCTCTTTCAGTGGTTCAATCAGCTTGAATTTCATCTCTTCCGGCAAACCACCAACATTGTGGTGGGATTTGATCACCCGTGCCTTGCCGTTTCTGATTGCCACCGATTCTATGATGTCGGGATAAATGGTGCCCTGGGCAAGGAAATCAATCCCTTCCAGCTTGGCAGCCTCTTCATCAAACACCTCAATAAAGGTGTGGCCAATGATTTTACGCTTTTCTTCCGGGTCATTTATACCTTTAAGCTGTTCCAGAAAACGCTGTTCAGCATCTACGCGGATAACGTTAACCCCCATATGTCTGGAAAAGGTTTCCATCACCTGGTCAGCTTCGTGCAGGCGCAAAAGACCATGATCCACAAAAACACAGGTAAGCTGATCACCAATGGCACGGTGCAGCAGTGCTGCCACCACCGAGGAGTCCACACCGCCGGACAGGGCAAGCAAAACCTTGCTTTTACCCACCTGGGCACGCACGCTGGTAATGGTATCTTCAATAATATTTTCAGGTGTCCACTGCCCCAGGCAGCCGCAATCCTGCAGGACAAATTTCCTGACCGCCTCCGGCGTGCTGCCATCATCATATGTTTTGGCGCACCGGGCAGCAGGCGGCAGGTTGGCGTAGGTATCACCAATGCTGAAGACAGGGATATTCAGATCATAAAATGCTACCACTGGCTGCTGGTTATCATCAGGTACTCCGCCAGCAGAGTCACCTGAAAGAATAATACCCTGCGGATTGAAAGCACGCAGCAAAGCCTCATCAATATCAAAAGGATGTACTTCACAATAAACCCCTGCGCTACGTACCTGACGGGCGATCAGTTGGGTAAATTCCGAGCCGAAATCAAGGACAAGTATCTTTTGGCTGTGAATATTCATCTTGGTTCCTCTAACCTGTTCCATTTCAATAGTCTGTTTCCTGGCCGGAAACTAGCTGGCACGATAGTTTGGTGCCTCTTTTGTAATAGTAACATCATGAACATGTGATTCTTTAAGACCAGCACCGGTAATGCGGATAAAGCGACCTTTTTCCTGCAATTCCTTGATGGAAGCACAGCCTGTATAGCCCATACCAGAGCGCAAACCACCCACCAACTGGTGGATATTGGCAGAAAGCGGTCCCCTTAAAGGCACCATCCCTTCGATCCCTTCCGGAACAAGCTTTACATCCTCACCCACTTCAGATTGAAAATAACGATCCTTACTGCCTTCTTTCATGGCACCTATGGAACCCATACCACGGTAGCTTTTATAGGTGCGCCCCTGATAAAGCACTGTATCTCCTGGAGATTCTTCGGTACCCGCAAAAAGAGAGCCGATCATAATCACATCAGCACCAGCTGTAATGGCCTTTGGCAGATCACCGGAATATTTAATGCCACCATCGGCAATCAGCGGAACTCCCATTTTGTGAGCAACTTTTGCACAATCCATAATAGCGGTAATTTGCGGAACTCCCACACCAGCAACCACCCTGGTGGTACAGATGGAGCCAGGACCAATACCTACCTTTATGCCATCGGCACCAGCCATAATCAGTGCTTCAGCAGCAGCAGCAGTGGCAATATTGCCGGCAATTATCTCAATTTTCGGGAAAAGCTGCTTGGCGCGGGCAACTGCATCAATAACCCCCTGGGAATGACCATGGGCAGTATCAATAACCACCACATCCACCCCGGCTTTAACCAGTGCCTCCATACGGGCTTCCATATCAGGAGTTGGACCAACTGCCGCACCGGTGCGCAAACGACCAAGGCTGTCTTTACATGCATGGGGATATTTTTTGACTTTCTCAATATCTTTAATGGTTATCAGACCTTTCAGGTTACGCTCATCATCCACAACCAGCAGCTTCTCAACGCGAGTATGTTTAAGATGTTCTTTTGCCTGCTCAAGGGTGGTTCCAACAGGCACAGTAACCAGATTACGCCTGGTCATCCGCACAGAAATCGGCAGCTCGTAATCGGTTTCAAAGCGAAGATCGCGGTTGGTTAGAATACCCACCAGCTTGCCGTTTGATTTGGTGACAGGTACGCCGGATATGCGATAGCGGGACATAATCTCCAACGCTTCCTTTATTTTCTGGTTAGGCCGCATGGTAATCGGGTCAACAATCATACCGGATTCGCTTTTTTTAACCTTATCCACTTCATGCGCCTGCTCTTCTATGGACATGTTTTTGTGGATAATACCAATTCCGCCATCCCTTGCCATGGCAATGGCTGCGCGGGCTTCGGTAACAGTATCCATTGCAGCACTTACCAAAGGGATATTAAGGGAGATATTGCGGGTAAGGCGGGTGGTCAGGTTTACATCTCGGGGCAGCACTGTCGAGTGGGCAGGCACCAACAAAACATCATCAAAGGTCAAGCCTTCCGGAAAATCTTCATAAGCCATAATTCCGTCACTCCGATCTGAGTAAATTTGAATAAAGTTATTACAGTAACAGTTAACAAGTCAAGAAAGTATACCTGACCTGTTGCTGCTGTTTTGATTTTGCTTCGTGTATTTAAGGGGGAGATTGGGAGGAGTTGCGGGGTTTCAGCCACAAACCCCACGAAAGAGCATGAAAAAAAATCAGCCACGAATTACACGAATTAACACGAATAAAAACAAAGGCTTTTAATAAAACCCCCTCCCGGCTACGCCGTACTCCCCCTTGGCAGGGGGAGAGCTGTAAAACTCCCCTCCTTTTGAAGAAGGGGAAGCCCGCAGGGCGGGGTGGTTGAATGAAAACATACAAATGATGTATTTTTTAAAATACGTGAAAATCTGTGTTAATTCGTGGCAAAGCAAACAATCATCGCGGCACAAACTGCTCCTTGCTCTTGATTTTATATAACGCAGCAACAATCAGCTCGGCAGCCTGCTCAAGATCAGCCAAAGATGCCACCTCCACAGGGGTATGCATATAACGCAGCGGCAGTTTTACCAATGCTGTTGCCACACCATTGCGGGAAATCTGCATTACATTGGCATCTGTACCGGTGGCTCTGGGGCTGGCAGTTAATTGCACAGCTATTTTTTCCTTCTTTGCAGTACTGTACAGCAGCTCAAAAAGCTCATGGTTGATATTGGCACCACGGGCAAGTACTGGTCCGTTGCCCAAAGCCACATCTCCATTATGCTTACGCTCCACATCCGGCTGATCGGTGGCAAAATCCACCTCCACACAGATACCGATGTCCGGATTTACATTGTAACTGCTGGTGGTACCACCGCGCAGACCAATCTCTTCCTGCACTGAAGAAACCCCGTAAAGATCAACCGGCAAAGGTTTTTTGCTTTCTGCCACTATCCGCAGCACCTCAGCCACCACAAAAGAACCTGCCTTGTCATCAAGCCCCCTTGATGCAACCCGATCCCCCAAAAGGCGGGTAAAACTGCTGGCAAAGGTGATACAATCGCCAACCCGCACCAGCTTCTCTGCCTCTTTTTTATCTTTGGCACCAATATCTATATATTGCGCATCCAGCTTAACCACTTTTTCACGATCCTTGGCATCCATCAGATGAATCGGTCGCTTGCCGATAACACCACTTAATGCCCCTTTTTCTGTATGGATATTTACACCCTTGCCAGGGGTTAAATGGGCATCCACCCCACCAATGGCAGCAAAGTAGATAAAGCCCTTGTCATCAATGTATTTTACTTGCAGACCGATTTCATCGGAATGCCCCACCAGCATCACTTTGGGCAGGTCTTTACCCTGACCAGCGATAAAACCATAAACATTACCCATTACATCGCTGCTTACCTTGGCAAAAGGGGCAATATATTCACGGAAAAGCCGTTGTGCCGGCTGCTCATAACCAGAAGGACTGGGAGCTGCCAACAGTTTTTCCAGAAAAGTTAATGACTTTGCGCGCATTTAATTTGTTCTCCTTTTTGTGTTGTATA
>JAVERM010000098.1:0-6931 GCA_034007105.1 Trichlorobacter sp.
ATTATGAAAATCCTGCCCCATCGTTACCCGTTTTTACTGGTGGATAGAATTGTGGAACTGGAACATGGTAAGCGTTGTGTGGGGATTAAAAACGTCACCATCAACGAGCCGTTTTTCCCTGGTCATTTCCCCGGACATCCGGTTATGCCAGGAGTGCTGATTGTGGAGGCAATGGCACAGGTGGCAGGAATCATGGCGTACCTTGCGTCTGATGAAGAGACCCGTAAAAAAGTAAGTTATTTCATGGCAATAGATAGTGCCAAATTCCGCAAGCCTGTGGTTCCCGGTGATCAGCTGCAAATTGAGATCAGTACCACCTTTAATCGCCGTGGTATCTGGGGGGTGGATGGCAAAGCATTTGTTGATGGCAAGCTGGTAACCGAAGCTTCACTAAAAGCCACCTTTGCACCGGCAGAATAGCCAGGGAGAAAGTATGAACATCCATCCAACCGCTGTTATTCACCCTTCAGCCAGCATTGCAGCCGAGGCAGTCATCGGTGCATATGCCATTATTGAAGAAAGTGTCACCATTGGCAAAGGCACCAGCATTGGTGCCCACACGGTTATTGGCAAATGGACTGAAATCGGCGAAAACAACCAGATTTTTCACCTGGCTTCTGTTGGCGTGGCTTCACAAGACCTCAAGTACAAAGGTGAAGAATGCTGGACACGGATAGGCAACAACAATATGGTGCGCGAATTTGCCACCATCCACCGTGGCACAGTTACCGGTAACTCGGAAACCCTGATCGGCAGCAACAACCTTTTCATGGCCTATTCCCACATTGCCCATGATTGCATTGTTGGTAATGGCAATGTATTTGCCAACTCAGCCACACTGGCAGGTCATGTCACCGTTCAGGATAACGTCATTTTGGGCGGGCTGACCGCTGTACACCAGTTTGCCACCATAGGTTCCTTCTCCATGCTGGGCGGGGGCACCCTGGTTGGTCTGGATATCCCGCCTTATATGATTGCCACTGCCGGCAAACGTGATGCCAAACTGCGCGGACTTAACCTTATAGGTCTTAAAAGACGAGGCTTCAGCGATGTATCCATTAATGGCCTTAAAAAAGCTTACAAAATACTTTTCATGTCAGATTTACGGCAGGATGAAGCGATTGCCAAGGTAAAGGCAGAGATTTCCGGCTGCCCTGAAGTAGATAACCTGCTTGATTTTATTGAAAAATCTGAGCGTGGTATCTGCAAGGGATAGGTGATATGAATAGCCCGGCAAGGGTTATGATTGTGGCTGGTGAAGCTTCCGGCGATATTTATGGTGCCGGATTAGTACGTGCAGTACACAGGCAAAATCCGGCAATCGGCTTTTCCGGCATCGGTGGCGCACGGATGCGCGAAGCCAGCGTTGAAACCCTGGTTGATGTGGCTGATATGGCGGTGGTCGGACTGGTTGAAGTTTTAAAACAGTTCAGGGTTATTGCCTCTGCCTTTACCCTCCTAAAAAAAATCCTTCTGGACAATCCCCCACAACTGCTTATTCTAATTGACTATCCAGGTTTTAACCTGCGCCTTGCCAAAGTGGCAAAAAAAGCAGGGGTACCTGTGCTTTACTACATTTCCCCCCAGATCTGGGCGTGGCGACAGGGCAGAGTTTACAAAATCAAAAAACTGGTTGACCATATGGCAGTAACCTTGCCGTTTGAATTGCCACTTTACCAGCGTGCTGGCGTACCAGCCAGCTTTGTGGGGCATCCGATGGCTGGTCGGGTTGTGGTTGATAAAAGCAAGGAACAGGCTGCCGTATCCTTTGGGCTTGATCCAGCACGCAAGATTGTGGGACTTTTCCCTGGCAGCCGCAAAAGCGAAATCAGCCGCCTTTTGCCCACCATTATTGCTGCTGCCGATCTTTTACTGCAACGCTTCCCGAACCTGCAATTTGTACTACCACTGGCATCCACCCTGAACGAAGCTGACCTTGCGCCTTATCTGGCTACCAACAACAGATTGCAGCTTAAAATTACCCGCGAGCGGATACATGATCTTGCCCGTGCCTGTGATGCAGTCATCTCTGTATCCGGCACAGTTACCCTGGAAGTGGCACTGGTCGGCACTCCGCTACTTGTTATCTACAAACTCTCTCCCCTTACCTTCCAGCTTGCCAAGCGTCTGGTTAAAGTTGAGCATATCGGACTTTGCAATATTGTGGCAGGTGAAACCGTTGCCAAAGAGCTGATTCAGGACAATGCTTCCCCCCAAAATATCGCCTCCGAGATTGAAAACCTGCTGACCAATGAGCAGTATGCACAGCACAGCAGACATAAACTAAGCCTTGTAAGCGAGCGTCTTGGTAACGGTGGTACTGATGAAAAAATGGCACAACTTACACTGCAACTGTTGGAAAAATCGTGATCAGACTGATCTGGATGCTGCAAGCAGCGATATTTTATCTGTTCACCTGGCTGGTGGCATGGATTCCGTCGATATTGTCGGCGAAAATCGGCACACTGCTTGGAGAACTGATGTATCTGACATTGCGCAGCAGGCGGAAAATTGCGGAAGACAATATAAATCGCAGCCTTGAGTATATGCGCACCCAGCCACAATGGAACTGCGCTGTAACGGATGCAAAAGAAATTGCCCGTGAAACCTTCCGGAATCTTGGCAGATCACTGATTGAAACCTGTGACTTGTATCATGGCAAGGCTGAAAGTCTGATTGACAGGCTGGAAGTCAGGGGGCGCGAACATTTTGAAGCAGCCCGCAAAAGAGGTAAAGGTGTGATTTTACTTACCGGACATTGCGGTAACTGGGAGCTGGCTGCGTTGGCATACTCGCAGATTTTCAATACGCCGATGTCAGTGGTAGCACGCCGCCAGGACAATCCGTACTTAAACCGCATGGTGGAGCGGATGCGGATGCAATATAATAACAAGGTAATTTACAAGAATAATGCTCTGAAAAACATGATCAGCGTTATCCGCAAAAATGGTTTGGTGGGTCTGTTGATGGATCAGGCAGCACCAACAGCAGATGGTTGCATGATCAGCTTTCTGGGACAGCCTGCCTGGGCTTCCAGAGTGCCTGTGCTGCTGGCTCGTAAAACCGGAGTGGCAATTATCCCTGCCTTTATCCATCGTAAAGATGGTCATCACCAGCTTGACCTGTATCCCGAGCTGGTTTTTAACGATGATAATTCAGAGGAAGGCTGGCAGCAAAATGTAAAACTGTATTCTGAAGCCATTGAGCGGTTTATTATCAGCCATCCCACCCAGTGGTATTGGGTGCACAGACGATGGAAAAATACGTAAACTAAACAGCCTGCTGACAGCTGGTAACTTCCTGCTGCCCCAACCACAACTTGAACATCCTGATCTGCTCAGGAGAACCCAATGCCAAAAGCTCATCCCCTGCAAGCAGACACTCGTTGACTGAAGGATTGATAATCTGCCGCTCTTCCCTGTTGATACCCACCACCAAAACCCCTGTATGCCTGGGGATACAAAGCTCTGCAAGCGTCATGCCACTACGGGGTGCATTGGGCATCAGTACGGTCTCAAGAATTGCATTATCAAAATCATCCTGCTCATCATCGTCGGTTCTGGATTGTTCCAGCTCACTTCTTAAGGCATTTATCTGCTCATCAGTTCCCAATAACAGCAAGCGGTCACCAGAATAAAGCGTTGTTGCGGATTCAGGGGCAATAATCGTATGACCCTGACGGTCAATTTCCATCACTGAGCAGCCAAAACGAGACCTTATATCCAGTTCTGCTATGCTTAAGCCTGCACAGGCAGCATTTTCAGGCAGCTCAAGTTCTTTTACGTTTACCTGCCATTTCTGGTAGCGGCTTGTCCAGCCTCTGTCAGTTCGGGAATCAATCACTGCTTCATTATCTGCAAAAACATCCTCCAAAGACACCTGCCATTTGCTGTGCAGATATATCAGGCGATGGGAAAACACAAGCAGTACAGCCGCCAAAGTCACTGCTATGGCTAGCCAGGTAAACCTTGGTAATGAAGCAAGCGGCACAATGCCGGACAGCCAGTAGGCGATAATCACTGCTGTGAAAGCTTTAAAGCTGTTTTCAACAATAGGTGCCGGCAGGCGGATACGGTTTTGTGCCAGTTCAGTAAAAATCATGGCTAGTACCGCACAGTTACGCCAGATGGCAAACAAAGGTATCAGTACTATCAGACCGATAATTACCCAGAATCCGGTGGTCAGCATTTGCGGAGTAAGCAGCTCTGCCAAACGACTATTTTGAATCAGACGCAGCAATGGCTGGGAGAAAAACACCATGCCAGTGATGAATAACGCCTCCATCAGAATCTGAAACAGCCTTTTTTTGCTAAGCTGCCACCAAAGCTGATTGCCTTGCCGTTCGGAAAACTGTTCCAGCCAGCCATGGTAAATTGCCAAACCACGAGTTATCCATGCTGGTTCATATTTTTCCATAAAACCAAGCATTGTTTCGGCATTACGGCTGATAATCGGCGTAAACAAAACTGTCAGGATGGATGCGCCCACTGCTGCCGGATAAAACCTGGGGGGCAACACGGCTGTGCTGGCACCAAGTTGGGCAATGACAAAGGTAAATTCACCAAGGGGGGTAAGGGAAAGCCCTGCCCTGCGGGCAGTATGGGGGGGCGTACCAACTAAAATAAGCGCAAAACCGGTTGCCAGGGGACGGGCTATCAGGGTGTATATGCAGATACCAAGAATCATGGGCCAGACTGAAAGCAGCAGCTTTACATCAATCATCATGCCGATGGAGACAAAGAAAACCGAGCTGAACATATCACGCATACCGGTAAAAGCCTTGTCCACTCCGTTTTTCTGGGGCAGTTCCGCAATAATGGCACCAAGCAGATAGGCACCAAGGGCAAGGGAATAACCAGCCCTTGCAGCCATGATGGAAAGCATGAACAGGATGCCTGCCACCACAATGGTCTGCATTTCCGGATCAGCCTTGGCTTCCATTTTACGCATCAGCTTGGGTACAAAGTATAGGGACAGCATCACCAGCAGTACTACAAATGCCCCCATGCCTGTTAAAAGGGCACCAACACCGGCAGACCCTGAAGCTGAGGCTGAAGCCTGGGTGCTTAGCACTGTCAGCATCACCACTGCCACCACGTCTTCCAGCACAGTAATTGCCAATGCCTGCTGGCTGAAAAGCTCCCGCCCCAGATTCATATCTTTTATAACCTTGGCAATTACGGCAGAGCTGGAAACCATAAGCATGGCTGCCACAAACAGGCTTTGCGTTGGTGTCCAGCCAACCACAGAACCCAGCAGCTGGGTCAGGTTGAGCATGAAAAAAGCACCAAGCCCGGTTGCCAGTAAGGTGCCAATACCAAGTTTTTGCAGTTTGCTGAGGCTTAAGCCAAGCCCAATGGCAAACATTAGGAAAACAAGCCCTATCTGGGAAAGGGTTTCAATCCTTTCCACATTAAGAATCCATGAGAACGGTGGTGTATGGGGGCCAAGTACTATACCAGCCAGCAGGTAGCCCACTATTACTGATAACCCGATCCGTTTACAAACAGCACCGAATATACCGGCACCAAGCAGCAAAATTGCCAGATCCTGTATTAGGTAAATGCTTTCCATTAAATACTATCTTTCTGTGGTTTTCGATCTGTTACCAGTGGGAAAACTTGTAACTAAGCCCTAAAATCAGGCTTAAATCTGATTTTTTGGTGTCATCGGCAGGCTTGCTGTTAAAGCGATAATTGCTTTCAAGGTTTGCATGCAGATTACTGAAAAGTGGTATCTGAAACCCTTGGTCTGCCCGCAGTATGGCAGCTTTGGCATCAAAGTTGTAATAACCTTCGTGGCGGTGGAAAAAGCTTAAGCGTCCCGGGAAAATATCCCAATCCATCCCCACTGCCCAACGACCTGCCGCACTATCACGATCCCGATCATTCCTGAAATCTTCGTACATATAGGAAGGACCGGCTTCAGCAGACAGCCTGAAGCGATCAGTATCAAAAATCTGATAACCAAGACCACTGCCAGCAGTTAGCCGCAGATCCAGATCTGCAAAGCGGTCATGCTCACCAAGTGTCTGTAGATAACCGTACATTTTTTTGCTGAAAAAGTAATCGTATTTCATACTGCCGGCATAGTTATTGACCGACATGGAGCCATCATCTTCACCATAATTGTAACGACCATCTAGGGTAAGCTGATGCTGCTTTTTCTTTGCTTTGAAAAAAGCCGAGGCAGCAACTGCACTTGCCTTGGTGTTGCCGCTATGCTGGCTGCCACCCACAGAAACCTGTCCCGTGTAGTTTACGGGGTTTATTGCCTTTAATTGTGCCAACGGTATTATGGGGTTGTCTGCCAGACCTGCGCTGGCAACCTGTGCTGTGCCACTTTGCGGGCAACTGATGGTGCCAAGGTTAAAATTTTCACCATCCATGGTAATTGGCAACTGCTTATCCATGCTCAGGCAGTCAACTTCACTCCAGTTAATGGCAATAGCCTCCCGCCCGTATGGTGTTGCAAACATTAAGGTATCGCCTTGCATACTTATAACTGTACCACTAAGACGATCGCCGTTTTTCATTTTAAGTTCATCTGCCACTGCGGCAGTGGCAAGGGAAAGTACAATAAACGAAGTCAACAGTTTTGCTACAGGTTTTTTCAATTTTTTCTCCTTTTATGCAGATATTTTACTTAGCCAGCTGCTTCAACAACTGCTCCAGTTTGCGTAGTTCTTCACCATAACCTTGCCAGTCTCCCTGACGTTGCATGTTGATGGCACGCTGATAAACCGACATGGCTTCTTTGGCAAGGTTTGCCACAGGCTGTGCAGTTGCTTCATCCTTTACATCACTGGTTCTGGCTTGTGCGGCACGGCTTTTGCCACCAAAAATCCTTTGCAATGCCAGTTCAAGGGTTTCTTCCATAACCACATCATCACCAAAGGCAACAATTACCCGCCTAAGCTCCGGCAATCCTG
>JAVERM010000099.1:0-6898 GCA_034007105.1 Trichlorobacter sp.
GCTCTTGCTTTGTACCTTGAACTACGCAACCAAAGGCAGCCAAAATGAAAAACAAAACCGGAGAACGTCCCTGGGGCAGCTACACTGTACTTGATCAGGGGATTCATTACAAAATCAAACGGATTGAGGTAATGCCTGGTCAGCGACTTTCCCTGCAAAAGCACCACCACCGCAGCGAACACTGGATTGTGGTATCCGGCACAGCCCTGGTTACCTGTGATGACTCACAAACCATTGTAAATATTAACGAATCAACCTTCATCCCCATTGGCAAAACCCATAGGCTGGAAAATCCTGGTAAAATACCGCTGGTGATTATTGAAGTACAAAGCGGTGAATATCTTGGCGAAGATGACATTATCCGCTACCATGACGATTACCAGCGCGATGATAATGACTTTCAAAGCGATGAACTGGATGCAACATGTATATAGTAATTCTGGCTGGCGGCAGTGGCACACGCTTCTGGCCGCTTTCCCGTAAAAGCAGACCAAAGCAGCTAAGCTCTGTAATTGAAGGGGCAACCATGCTGCAAAGGACTGTAGAACGGATAATGCCGCTTAAGCCAAAACAGATTCTGGTGATAACCAACCAGTTGCAGGCAGAAGAAACCAGGGCGCAGCTTGCAGGCTATGGCACAAAGGTTGAGCTGGAGATAATCGCCGAACCAGCCGGACGCAATACCGCACCAGCCATTGCTCTGGCAGCAAACATCATCGCTGCCCATGATCCACGCGGGGTAATGGCAGTACTGCCGGCAGACCATTACATCCGCGACAATCAAAAACTGTGTCAATTGCTTGCAGATGCTGCCCAGGCAGCCACAAACGGCTGGCTGGTTACCCTGGGGATAGTTCCGACAGCACCGGAAACAGGTTATGGCTATCTGGAAGCAGAACCTACTGATGATATGCAGGGATTGTTGACTGTAAAACGCTTTGTGGAAAAACCGAACCTGCCCAAAGCTGTTAAATACCTTGATGCAGGTAATTATTTCTGGAACAGCGGCATGTTTATCTGGCGTGCCGATACTATTATGGAAGAAATTAAGCAGCATATACCTGTAATAGCAGCAAGTTTTTCCAATCTGCAGACAAATGATTTCAGCCAGCAGCTTGAACAGATTTACAATGATATTTCAAGCTGCTCCATTGATTATGGTGTCATGGAAAAATCAGATAAGGTAAAGATGCTCACTGCAGATATCGGCTGGAGCGACCTGGGCAGCTGGTCAGCATTACCGGAAGTTTTGCCAGCAGATAACAACAACACAACTATTGTAAACTGTGCTGCACATCTGGCTATTGACAGCAGCGGCTGCATAATTTCCGGCAATGACGGTCTGGTTGCCACAATAGGTGTTGATAACCTGATTGTTGTTTCTGCCGGCGATGCGGTTTTGGTCTGCCCAAAAGAGCGTGCCCAAGATGTAAGGCTTGTGGTTGAAAAGCTGGAACAACAAGGGATGCAGCAGTATATATAAAAGTTGAACAGACTTTTGCAGAGGTATAAATCATGCAAACTGAAACAATAAACATTGAACCAATGCCCGAAACATATTTTGCACCGGCAGGTCGTGCAGATGTAATCATATTGGATAAAGAGCGCAAAGCCATAGCCCAGGCAGCTTTTATTGAAGCATTAATGCAGGCAATGCCTGATTTTGTGATGGTTTTGAATGAACATCGCCAGATAGTGGCAATAAACCAGCGGGTGCTGGCAGCTTTGGGACTTGATAGTGTAACCGACCTGATCGGCAAACGCCCTGGTGAGGCCTTTGGCTGTATCCATGCCTGTGATGGTCCTGACGGTTGTGGCACCGGTAAAAACTGCGCTGTCTGCGGTGCAGTACTGGCTATTCTGGAAAGCCAGGAAACAGGCACACAGGCAGTTGGAGAATGCCGCATTGTGGTTTGCAAAGATGGAGGAACCGCGCTGGATCTGGAAGCTGTGGCAACACCTTTATCTGTTGCCGGTATGCCCATGACTGTTTTTGCCCTGCGGGATATCAGCTCAGACAAACGCCGCCAGGTGCTGGAGCGGGTCTTTTTCCATGATATTATCAACACTGCCGGTGGCATCAGGGGTGTGGCATCACTTTTGCTGGATGATACATCACTGCCTGAAGAACAGCAGTCAACCTACAAAAGCTGGCTGGTAAACCTGTCTGACGATCTGATCGATGAAATCAAACATCACCAACGACTTTTGGCAGCAGAACGGGGTGAGTATCTGGTGCAAAAGCAGGAAACCGAACTGGCAGATCTGCTGACCAACGTTTTTCGCGTTTATGAACATCACTCAAAAACACCAGGTCGCAAACTGGTACTTGAACCTGTTCCACCCTGCAAGATGCTGACAGACCAACCTATTTTACGGCGTATTGCAGGAAACATGGTCTTAAACGCCCTGGAAGCAACCCCCAGCGGTGGCACAGTGCATATGCGCGCCGTGGTTAGTGAAAAAACAGTGCGTATTGAAGTTGAAAACAGTGGAGAAATCCCTTCTGATGTACAACGGTCAATCTTTAAACGCTCTTTCAGTACCAAAGCCAATAGTGGTCGTGGTATCGGAACCTACAGCATGAAACTGTTTGGCGAACGCTATCTAGGCGGTAAAGTCGGCTTTACAAGCAAAGGAAATCAAACTGTTTTTTATATTGAACTTAATCGTTGAAGTCTAATGTCTCCTCAAACCATAATCACAGAAAGATTGAATAAAGTCAGGCAACAGGGATTGGCACGTACAATCAGGACTGTCAGCGGCACTGGTCCGCATACAGTTTTTGATGATCAGCAAGTGTTGCTGCTTTGCTCCAATAATTACCTTGGGCTGGCAGAGCATCCTGCCTTGAAAGAAGCAGCAATTAAAGCTGTGCAGCAATCTGGCAACTCAAGCTCTGCCTCACGGCTGGTTTCCGGCAGCTTACCTTTACATGATCAACTGGAAGAGGCTGTGGCCAGCTGGAAAGGCACAGAAGCAGCCCTGATATTTAACAGCGGCTATGCAGCCAACACCGGCATAATTTCTGCACTGGCAGGCAAAGGTGATCTGATTTTTTCTGACCGCCTTAACCATGCCAGCATTATTGACGGCGCAATGTTTTCCGGCGCAAAGCTGATACGCTATCCCCACAACGATACAAATACCCTGGCACAACTGCTTGCAAAGCATGAAACAAACGGGCTGCGCCTGATTGTAACCGACACTGTTTTCAGCATGGATGGTGATCTGGCAAAATTACAACAGCTGACCAGGCTGGCAAAAGAGCATAACACCCTGCTGATGGTCGATGATGCCCACGGCAGCGGCATACTGGCAGAAGAGGGTCGTGGATGCTGCCACCTTTTGGGAGAACAAGGTGGCGTACATCTGCTAATGGGCACTTTTGGTAAGGCATTGGGCAGCTTTGGCGCATATCTGGCAACCAGCCACCTGATACGGGATTATCTGATTAACCGCGCTCGCCCATTAATCTTTTCCACATCTTTACCGCCGTCAGTATTGGCTGCATCAATGGCAGCAATAAAGCTGGTAAGAAGTGATGAAGGCGCACAACTGCGCCACAAACTTACTGATAATATTTCATTTTTTCGCAACAGCTTATCTGATCAAGGCTTCAGTATCCCCCACTCCCCTACCCCCATCATCCCGCTGATCATCGGCGATCCCGAGCTTACCATGTCTTTTTCTGCACAGCTGCTGGAGCAGAAAATCTGGGTGCAGGGCATCCGTCCCCCCACTGTACCGGCAGGCACCAGCCGCTTGCGCTGCACAGTTATGGCAAGCCATAGCAAAACTGATCTGCAAACGGCTGCTGTAACCATCGGCAATATTGGTCGCAAGCTGGGAATTATCTGATGCCGATTACCAAAAGAGGAACAAGCTATATTGATAAAGGTGAAGGAAAGCCGCTTTTGCTGCTGCATGGCTGGTGCATGGATAAAACCGTATGGCAACAACAGATTTCTGCCCTGTGTGAAAACCATCGGGTAATTGCCCCTGATCTGGCTGGTCATGGCGATTCTGTATCCTTAGCACCACAGGCAGGCAGCTTTGAAGAATATGCAACAGAAGTCATACATTTGGCTGAACAGCTAAACCTGCATGAAATGACCATTATTGGCTGGTCAATGGGGGCGCAGGTGTTGCTTAAAGCATACAAGCAATTGCAACGCAGGGTATCAGCACTGGTTCTGATTGGTGCCACCCCGTGCTTTACAAAAAACAATGATTTTCCATTTGGGCTTGATTTTGATGAAGTCCGTGGCATGGGCTTGAAACTTAGGCGCAATCAGACCAAAGCGCTGGATGGTTTTTTACAGAAAATGTTTGCTGCAGGAGAGCTTGATGACCCGCAACAGAGAACAAAAGTTACAGAAATACTTGCCAACATCAAGCAGCCTGCAACTGAAGCTGCGTTAAACGGGCTGGATGCCCTGATGACTGAAAACCTGCAAGCAGAAGCTGTAGCCATCAACTGTCCTGCACTGATAATCCACGGTGCCAGTGACACTATCTGCCTTCCGCAAGCAGGCAGTTGGCTGGCTGACAAAATAGACCACAGCAGGTTTTTACTGTATGAAAACTGCGGTCATGCCCCGTTTTTGTCCAATCCACTACGTTTTAACAATGATTTGCTTCATTTTTTGGGAAAAGTATATGCCAACAGTTGATCGTCAACGGGTACGCAAATCGTTCCAGAAAGGTGCCGTCAGGTACGACCACTTAACCCCATTACAGCAACAGGTGGTGGAACAGTTGGTAGCAAAACTGCACCTTGCCGCCGGAGAACATCTGCTGGATATTGGTTGCGGCACCGGTCGTCTGCTTGCTGCACTGGCAAAGCGTTTTGATAATGCACAACTTACCGGGCTTGATCTGGCTTTCGACATGTTGCAGCAGACAGCAGCAAGGGCTGACCGCAATCTGCTGCTGGTGCAGGGTGATGCAGAAACATTACCTTTCAGGGATAATAGCTTTCACCTGATTGTTTCCAGCTCCACCTTCCAATGGTGCGATAATCTGAACAGATGCTTTGGTGAGGTTTATCGCTGCCTGAAACCATCGGGAAATTTTAAGTTTGCACTGTTTGGCGGTAAAACTTTCCATGAACTGCATAAATCCTGGCAATATGCCCACAAAATCTGCGACATAAAAACAGAAGCAGGTCATGATGGCACCCATCGTTTTCATACAACAGCAGAAATAAACTCTGCTCTGTTGCAACAAGGTTTTGAGGATGTAAATGTAATATCCAGATTAAAAACAGAGTGGTATTCGGACGTAAACAGTATGCTGCAAACTGTCAAACAGATTGGAGCTGGCAGTTCACGTCCGCCAAAAGGCGGTGGGCTGGGCTGGCGGCGGGTATTTAAGGCAATGGCAGGGTTTTACGAAAAGGAGTATGGCAGTGCAGATGGCATTCCGGCAACCTACGAAGTGATTTACGGAGAGGGAAACAAAGCAGCAATCAGCCTGTGCGCCAAAGGATGAACAACACTGTAATGTACTTCAATCCCTTCACGTTTGCCGGCAATCACCCCTTTGTTTTTAAGCAGGGCAAGATGTTGGGATACTGTTGCCTGGGGCAATCCAAGGCACTCCCAGATATGCTTTACATTGCACTCATTACTGCAAAGACCGGCAACTATCTTTAAACGGATGGGATGCCCAAGTACTTTTAAAATCTCTGCCTCGGCAGCAAAGCTTTTACTTTTGTCAAATTTATCAAGCATTTATAATGCCTCCATGAAATTTTAAAATTATATATATAATCAGATATTGTGTCAACAAACCTGAAGTTTTAGAACCACAAAGGAGCCAAACAGAATATGTCCATCAATGCAATAAAAGGTTTTAACGATATCCTGCCCAAAGAAACCGCGCTTTGGCAGTTTATTGAAGCAACAGCCAGAAAAGTATTTTCCTGCTATGGCTTTTCCGAAATCAGGGTGCCTATTCTTGAAAAAACCGAGCTTTTCAGCCGCTCCATTGGTGACACCACCGATATTGTTGAAAAAGAGATGTACACCTTCAGCGACAAGGGCGGACACAGCTTGACCATGCGCCCGGAAGGTACTGCCGGTGTTATGCGCGCACTGATTGAACATAAACTGTACGCACAGGACAGCATCAACAAACTGTACTACATGGGACCAATGTTTCGCCATGAACGCCCGCAAAAAGGGCGTTATCGCCAGTTCCACCAGATCGGTGCCGAAGCAGTTGGGGCAACTGATCCACTTATTGATGCCCAGGTTTTACTGATGATCAGCCACCTGTTTGCAGAGCTTGGTCTTACTGAACCCAAATTGCAGATTAACTCCCTGGGCTGCCCTCAGTGCCGACCTGCCTACCGCCAGGCTCTGGTCAGCTTTCTGGAAGAGCGGGCAGCAGCGTTGTGCGATGACTGTAACCGCCGCAAAGCCACCAACCCGCTGCGGGCGCTGGATTGTAAAGTACCTGGCTGTACAGAAGCCACCCAAGGCGCACCAGCCATGCTGGATCATCTGTGTGATGACTGCAAGCAGCATTTCAGCACTGTGCAGCAATATCTGAAAACAGCCAATGTACCTTATGATCTTAACCCTCGCATGGTGCGCGGGCTGGATTATTACACCCGTACTACCTTCGAATTTGTCACCGGTCTGCTTGGTGCGCAGGCTGCCGTTGCTGCTGGCGGGCGTTATGATGGTCTGGTGGCACAGCTTGGCGGTCCATCTGCACCTGGCATTGGCTTTGCTTTGGGAGCAGAAAGGGTTGCCTTACTGCTTGGCGATCAAAACTTTACGCAAGAACCTGATCTGTTCATAGCTGCGCTTGGTGATAATGCCAGAAACAAAGCCTTTGCACTAATGGCTGATTTGCAAAAACTTGGGCTGTGGGTTGAAACCGA
>JAVERM010000100.1:0-6875 GCA_034007105.1 Trichlorobacter sp.
CCGGATCCTGCGGAGCAAGGGGATCTTGATGTTGCAGTTGGGCAATAAACAGCTTTAAAAAGTCATCCTTGTTCATCCCCAGCTTTTGTTTCATATCATCTGCTGCCGAGTAGGTTGCAGATGTTGTTGTTACGTCACCTATTTGCGTTGACATCTGTCTTTCACCTCCTTCCTGGTATTTTTCTTGTGGCTATGCACAGGATGACAAAGGTTATGCCTGATAGTTAAACGTTGATTCATATTGCGGTGCAAAATACTGCACTGCATCGGATAACTGATAGCCATCGGCAGTGGCTGTACCATTGCCATTTACTGCTTTGTTGCTGCCTGGTTGATGCCCGTACAAAGAGCCATACAGATTACGTTGTTGCGATGGCTGCTGGTGTTGTTGAAACATCCGCCCATCGGATGTGGAGACATCAAACTTCTCCAGGTTTATGTTCTGCCGCGCCAGGCTTTCTTTTACCTGATCAATCTGCTGCATCAGAGAATCACGGGCAATGCGGTTTTCTGCCACTATCTCCACCCGCAGGTTTTGTTGCTCCATCTGGAAGTTAAGGTGAAGTTTACCCAGATTTTCGGGATGCAGTGTAAAGGAAACCCGTTCTGCACCTTGTTTAAAATCATGCTTTGACAACTGATCTGAAAACTGCTTGTAAACCTGCTGCTCTTGTGTTGCCTGACGGTTTGTTTCTGCTCCCTTTTCAGGCTGGCTTACTGCTTCTGCATGGATACGGTTTGTATTGCCACTTGCAGCCAGGTTGTGGGTGTTGCTGTTATCAGATTTTTCAATGGCTGCCTCAACGGTTTGCAGCCTGGTAACATCTTTTACTGCTGGTTCTGTTGATTCTGCGGTAACAGCGGTTGTTTGCTGCCCAACAGACTTTGGCTGAATATCATCCGCTTTTGCAGTTTGGGCAGGGTGCTGCGGCTGATTAACATCATTTACCGTTGCTTGTTGCTGCACCGGTTTTTCATAACCCCACCAGGCTGTTGCAGGTTTGTTGTTCTGCGTGGTTTCCTGCTGCTCCTGCACTGGCTGCCGAGTTATCACTTCAACTTTTGGTGTTGTTGCTTCAACTTTTGGTGTTGTTGCTTCAACTTTTGGTGTTGTTGCTTCAACTTTTGGTGTTGTTGCTTCAACTTTTGGGGTTGTTGCTTCAACTTTTGGTGTTGTCACTTCAACCTTTGGGGTTGTCACTTCAACTTTTGGGGTTGTCACTTCAACTTTTGGAGTTGTTGCTTCAACTTTTGGGATTGTTGCTTCAACCTTGGGGGTTGTTGCTTCAACCTTTGGAGTGGGTGCTTCAACCTTTGGGGTTGTCACTTCAACCTTGGCTGTTGTTGCTTCAACCTTTGGTGCTGTCACTTCAACTTTCGGGGTTGTCACTTCAACTTTTGGAGTTGTTGCTTCAACCTTTGGTGTTGTTGCTTCAACCTTTGGAGTTGTTGCTTCAACTTTTGGGGTTGTTGCTTCAACTTTTGGGGTTGTTGCTTCAACTTTTGGTGTTGTTGCTTCAACCTTTGGTGCTGTTGCTTCAACTTTTGGGGTTGTTGCTTCAACTTTTGGTGTTGTCACTTCAACCTTTGGTGTTGTCACTTCAACCTTTGGTGTTGTTGCTTCAACCTTTGGTGTTGTTACTGCAACCTTGGGGGTTGTTGCTTCAACTTTTGGTGTTGTTACTTCAACTTTTGGTGTTGTTGCTTCAACTTTTGGTGTTGTTGCTTCAACAGTCTTGTCTTGCAACTGTTCCGCATCTTCGACAACATCATCCTGTACAACAGGCTGCTGGTAAGCAGTAAATGCTGCTGAAACCATTTCAGCCATCTGCACTGCACCTGCTTCTTCCTGCATCAACAGTCGGGTATCCAGCTGCTTTGGTAATACTGTTTTAAACTCAGGCTGTTTCTGCAATTCCGTATTTTCAGCACTGGCTGACTCTTTCTGTTCAGCTTGGTTATCCAGCATATTGCCAAAAAGGCTGCCAAAAATATCGGCATCAGAAACAGTTGATGCCGCTGCGGTTGTATCAGTAGCTGCCATTTCCGGCATTACTGCACCTGCAAGCGGCATCGTAAAAATTTGCGCTGCGTTCAATATATTTCACCTCCTTTCTGTCAGAAATTCTGTGCATCAGATAAAGCTAATGCACAGGTAAGCTTATCGGCAGAAAGGTGGTTAAGCTTAACAAGGCTTTAAAATTAAATGTACGGGCACGGCGTGCCGTGCCCTGTTATTGCATAGCTATTGATTTTCAGTACGTTTGCGCAGGTTTTCGTTAACCCAACGTACTGTACGGGGCTGGTTGATGTGGGGTACCAGTTTGGCAACGGTCTTTGTATCCAGGCGGTCAAGCACAATTTTTGCTTCACGTTCTTCCATTTTATCAAGCAGACCAGCCGCATCCACAGCCTTTAATGTGCGAAACAGTTTAACCATTTTGGTTACATTTTCGCTTTCAAGCTGTTGCTGGCGTTCCTGCTCTGCCTTGATCATACCTTCATACTTTGTTTTGGTTTCTTCCAGATTTTGCAACTGGCTGTCAATACGGCTGGCGATTTTTTTAAGCTCTTCTTCCTTGGCAGCAAGGGCAGCTTCACGCTCAGCCAGTTGCTGGCGACGTGCCTCCTGAATAGCCTGTTCTTCCCGAGCTGCACGGGTGGGCGGTAAAACATCACCAGACAGCAGCTGGTCACTACCCTGGGATGCTGTCAGGGCAACCGTGGCAACAGTTGCCATTATCAACACACCTGCAACTATGTATATCCAGCGTGAAATCAACGTGTTTCGCCCCTATCCTGTTTTTGTACTGCAATTTCATCCAGCAATAACGCTTCTTTATGTGCCAGCTCTTTGCGAAAAGCTGCATCCTGCTTGATTTTTAACTGCTCCATAACTTTTTTTTCCTTGGTTGCTTCCTGCAATTTCTCCCGTTGTTGCTCCAGCTGATAATCAAGTTCTGCAATCAGCAACCGCTGTCTTTCCTGCTCATATCGCTGGCGGTCAAAAAAATGGCTGTACATTTGCAGCTCGGTAACCGAGGTAAAAGTATGCTGGCCGCCGGAAAATTCTGCTGCAAGCCTCATTGTGGTGCGCAGATTCTGCTCAAGAACTTCATGGGCATCATCAAGATTACGTTTTGCTGTCGCAAAATCAAGCTTGCAAAGCCGCTCCAGCTCTTTACGGTAATTCAGCACCTGATGCATTTGAAAAGGTTTTTGAGGACTCACCATCAAACTCCTGAAAAATTAACCTCCAAAAATCTGCTGCAAGCCGGCAATTGATTCTGGCAGTGTAACCGGATCAGTAACAGCCTGACGCTGGTAGGCAATCATCGCATCTATCTTGCTGATGGCATCATCAATACCTTGATTGCTGCCCGCCTTGTAAGCACCGATGTTAATCAGGTCTTCCGATTGCCGGTAGGTGGCAAGGGTTTCCTTAAACTGTCCCGAAAGCCTGCGATGTGCTTCATCGGTAACATCGCTCATTACCCGGCTGGCACTTGCCATGACATCAATGGGCGGATAGATGTTACGGGCAGCCAGATCCCGCGAAAGCACAATATGACCATCCAGAATACTGCGCATTGCATCTGAAATCGGCTCGTTGAAGTCATCCCCCTCCACCAGCACAGTATAAAGACCGGTTATGCTGCCCTCGGGGAAATTGCCGGTACGCTCCAAAAGCTTGGGCATGGCTGCAAAAACAGACGGGGTGTAACCTTTGGTGGTGGGTGGCTCGCCAATGGCAAGCCCAACTTCACGCATGGCCATGGCAAAACGGGTTGCCGAATCCATCATCAGTAAAACCTTTTTACCCTGATCCTTAAAATATTCGGCAATGGTTGTGGCAAGATAGGCTCCACGCATCCGCACCAAAGGCGGCTGATCAGATGTTGCCACCACCACCACTGATTTTTCAAGCCCCTGTGCCTGCAAATCTTTTTCCACAAACTCGCGCAGTTCGCGGCCACGCTCACCAATCAGGGCAATCACGTTTATATCAGCCTCGGTATAGCGGGCTATCATACCCAAAAGAGTGGATTTACCAACTCCGGAACCTGCCATTATCCCCACCCGTTGCCCTTGTCCGCAGGTTAAAAGACCGTTAATGGAGCGGATACCAAGATCCAGCGGCTGGCGGATAGGCGGGCGGGTCATCGGGTTTACCGGTGCTGCATAAATCGGATATTCTTCTTCAAGCTTTAAAGGACCTTTGTCATCAATCGGATTACCCAGACCATCAATAACCCGACCTAGCAGCCCAAATCCAACCCCAAGGGTAGCTTTCTCACGGCGTACCGCAATCAGGCTGCCAAGCCCCACCCCGCGCAGATCACCAAGCGGCATCAGCAGAGTTTTGCCTTCCTTGAAACCAACCACCTCGGCAGGAATCGGCTCGCCATTTTGGGGGCGGATTTCACAAATCGCACCTACCGATGTTTCCGGGCAGTAGCCTTCAAGCACCAGACCCACCACCTGGGTTACCTTGCCATGCAGGCGAACAGGGTTAAGCTCCTGCACAGCAGACAGGTAACGCCCCATATCAATACTGTTTTTCAGCATTCAAAGACCTTGACCAGTGCCATTATTTTGACGTGCATGTTCTTCAAGCAAGGCACGATAAAACTCGGCAAGTTGCGCTTCTATGCTGGCATCCACTGTGCCCAGCCTGTTTTCAATCAGACAACCACCAGCGGTTACAGCAGGGTCTGGCTTCAGTTCAAACAGAATTGTACCCATTTCACGCTGGAACATCTCGGCATGGCTGCTGGTAAGCAATGTATAATCTGCGGGATTCACTCGTAAAATCAGTTCATCCTGCTTGTTAAGGGTACCTATTGCAGCACGCACCAGGCGGATAACAGTTTCATCATCTTGCTGTACTTCGCGTTGTACCACTGTGCTGGCAATGGTCATGGTCAGGGCTAGCAGATGGTCTTCTGATTCACGCAGAACCTTTGCACGCAACTCCTGCAAATCCTCCACTGCTGTGCGCAATGTTTTGAAAAGATGCTGCAAACCCTGCTCTGCCATTTTTTTGCCATCCTGCAAGCCACGCTGATAGGCTTCATCCTGGCTGCGCTGATACTCCTCATCAGTGACAAATTTGCCTGGTGGCAGTTCGGGCTTTTCCTGATCATCATTATCTGCAACCTGGTTGGCAAACCCGGCAGCAAGCTCATTTTTATCTGCCAATTCCGAGAGATCAAAAAGTTCAAGCGGCACAAATCCGCCAGCCTGTTGTCCGGCAACAGGCGCACCACGGGCAATGGCATTAAAATTAAAATCCACAATTTCGTCTGTGGTTTCAGTGGCTTTGATAATTTTAGACAAGGACATCTTCGCTTCCCCGTCCACCCAGAACGATTTTGCCTTCTTCTTCCATCTTGCGTACAACCTTGATGATTTCAGACTGGGCTTTTTCTACATCAGACAGTCTAACCGGTCCCATAACCTCCAGATCTTCCTTAATCATTTCAGCAGCACGGCTGGAAATGTTCTTGAATATCTTGTTCTTTACATCATCTGTGGATGTTTTCATGGCTAAAGTCAGGGTATCGTTTGAAACCTCACGCATAATGGACTGAATAGAGCGGTCATCAAGCGCAAAGACATCTTCAAAGGTAAAGAGGTGTTTGCGGATAACTTCGGCAAGGGGCGGACTTAGCACATCCAGTTTTTCAAGAATCTGTTTTTCCTTGCTGCGGTCAAAGTGGTTAAACATATCCACAACTTTTTCAACACCACCAACCTTATAACGTTGCGTGCCACCCATTGACTTCAGCTCACGCTGCATAACCTCGTCGATTTCCTGCAGGATTTCAGGAGAAACCTGCTCAACATCGGCAATACGCAAAACAACTTCTGCCTGCAACTCCTGGGGAAGGGATGAGATAATCTCACTGGTCTGTTTTGATTTCAGCTTGGCAAGCACAACGGCAATAGTTTGTGGATGTTCCTGGGAGATGAAGTTGGCAACGCTTTTGGAATCCATTGAAGAGAGAATATCCACCAGATCGCCGTAACTTGATGCCTGCAATTCTTCCATCAGCCTGGCAGCTTTGGCTGGTCCCAGAACTTTTTCCAACACTTTGCGGACAAACTCATCGCCTTGGGCAAAGATACCTGATTCAGGGGACATTACTTCGTTAAACTCATCAACCACCTGTGAAATGGTTTGCCGGCTTACGTGACCCAATGCCCCCATGCTGCGGGAAATACGTTTAATTTCATCGTCTTCCAGATGTTCGTAAATCTGTGAAGTGGTTTCTGTGCCAAGATATAAAAGCAAAATGGCAGCTTTATCTGTACCTGTCATATTTTATTATCCTTGATTGGCAGAAATAGGCTGGCTGAAAAGTATCAGGATTCTTCCCTGATCCAGTTTTGCAGAATCTGGGCAACCTGGTAAGGATTGGCTTTTGCCTTCTCAATCAGATCCTGTTGCTCGGCCATATGCATTGCCAGTTGTGCCCGTTCACTTGCGGACATTTTTTCCTGCGTTTCAGGTGCGATGTTTTCAAGTATATCAAGTTTTGGTGGTCTGGTGGTACGCAGCATATTCAGCATTGGTCTGATCACCATCATCATCAGTGCAACAAAACCAAGGGCTATAACCAGGTTTTTTGCAAGGGTCAGGAAAAACGGATTTGTCCACCACTGGGCACTAACCGTAACACCGCTGCCCTCTCCTGGCTCCTGAAAAGGGATATTCTGAATACTCAACTGATCGCCCCGCTCTGGATTAAATCCAATGGCACCCTTAACCAGCTCTTCAATCTGCCTTAACTCCTCAGGCGAACGGGGGATATATTTGGCTACCGGCTCTTTGTTTTCCTTGGTTACCGGCGGGGTGTCGTATTTACCGT
>JAVERM010000101.1:0-6861 GCA_034007105.1 Trichlorobacter sp.
CCCGACCGGCACCCCGTGCATGACCTGCCAGTATGCCAGCTGCCTGACCAAGCCCCAGTGCCGGAAAAAAGGCGATGCCGTTGATTCTGAAGGCAATGCCAGAGGCAGCAAGCTCTGCTGTACCAAGCCTGCCCGCAATTACCAGAAAAAAAGTCCAGGCTGCCAGCTCGCCGCTTATACGTAACCCCAGCGGTATTGCCATGGACAGAAAATAACGTAGCTCTGCCCGGTTGCAGGTTCTGGCAATCTGTTTTGCAAAGCCTTTTGCTTTGGCAAATAGCAGCAGGTACAGCGCGGAGGCAACTGCCTGACTGATTACTGTGGCAATGGCAGCACCTGCTATCCCCATGCCAGGCAGGCTCCATTTACCCAGCACCAGACCATAGGAAAGCACGGCGTTAATAATCAAAGAAAAGAAAGTGACCCAGGTGACCACAACAGCGCGGGCAATGCCGGAAAGCCAGCCAGCCAGGGCAGCGTTTAGTACAGGGAAAAATGAGCCTGCCATGCAGATTAAAAAGTATATTCTTTCTGCCCTGGCCACCTCTGCATCATGTCCCAGTACTAAAAAAATCTGTGCCAGCGGCCAGGCAACCAGTAGCGAAATCAGACCTGCGCCTGTTGCAGTGTAAATACCCAGCCAGGTGGCAGTGAGCACGCCTGTTGCATCACCACGTCCATGATTATGGGCAACAAATGTTCCGGCATAACCGGCAGTGCCGAATAAAAAACCCTGAAACAGGATAACTGCCATGCCGCTTGGACCAATGGCAGCAATTGATACACTGGAATGCAATGATAATACCAGCGCATCAATAATCTGCATGATGGTGATGGCTGAGGCAGAAAGGATCATCGGGCCTGCCAGCTTCAGCAGGCGGGGTATATGGCTGGGCATGTGGGATGTTGCTTTCTAAAAATTACGTGATTATCTGTTACTGTGTTATTATTATGACAAAACTTAACAAGGTCTTGTCAAAACCTGTAATGGAGCTTGTCCACCGTGCAAAAGCCTGAATTGCTGGCACCTGCCGGCACAATGGAAAAACTTGAATATGCCATAAAATATGGTGCTGATGCCATTTATCTTGGTGGCTCTGATTTTGGTCTGCGTGCCATGGCAGGTAATTTTTCCCTGCCTGATCTGGCAAAGGCATTGCAGATCTGCCATGCCAGTAATGTGCGCTGCTATCTGACCCTGAACAGCTATCTGCATAATAATGATTTTGCACAACTGGAGCAATATCTGCTGCAATTGGATGAGCTGCCCTTTGATGCCTATATTATCAGTGATCCGGGGGTTTTGCGCATGGTGCGCAGGATTTCGCCAGGCAGGGAATTGCACCTTTCCACCCAGGCAAACACCACCAACAGCCAGGCTGCACTCTTTTGGCAGGATCAGGGGGTCAGCCGTATCAACCTCGCCAGGGAGATGAGCCTTGAAGATATTGCCAGCACTGCTGCACTGCTGCGTATACCCTGCGAAGTGTTTGTGCATGGCGCACTGTGCGTTGCCTATTCCGGACGTTGTCTGCTTTCCAGTGTAATGACCGGACGCAGTGCCAACAAGGGAGCCTGTACACAACCTTGCCGCTGGAAGTATTCTCTGGTGGAAGAGTCACGACCTGGCGAATATTTTCCCATTACAGAGGAAAATGATTCCACACTTGTTTTCAACTCCCGCGACCTTTGCCTGTTGGAGCATCTGCCGGAGCTGCTGGCAGCCGGGGTTTCTGCCCTTAAAATTGAAGGCAGGATGAAGGGGATTCATTACCTTGCCGGCGTTTTGCGGGTTTACCGCACTGCACTGGACAGGCTTTGGACAGATCCGGAAAACTGGCAGGTGGAGCAGGGCTGGCTGGAAGAGCTGGCAGCTTTAAGCAATCGCGAGTACACCACCGGCTTTTTGTTCGGTGATCCCCGTCAAGTGGGGCAATCGTATCAGGGAAGTTACAACCGCAGCCATCTGCTGGTGGGCTCTGTGGAAGAAAAAACAATTGATGGCAGCTGTTTGGTGCAGGTGAGAAACCGTTTCCACAGCGGTGATCAACTGGAACTTATCGGTCCTGCCATGAAACAGGCAGTAGTGATTGCAGAAAACCTGCGTTCTGTTAATCGTGACGGCAGTATTGAAGATGTGGATACAGTGCATCCCAATATGCGTATCCTGATTTCTCTGCCCGAAGGGGCTGCAAAAGGGGATTTGCTGCGGATAAATGCAGCAGCGCAGGTGGTTGAATAGTAGTTATAAAAAGGAGTAGTGTTTTAGAATGTCACTTGATTCTGTCCATAAGCTGCCACCCCAGAGTATTGAGGCTGAAATGTCCATTCTTGGTGGTATTCTGATTGATAATGATGCCATCAACAGGGTGTTGGAACTGCTTGATCCAACGGATTTTTACCGTGAGTCCCATCGCCAGATTTTTGCTGCCATGCTGGAGCTGTCTGACCGCCGTGAACCTTGTGATCTGATTACCCTTACCGATACCCTTAAACGCCGAGGTGATCTGGAAAGTTGCGGTGGTGCCGGCTATCTGGCAACTTTGGTTGATTATGTGCCGATTGCAGCAAATATCACCTATTATTGCAAAATCGTTAAGGAAAAAGCACTTTCCCGCCGTCTGATTACAGTGGCAACTGATATTGTTACCGCTGGTTATGACGGACAAGCGGATGTAAGCGAAATGCTTGACGGAGCGCAAAAGGCTCTGTTTGAACTTTCGGAGAACAAGCTGCGCCCCCAGTATTTTCCGGTTAAGGACGTTATTAAAGATACTTTCCGGATGCTGCAAACCCTTTATGACAAAAAAGAGGCGATTACAGGTGTTGCCACCGGTTATGTTGACCTTGACAAAATGACTGCAGGTTTTCAGCCAGGCGATCTGGTGATTATCGCTGCCAGACCATCAATGGGTAAAACCACTTTGGCACTGAACATCGCCAGCCATGCCAGTGCCGAAGCCCGTGAAAAAACCGGTTCAGTAATATTTTCTCTGGAAATGGGCAAAGAACAGCTGGTGATGCGTTTACTATCTTCGCTGGCAAGGGTTGATGCAGGCAGAATGCGTACCGGTCATTTTCTGGATACTGATTGGCCAAGAATGCAAAAAGCAGCGGATATTCTGTTTAAATCCAATATTTTTATTGATGATACACCGGCAATCAGTGTGCTTGAACTGCGTGCCAAAGCCCGCAGACTAAAAAGCGAGCATGATATCGGTCTGGTGATTGTGGATTACCTGCAACTGATGCGCGGCGGTCCTAATCCGGAATCAAGACAACAGGAAATCTCGGAAATTTCACGCTCGCTGAAAGCACTGGCCAAAGAACTTAACGTGCCGGTGGTTGCCCTTTCGCAGCTTAACCGCAGCCTTGAAAGCCGTGGCGACAAGCGACCCATGATGAGCGACTTGCGTGAATCAGGTGCCATTGAGCAGGATGCCGATGTGATCATGTTTGTCTATCGGGAGGCTGTGTATTGCGAGCATTGTCGCAAAAGGGATGGAGCCTGTAACGCAAACCACGAGCGGTCGGCAGAAATCATTATTGGCAAGCAACGTAACGGGCCAATAGGTACGGTGGAGCTGGCGTTTCTGGGTGAGCATACAAGGTTTGAGAATCTGGCAAAGGAAAGTTAGTTGGGGGCTTTGACTATCACGCAGGGTAATACTTTGTTTCATAACTCCCCCTGTCCCCTCGTATCTTAAGAGGGGGAACAAAAAAGCTCCTCCCCTTAAGATAAAGGGAGGTTGGGTGGGGTTATGTCAAAGTAAGTTTTAGTCCCAACTTGAGGTTTTCGGGTGGGAATTTGTATATAGCCACGCTAAAAGGAGGTAGCAGCCATGTTTGGATTCGGAATGCCGGAACTGATCGTTATTTTGGTGATTGTACTGGTGGTTTTTGGTGCAGGTCGTTTACCGGAAATAGGTTCTGCCCTGGGTAAAAGCATTAAAAACTTTAAAAATGCCTCAGATGGCAAGGATGAAATAGAAATTAAACCCAAAAAGGATGAAGACTGATATATCCGCATTGGTTTTTCAAAAGTCTGTTAAAACAGGGAAAACTTCACATATCTGCCAGGGTTGGTCTTCACGTCATTTATCAGGGCTTCCAGTGCGTTCACGGTCTGGCTCAGTTTTTCGTAAAGCTCGTTGTCATTAAGCAGCCTGCCGGCTGTACCCTCTTTTGTGTGCAGCTGTGCAGAGGTTGTCTCCAGATTCTGCATGGTGGTTTCCACCTGTGCAAGCAGGGTAAGCCCTTTGTTGTACAGCTCCTTGTCTGTCAGCAGCATACCGATGGTGCTGTCTTTTGACAGCATCATCTGGTTTAACGCCCGCACATCATCTGCTGCCTGTTGTCCTTTTTCAGTAAGTGTCACCAGTTTTGTATAAAGTGTTTTGTCATAAATCAGCCGGTTAAGGCTGCCATCAGAATTTTGAATGTCAAAAAGAGTCTGGTCTGCTCTGGCAAGAATCTGCATCAGCTTATCGTAAGGTTCGCCACTGCGTACCAGTTTGCCTAAAGTTCCCTGCCCATTGTTAATGCTGGCAGCCAGGGTTTTAAGTTCGCTGGATAGTTTGAGTGCGTTTTCATACAGGGCTGTATCAGTGGCAAGCTTGCCAAGGGTGCCTTCTCCTGCCTGCATATTGTCGATAACGCTGTTCAGTTTGTCAAAGGCGATGCCTGCCTTTTGTGCCACATCATCTATTGTTGGCACTGCTTTACCCTGGAAGTTGCTGCCAGGCTCTTGATGGTACTGGCTGGAAGGCATGATATCCACATACTTTTCACCCATAAGCCCACGGGTTTTGATGATAATGCGGGAGTCTTTGCCCACTTTTTTCAAAGCTTCCCGTTCCACTTCCATTTCAATACGCACATCATTGCTGTTTTTTGGGTCGGCAAAAGCCACCTTTTGTACTACTCCCACATCAACGCCAGCCAGCCATACCGGGGCACCTTCTTTCAGGCCGGCAACGTTATCCATTGTCACCGTCAGCCGGCTGGTTGGTATAAACATTTTGGTTTTTTGACCCATCAGTAAAACTGCACCGCCAAAAAGTATTAACGTTACCAGAATAAAAATACCGGCTCTTACCTGTGCCCAGCCTATCTGATTGCTGCGTTTCATATTTGGATAATCTCCCTTTTTCAGCCAAACTTGCAGTAAAGTGATTGAAAGTGTTATACAAAATGGCTCTTTGAATTGGAAACTATTTTGTGACGAAACCTGTTTTTGGATGAAAACTATCTATATCATACTTTACCAGAACTTTGAAAAGCTACTGCGGAGGCTGTCTACGGTGTTGCGCGGTACTCGCTTCCTCGGCTAACTATTTGTTATGCCTCGTCGCTGCGTGACCTGCGACCTTGTATCCAGCCTTCCTCATAACGTTTTTCAAAAACCTGTTACGGAGTTACAAATATGACACATTTTGGTCCCACTCGCCTCAACGCCTCGCTTATCCCGCAAATTGATAAAAATTGGGGTACGCCCATCTATCTGCATGACCAGCAGTATATTGAAGATAGCTGTGACCAGCTACTGGCCATGCCTAATGCCTTTGGGCTGCATGTCCGTTACGCAATGAAGGCAAACTCTGACCGCACAGTTTTACGCATTATAACCGGCAAAGGGCTTGATCTGGATTGCTCATCAGTGAACGAGGCTTTACGTGCCCATCTGGCTGGCATCCCGTTTGACAGGATGATTCTCACCACCCAGGAAGTGCCGGTTGGTGAAGAGCGGAGCGAGCTGGAGGCGATGATCAGGGCAGGGCTGAAATACAACGTCTGCTCTGTGTTGCAGTTTAAGCTGATTGCAGATTTTGCAGCAGCAAACAATATTGAGCTTTCCATGCGGGTGCATCCTGGCGCGGCAGGCGGCGGAGAATCTGCCACCCGCGATACCGGCAGTGAATACTCCTGCTTTGGTGTGCATTTACAGGATGTTCCCAAGGTTATGGAAATGGCAAAGGCAAAAGGGCTGCGCTTTACCCAGGTGCATGTGCATATCGGCTCTGGCGGTGATCCTGAACAATGGCGCGAGAATATCGACCGTGAGCTTGGTTTTGTGCAGGATTACTTTCCCGATGCAGTAACCGTAAGTTTTGGCGGTGGTCTTAAGGTGGCACGTATGCCAGGAGAAAAGCAGGCAGATATAATTGATCTGGGTAATTACGCCAAAAAACGGCTTGAAGAGTTTAAGGCTAAAACCGGTCGTCAGCTTAAAATGGAGATTGAGCCAGGCACCTTTGTGGTAGCAAACTCTGGCTACATTATTACTAGGGTAATGGATAAAAAACTAACCAGGGAGATGAATTTTTTACTTTTAAATGGTGGTATGGAGCTGCTTACCCGCCCGCTTTTGTATGGTTCGGAGCATCCTGTGGCTGTAATTCGCAAAGATGGCACCCTGCTTTCCAGTGAATATGATCAGTTTACATCAGCAGAAGCAAAATCGTTTGGCATTGTGGGGCGTTGCTGTGAAACCGGTGATTCGGTGCGGCTGGACAGGGATGGAAATATCATACCGGTGCTGATTGCTGAACCGGAAATCGGTGATTATGTAGTCATCGGTGGTACAGGGGCATATGCTGAAAGCATGTCACCGGATAATTACAACTCGCACCGTAAAGCTGCCGCAGTAATGATAACCAAAAGTGGTGAGCTGGCTTTAATCAGAAAAAAACAGGAATTACAACAGTTGGTGCAAAACGAGCTGGATCTGGAGGTTGGTTAAATGGGTTGCGTGCTTAAATTTGATCTAAATCCTGTCAAATGCCTCTGGTTCTACATCAGGTGCTTTAGAAAGGGCTTGCAGGAATTTTTCTTTTGAGCCTTTTTTTGCACGCTCTTCCA
>JAVERM010000102.1:0-6785 GCA_034007105.1 Trichlorobacter sp.
AACCTGGTGGATGTCAATTATCATATGTTTGTTAAAAATAAGCATACAAATAATGTAAGTGAAATAAAAGAAACGCATAAAATGCGATATTTATTTGTACCAGAGATACAGTTCCTACTTGAGGAATCTGGTTTCTATGTTGCTACTTTTGAAGAGTGGATGACAAGAAGCAAGCTGGGCTTTGGCAGCTGGAATATAGTGATTGTTGCAAACAGAATTAGGAGGGTATTCGCTGATGCCACGCATCATGATCATTCATCCCGAAGGGAATATAAACAATAATCCAAACCTGACGGGTATCGTAGAGATACTGTGTGAAAAAGGACATACAGTCGATATCTATTCTCCTCGGGTTGCCCATATGCAGCAGTGTGCCCCCTGTAGTGGGGCAAACCTCATTCTTGCTGATGCGAAACCTGTATCGCGACCCGATTTTCTTGCCGTGTTTCCCTTTGAATCTGTTGAAAGCCCTGAATCTATCAGTGACTATATCAACTGCAATGTCCCTGACTATGATCTTATCATAGGAGTTGATCGTGGCATTATTGAAGCTGCAATTGTTGCCAGGAAACAAAAGGTTCCCTACGGTCTTATATCGTATGAGATACTTTTTAGTGAAGAAACCGGACTTGAATATACCTTGGCTGATAGAGGTGCGGCACGAGGGGCATCTTTTGCTGTCTGTCAAGACAGGGTTCGTTCATTTCATCTCTCACGTGAAATCGGCATACCTCTTGAGTGCATAATTGACATACCTGTCTCAGGCAGGGCTGTCAAACATGGTGCACGTAATTATATCCTCCACGAAAAACTCGGTTTTTCTAAAGAGACAAAAATTGCGCTTTACATCGGTGGAATAACCTATAAATGGTCCGGTATTGATGAATTGATTGCTGGAACGGACCGCTGGTCTGACGATTGGGTTCTTGTACTCCACCATCGCTATTCGACTTATGACCAAGCGTTCATTGACAAAATATCCTGTAAACAAAAACAGAACGTTTTCCTTTCACCTTTTCCCAGCATCCCCTTTGACCAGCTCCACACTCTGCTCAATGCGGCAGACGTGGGGCTGAGCTTTTACATCCCGCAATTTCAGAGAAATGGTTTTACCGATCGCAATAATCTCAAGTACATCGGCATGTCATCGGGAAAGACTTCTACCTACATACAACACGGTTTACCTGTAATAATAAATGAAATTGGTCAAATGAGTGATTTTGTCAGGAATTATAACCTGGGTAAGGTTATCACTGATTTTTCTGATTTGGGCTTCCACCTTGAAAGGATAGATAACAAGGATCTCAGCAACTTTAGCAATAATTGTTATAAGTTCTTCAAAACTCATCTTGACCTTGATGTGACTATACAGCCACTTTTGAACATTATTTTCAGTCTGTTGGATAGAAAGACTATTATGGAAACTATAAATAAAGCTAATAATCACATGGTGGTCAAAAAACCGATAGATTCGTTTGAAACACAGGGCAAGGTGCCTGATTTAATGTATGAATTTGGCCTTGACGCACCTTCTTCTGGAATAGATGTGAAAAATGTTCCCGAACCTCAACAATCAAAACACGTTGCGACAGCGACGTGCGGTATTGAAATTGACTACTTCCAACCGCCAGCCGGATCCACGGAATCATTCATCGATGTTCGCCCCTTTGCTGTCCAGCCAACCACGCACTCCACATTCCAGGGACTCAAAGATTACTCAATCAGGGATTTCGGCGAAGGGCTTGATGCTGCCAGGCAGATCATCCAGCACATCTTTGATAACAAGCTGCATACGCCGCTGACATGGCGCGACGATATCTGGTTTCGCACCGTGGTGGTACGCTTAACCTGCAACCTGATGGACCGGCGGACCGGAAGGGGTATGGACGAGCTGGACGAGACGGAAACAGCCCGTTTTGGTCGAGATTTCCTTGCCGTCGAAGGGGCGGAACGAGTGTCGGACATACTCTCCTACCGGGAACGGGTACTCCAGGGGGCGGATTTGGGACAACCACTCTATGTGAGCGGAGCCGTACTGAACAGCTTAGGAGGGGTCGTAGAGCCGCACGCTATCTATATGATCGACGGTGCACGGCGTATTGCCGCAACAGCCCTTGCCAGCAAGGGAACCATCGACATTTCTTTGATAATCCTCGAAGAAGAATACGCCGGCAACATCCTTGAAGTGTCTCGGCAGGATGCCCTCCTCCGAGAAGTCGGACAGCTTGCCTGGTTCAACAACTACCAGTCCATCCCGCTGGTTGGGATAGCGGGGGAACGCACCCTGACCCGCTTTTCCCTGATGGACATGACCCTGCTCCGCGACCAGGTCATCATGGATTTTGGATGCAACCTGGGACAAGCCTGCATCAAGGGAATCATGGCCGGAGCACGGGAAGTCTGGGGTGTGGAAGGAATGCCGGATACCTGGCGGATTGCCTCGGAGATCGGGCGTTTGTCGAATTTCCCCAACCTCCATTACCTCAACATCGATTTCAATGAGCCGGATTTCGATCGGCAGATCGATGCAGCCTGTCCCGGTCAGGTGGATTACACCTTTTTCTTCTCCGTCTATCGGACCAAGGAGTTGACCCAGCGTGATCGTCTCTTTAGGTATATAATCGACAAGACCCGGAAGGGTATTTTTTTCGAAGGACACGCCGACCCAGTCATTGATACTGTCAATTACTACGATTGGCTGTTCGAAACATTCGGGGTCAGGGGGCAATTTCTCGGCAACAGCGAGGACACGCTTCGCCCGCTTTTCTTTATTCCCTGTAACAGGCATCAAGCGGTGTCTCCACCCTCACCAACCAAGCCTGCGGTAACCAATGGTCCGGCACTCTGTGCCCCAGAATTGTTCCGCGTCTCAGCAATTGTATCGACTTATAAAAGCGAACGCTTTATCGAGGGACGCCTTAAAGACCTGCTGGACCAGACGCTTGGCGAACAGCTGGAAATCATTGTTATTGACAGCAGCTCGCCGGAGAACGAGCGGGCCATTGTCGAGCGTTATGCTGCCAGTCATCCCAACATCGTCTATATCCGAACCGATCAGCGTGAAACGGTGTATCAAGCCTGGAACAGGGGGGCGCGGATCGCTCGTGGCACCTACCTCACCAACGCCAATACCGATGACCGGCTCCGACCGGATGCCTTGGAAATTCTTGCTCGTGAACTGGATACCAGACCTGAGGTGGCATTGGTGTACGCCGATTTTTTCATAACCGGCTATGAGAACATGACCTTCAACCGCAACATCCGAACCGGTTACAGCATTAAACCGGAATATGCTCCCAACATCATGCTCCATGGCTGCCACATGGGGCCGCAGCCGATGTGGCGACGATCACTGCATGATGAAATCGGGTATTTCGACGAGACGCTTGTCGCGGCAGGAGACTATGAGTTCTGGTGCCGGATTGCCTGCCGATATCCAATGTACCATGTGCCTCTGTTCCTTGGTCTGTACCTGCATAATCCGAAGGGCATATGCAACAGCAATATTGATCTTTGCACCAATGAATCCCAGCAAGTACGGGAGCGGTACCGTAATCTGCTTCCTCCTCCACGATCCGGGCTGCCGTCAGGTTGTTACTACCGGGAAAAAGCCGAAACCGGCAAGTTCGTCAACATCGGCATGGTCACCTACAACCGCCTCGAATTTACCCGCCAAGCCATTGCAGCACTGGTTGGTTACACCGATTTTCCTTACGTACTTACGGTGATTGACAACAACAGCAGCGATGGTACGCGAGAATACCTGTCACAACTGAAGCAATCGGGTGTCATACACAACCTGATTTTACTTGACGAAAACGTCGGCGTTGCCAAAGCATCAAACCTGGCATGGAGCCTTGAGCCAAACGCTGATTACTACCTGAAGCTGGATAATGATATCGTCATCCAGAAGATGGGTTGGCTTACCGGTCTGGTGCGAACAATTGACGCAATTCCACAGCTTGGAGCAGTTGCTTACAATTTTGAGCCTGCATCTTATCCGCTCCATGAGGTGCGTGGTGTACGCATCCGACCTAAAAACGGTAATTTAGGAGGAGCCTGCGTCCTTATACCACGTCGCACACATGAAAAACTGGGTTATTGGTGCGAAGATTACGGGTTATATGGTGAAGAAGATGGAGATTATGGGCTAAGAATCCAGTTTGCAGGTCTACTGAATGCCTATATGGAAGATGAGGAGATCGGTTTGCATTTACCGGCAGGCAGGGCTGCAGTAATAGACCCGAAGACGTTCGTTGCCAGCGATGGTCGTGAGGAGTTAGAACATACGGAATATCGGCAGTGGAAGGATGCGCAACGCAGGAAAAATATAATCGGCGGCACGCTGAGTCGTAATCTCGAACGGTATCGTAATGACCGTACGTCGCTCTTCATTGCATCACCATTTGCTGCCGGATGGCTGGCACCCCATTCGAAATACGTGACAAAGCATGCGGAGACAGCAGCTGACGCTTCAACCTTTAAAAAGGTTTCTGACAAGATAAAAGTTAGTGTTTTTTCACTGGATGCAAAAGTAGACGCCTGTGGCTACTATCGCATTCAGGCTCCTCTTGAGAAGCTTGTACCTGAAATAGAGGTTTCGTGGGAGGGCATTGAGTTCTGGGACGGGCAGTATCATATTGCCCCCGGAAAGGTGGATACCGCTGATATTATAGTTGTTCAGAGATTTTTTCCACGCCCAGAGACAGCGCATTTTCTGGAGTTTTTGTGTTCGCTTGATAAACCTGTGATTTTCGAGATTGATGATCTCCTGACGCAAATCCCCGCATCCAACCCAAGTTATGGCTTGGGTGTGATTAGCACGCCGCATATCTATGAATTAGTCCGCAAGTGTGCGGCTGTGACTGTTTCAACGCCGGAGCTGAAATCCCATTTTTCCTCATACAGCAATAATGTGTACGTACTTCCGAATCTTCTCGACAGCGATTTATGGGAAACTCCGTCACCTCCATCATTCGGTCCCATTGTCATCGGTTATGCCGGCGGTAAAACCCATGCCACCGATATATCCTTGCTTGAGGAAGTTTTGGAAGCAATCGCCGGCAAATATCCTGGAAAAGTCGTCTTTACATTTATGGGATGCGCAACAGAACGGCTCTCCCGTCTTCCTGGTTTTGTCTTTATTCCTTTTAATGCAACCTATGAGGCATATGCCCGGAAGATGCAGCAAACTCCCATGGATATAGCTCTAGTGCCTCTTGAAGACAATCCCTTCAACCGCTGTAAGAGCAACATCAAGTGGCTGGAATACTCCGCCTGCGGTTTTGCCGGCATTTATGCCGACCTGCGACCATACAGCGACTGCATAGAGCACGGGCAGACCGGTCTACTGGTTGGACCGGAGCCGGACCAGTGGTATCGAGCCATTGAGCTTTTGATTGAACATCCCGAGCTGCGACACTCGATAGCGTCAAATGCCCGCCAAAAGGTTTTATCCACGTACACATTGAAAACTGGAGCACACTGCTGGCTGGAGGTGTACCATGAGGTGCTGGCGCGTCATAAGGCTGGAATACCCGTGCCGACCGGCAGCTTCCGCTGACTGGAACTCCCGGATGCCACCGGATTTGACGGTTGCTGATACCAACAGAAAACAAAATGCTACGCTGACCAGCAAAGCCGATTGCAACGCTACAGACTCTCGGAAAAAGGTAGAAGCATCATGGCGGGTTTGCTGACATCACTTGCCAAGAATTAAGATATCTACTTTTGCAAAAAAGAGGCTGATAAAGGCTTTATGGGGTAAAGCTTCCTCTCGCTTTCAGGCTCTTATTTGGCAATCAGGATGAACATCATTGCATGGCGTGCCATGCCTTTGCAAAGCAGCAGTAAAAGGAGCTTTACATGGAACGTTTTTTTAATACTGCTGGGCCTACAATTCCGGCAGATCATTATCATTTAAATCCCTTGCATCGCCTTGACTGGTCAGAAGTTTTGCATCTGATTACAGCCAAACGTTACTTTGTGCTGCACGCACCCCGCCAGACCGGCAAGACCAGCACCTTGCTGGCGATCATGAAAGAACTAAATGCCAGCGGCAACTACGCCTGTGCCTATGCCAACATAGAAGGTGCCCAGGCAGCACGGGGTGATGAAACCCAGGGCATACCGGCAGCCTGTGATGCCTTGGTGGATGCCATTGCACGCTATGCCGAAGTTCCGGCACTACTTGACTGGTATCGTATCGCAAAACCTGAAACCGAGCCCCAGCATCTTTTAACGCGGGTTTTAACCCGCTGGTCAGAAACATCTTCCAAGCCCACGGTTTTATTACTTGATGAAGTAGATGCCCTTATTGGTGACACCCTCATCTCGCTTTTACGCCAGATCCGTGCTGGCTATGCCCAACGCCCTGAACACTTTCCCCAATCCATCATCCTATGTGGAGTCCGTGATGTACGGGACTACCGCATGCACCAGGAAGGTGCCCAGGTAATCACCGGTGGCAGTGCCTTTAACATTAAAGCCGAATCCCTGCGCATGGGTAACTTCACGCAAGAAGAAACAAAAGCCCTGTGGCTGCAACACACACAAGCCACAGGTCAACAATTTGATGAAGCAATCTTCCCTGAACTTTGGCTTGACACCGAAGGTCAGCCCTGGCTTGTAAACGCCCTTGGCTATGAACTTACCTGGAAAAACAGAACAGCCCGTAACCGAAGCTACAACATCACCCTCACAGACTACAAAGAAGCCCGTGAACGTCTTATCCAATCCCGTGCCACCCACCTTGACCAACTTGCTGACAAACTGCGTGAACCACG
>JAVERM010000103.1:0-6595 GCA_034007105.1 Trichlorobacter sp.
CCGGTGGCAAGTTGTTCTTCTTCAGACAGTTGCTGGTGGGTGGTGGTTGCCGGATGGATTACCAGTGTTTTGGCATCACCAAGGTTGGCAAGGTGTGAAGCCAATTTTACATTATCAATAAAACGGACAGCAGCCTCTTTGCCGCCTTTTACACCAAAACCGATGATCGCCCCTGCTCCGCTGGGGAAATACTTTTGGGCACGCTGATGGTCTGCATGGCTGGCAAGCCCCGGGTAGTTTACCCATGAAATTTTTGGATGTTTTTCCAGCCATGTTGCCACCTGCAAGGCATTTTCAACATGGCGGGGCATTCTTACATGCAGTGTTTCCAGCCCCTGTAAAATCTGGAATGAGTTAAAAGGTGAAATACAGGCTCCAAAATCCCGTAATTGCGATACGCGCATCTTGACTATAAAGGATACTGCACCCACCGCATCCCAAAACACTGTGCCATGATACGCTGGATCAGGCTCGGTAAATTCCGGAAACTTGCCATTATCCCAGGGGAATTTACCACTATCCACAACACAGCCACCAATACTGGTGCCATGTCCGCTCATGAATTTGGTCAGGGAGTAGATGACGATATCTGCACCATGCTCAATGGGCTTGAAAAGCACCGGAGTGGTAACTGTGTTATCCACCACCAGCGGAATACCGGCTTCATGGGCTATTTTGGCAATGGCTTCAAAATCATCAATGTTGTTACGGGGGTTACCGATGGATTCGCAGTAAAGCAAGCGGGTGTTTTCATCTATGGCAGCACGGAAATTCTCAGGGTTTGAGCTATCTACAAATCGGGTATCCACACCACAACGACGCAATGTGTGGTTAAAAAGATTATAAGTACCGCCGTAAAGGGCTGATGCAGAAACAATGTTTTGACCAGACTTTGCCAGAGTAAGCACTGTGGAGGTTATGGCTGCCTGACCTGATGCAAGGGCAAGGGCTGCGGCACCACCATCCATGGCTGCCACTCTTTTTTCAAGCACATCAGTGGTGGGGTTGGTAAGCCGAGTGTAGATATTGCCAGCTTCTTTAAGTGCAAACAGGTTGGCTGCATGTTCACTGTTTTTAAAAATATAGGCACTGGTCTGATAAATAGGTACAGCACAGGAAAGGGTTGTTTCTTCCAAAACCTTGCCGCCGTGCAACGCGATTGTGTCCAAAGTTAGATTTTTAGCCATTTTGTTTTCTCCTTCTTTATTTAAGGTTTACACACAGCCACTTGATTACGACCTGCCTTTTTGGCTCTGTACATCGCCGCATCTGCCGCACGGATAAGACCTTCACGGTCAACAGCATCATCAGGAAAAACAGCAACCCCGAAACTGGCAGTAATCTGTATTTTAACCCCATCATCAGAAAAAAATTCGCCCTCGCGCAAACGGTGCAACATGTTGTTGGCAACGGTTAAACCGCCCTTTTTACCTGTGTTGGGCAATAATATTGTATATTCATCACCGCCATAACGGGCACCACGATCTGAAGAACGGGTATGTTTTTTTACCATCTGTCCCACTTCAGCAATAATCCTGCTGCCAACCAGATGACCGTAGGTATCGTTTACAGATTTAAAATTATCAAGATCAAAAAACAGCAGACAAAGAGGGCTATGGTAACGTGCTGTCCGCTCAATCTCGTATGACAGCAGCTCCTGAAAATGACTGGCATTGTAAAGTCCGGTCAGCTCATCTGTAATTACCAGCTCGCTAATCCGTTTGTAATTGTGAGCATTATCAATGGCAATGGCTGCAAAATCTGCGACTGCACCCAGAAGCGGCAGATCAGCTTCATTAAAAACATGCTTGCCGCTGTAGTTACGCAGCTCAATCGCCCCCAGCACACGATCACGTATTTTAAGGGGTACGCAAAGAAAGGAACCCTGGCTGTAATCAACGGCATCTGCGGTTAATGCGGAAAAGCGAGGTTCACTGGCAAGGTTAGTGATTAAAAGCGGCTTGCCCTCCTCAACCACCTGGCGCACCAATGCTTCGGTTATTTTTGCATCACTGCTGTTTTTTCCGTTACTGACCGGTGATACTGCAACATCAAAACCAAGCCTGCCAGAGCTGTAGTTTACAAGCAGCAAAGACCAGACTTCCGGCTGGAACAACCGCTCAACCTGAGCCATTATCTCCTGCAGAACATCTTTTAGCTCAAGGGAGGAAATAATGGTTTTGCCGATCTCCAGCAATGAGGCAAGCTCGTCATTTCGCCTGCTTAAAAGCTCAAGCATATATTTTTGTGAAGTATGCAAACATCACCTCTTTTAACAGGTTTTTGAAAAACGTTATGAGGAAGGCTGGATACAAGGCGCACGGAACGCAGCGACGAGGCATAACATTTAAAGTTAGCCGAGGAAGCGAGTACCGCGCAACAAAGTAGACAGCCTCCGCAGTAGCTTTTCAAAACCCTGTTAGTACACTAGAGAAAGATCGCCCAACCCCTCCCTGATTACATCCACCCTGTCCCCCAGCAAGCTGACCACAGAGCTTACATCAGTGGCAAGCAGACCGGCATCAATAACTAGATCAGATTGCTTGCCAAAAAGCCGGTACAACTCCTCCGGATCTGCCACCGGTTCTTCTCCGCTAAGGTTGGCACTGGTGGTCACAATCGGGTTGCCCAACTCCTTTACCAATGCAGAGCAGACAGGGTGATCCGGCATCCTTATCCCCACAGTTTTCTGGCGGGTTGTCAAAAGCTCGGGTACTTCGCGGCTTGCCTCCAGCACAAATGTATAAGGACCCGGCAGACAGCGTTTCATAATCTTGAAAGCATGGTTGGTAAGCCGTGCAAAGCGGGCTACTTCAGACAGATCAGTACAGATGAATGAAAACGGTTTACGGCGATCCCTTTGCTTGATTCTGTATATCTGCTCCAGCCCTTTTTTGCTGAAAATAGAACAGCCGATTCCGTAGGTTGTATCGGTGGGATAGATGATTACCCCGTCTTTTTCAAGTACAGATACTGCCTGGGCAATCAGCCTTGTCTGCGGGTTTTCAGGATTTATATGCAACAACATCTTGATTACTCCTGCGGGTTAAGGGCTGCAAGTTCCGGTAAAACAAAACGCCCGTTTTTCTGGATAAGGCGGTCATCAAACCAGATTTCACCATCTTTCATAATCCGTACCATATCCCAATGTATGGCAGAGCGGTTACCGTTATCTGCCTCATCATAGGCCTGACCAGGGGTAAAATGGATGGATCCAAAAATCTTTTCATCAAACAAAATGTTACGCATCGGCGTGGTAATACCCGGGTTTACACCAAGGGCAAACTCGCCGATGTAACGGGCACCTTCATCTGTATCCAGAATTTTGTTTAGCTGCTCACTCATATCACCTGCGGTTGCCTTGATGATTTTACCATCTTTAAACTCCAGGCGGATGTTATTAAACTCACGCCCCTGGTAGACAGTGGGGCAGTTGTAGGTGATATAACCCTGCACAGAATCCTTTACCGGAGCAGTAAAAACCTCACCATCCGGAATATTGAAACGACCGTCACATTTTACGCTGTTTAACCCGTTGATGCTAAAGGACAGCTCTGTATCCGGTGCCAGCAGACGGACAGATGAAGTTTCATCCATCAGTTTTTTCAGCAGCTCCATTTTTTCAGATTCTGCTGCCCAGTCAATGTTACAGGCACCAAAAAGATAATCTTCATACTCCTCCAGCGACATTCTGGCTTCCTGGGCAGCTCCGTGGGTTGGAAAGCGGGTTACCACCCATTTGGTATGCTTTACCCGCTGATCAACAAGGGGACGGGTAAGTTTCTGATAAGCCACCATTGCCTGCTGATTGCTGTTGGCATTAACCATGGAGTTATTGCTGGCAGCAATTCCGATGTAGGCTGTAAGTGTTTTGTAAAAATCCAGCTTATGCTGCGGAAAGTGCGCCAGCTGCTCATCTGTAGCCAGATTAAAAAACTGACGGTCAATCTCGGGATCGGAAAAGCCGTACTCAACATATTCGGCACCCCGTTTAAGGCAAAGCGTGTAAAGCTCCTTAACCAACGGTGCAGCCTCAAAACCGGCAGCATTAATCAGCACCCGATCACCTTTTTTTATACAAGTGGAATAATCAACCAGAATTTTTGCCATCTCTAGTACACGTGGATCTTGCATAACCTGACCAAACCTTTCATTTTGACTTTACATAGCGGGTAGGAAGCTGTTCTGCTCTGTCAATGGTGGACACACATACTGTAAGGGATTTTTATGTATTTGATTGTTTCTAACAACTTGCTAATGTCTAAAAAGCATATAAATCAGATTTATTGGAGAGCCAAGTGGCGGCTCTTGTGTCAAATAATAGAAAGCCAGTCCAGCAACCAGTAGTGCAATGATAATATAAACTGTCATTCTTGATGGTTTCATCGTATTGTCTCCTTTCTTTTCTTGCTATGCAGCCTACTTTGACTTCAAAAACTTAAGGAGGGGCAGACACAAACCCGATTTAACCGTTTTTAATGACCTGACACACAATACATCCAAAGGAAATTTATGTACATGAAACAACCAGACATTGAAACCCGAATTGTAAACCCTTTGCTGGGCAGCAGTATACCATTACCGCAGCGTGCCACAAACGGTTCTGCTGCCCTTGATCTGCGTGCCTGCCTGGAACAGCCTGTAACCATCAAGCCTGGTGAAACAGTGGTCATCCCCGGCGGCTTTGCCATTAACATCAATGATCCTGATATCGTAGCCATACTTGCACCCCGCTCCGGACTTGGCATCAAGCATGGCCTGGTACTTGCCAACTGCATCGGTGTTATTGACAGTGATTATCAGGGTGAGATTAAAATCGGGCTGCATAACCAGAGTAAAATAGCCTATACCGTCCAGCCCGGAGAACGGGTCTGTCAGATGATGTTTATGCCGGTTATGGCAGCCAGATTACAGCTTGTGGATAGTTTTAGCACCAAAACAGACCGTGGTGATGGCGGACTAGGCTCAACAGGTACGGATTAACAGGTTTTAGTAAAACTACTGTGCAGGCAAATCAGCGTATAAACCGGATTTTTGCCTTAAAACCTTCGACAGCCAACAACGGCTCAAATTCATGGCGGTCTGATGTTAAAAGCACCGCATTCTCGCGCTCCGTAAGTGCAATTGCAAAGCAATCAGCAAGGGAAATACGTCCGCGAGCCTTGAGATGCCCTGCATGTTTCCATAACATTACATCCATATCACTGCATATTGACAGTCCGGCTTCAGCCAGTCTGTCAACCAGGTTATCTGCCTGGACTGCCCCATAACAACGCAAACAATCGTAATATACTTCACAGAGATTCAAGGCATGAACAAAGCAGATATTTTCATCAGCAGCAAGTGCCTGATGTACTATTGATGCACCATCTTCATTTCTGATCAGAGCAATGAGTGCACAGGCATCAAGCACATATTTCATCTTTTAAGCTTCCTCTCTTCAAGTGCGATTTCTTTCTGCTTCAAACAGGCAAACTCATTACTTGATGTAATCAAAGGATATGCTCCCACAATGGCATTTAGCGCATTTTTTCTTTGCTGCTGTGCTAGCACCTGATCTGATTCAAGCTGCAACTGAAACGGTAACCCTTTACGATTACGCACTGCTGTAAAAAATATTTTTATGGCTTCATTTGTGGTCAGCCCAAGCTGATGAAAAACAGACTCTGCATCGGCTTTTAATTGACTATCAACTTCCATACTGACGGTTGCATTTTTTGCCATTTGTACATCCTCCTTTCCGGACAAATCTACTTAAACTCCAGCCCGTTCATCCTCCCCATAATCTGGATATTAAGATGTTCTTCCCTGAGCAGTTTTGCAGCCAATTGCAGTATATCTTCTTCTGTTACTGCGTCAAATCCGGCTATCACCTCATCTACTGGCTGAAAACGACCGAAATTAAGGTAACTGCGTGCCAGCCGCATCATATAACTGTCGCTTGATTCAAGGGACATCAATATTTTGCCTTTTACCTGCTCACGGGCACTGTTCAGCTCATCTTTTGGTACCAGCTCGGTTTTAAACCTGTCCAGTTCGGCAAGTATAATCTGCAATGCTTCATTGCTGCGCTCACGCTCTGTTCCGGCAAATATTGACAAGGCACCGGCATCGCTGAAAGATGAAAGGTAGGAGTAAACAGAATAGGCCATCCCCCGTTTCTCGCGAATCTCCTCAAAAAGGCGAGAACTCATACCGCCACCAAGGATGGTATTAAGCAGCATCAGGGTATAACGGTCAGGTGACTGCACAGGCAAACCTTTTGTACCTATACAAAACAGAATCTGCTCCATATCCCGCTCTATCATTTCCATTACTTTTGCACCGGCTGTGTGCCTTACTGCCTCACACTCTTTGCATGGCGGAGCAGGTTGCAGCTTTGAAAACTGATCATAGGCAAGGTCTGCAAGCTGCTGATGTTCAACACCGCCGGCAGCGGCAATCATAATTTCTGATGGGCGGTACCACTTTTCCCGAAATTTAAGGATATCATTACGGCTGATACTGGAAATGGTCTCAAAATTCCCCAGAATCGGGTGTCCCAGAGGATGCCCCTGCCAAAAGCTTTGGTGCAGCCGGTCATGGATATGCTCAT
>JAVERM010000104.1:0-6429 GCA_034007105.1 Trichlorobacter sp.
TGCAGATATACAGGTGTCTGCAAAAGGCAGGTATGGGATAATCAGCAAATTTAAAACTGCTGATGCCAAGGTAAGACAGGTTAAATTCTGGTATCAGGTTAAATAACTGTCAGGGCACGCCATGCCCGTACAAATTGATTGCAGCGGTAGATTGTAAAATGTAGGGGCACGGCGTGCCGTGCCCTGTCGCGCACCAGAAATTGTTATCCTGCGTACCCAAAACCTGTCATCCTGCGTACCCAAAATCTGTCATCCTGCGCTTTAGTCGCAGGATCTGGTTTTAGATTCTGCAAGTTCGCTAACGCTTCCTGCAGAATGACGATGAGGGGAGTTATTTACCCAACCACCCTGCCTGTGCGTGCCGTGCCAGTTTGTTGTTTTATGCTGTAAATTTATGTTTTATTGCTTGACAGTAATACTTTTAAACATAGAATAAAATTTATTACTAACAGCAAAAAGAAAGTCTGCAATGGCACAGCACAGCACAGCACAGCACAGCACAGCACAGCACAGCACAGCACAGCACAGCACATGATGGCGTAATCCATACAGTATCACAATTTCTGTCATACGTTTTTGTCAGAAAATATTTTAGTTAAAACAAAAAGCCGTTCTTCAGATTAAAACTCTGTAGAGCGGCTTTTTTGTTTTTGCAGATGTGTCAGAGACACGAAGTTAAACACCAAAAAAGGAGAGAACAGCATGAAGAAAACAGTAGTAACAAACTTTGCTCTGCTGGCAGCAATTGGTTTGCTGCTGGCTGGCTGCGGCAGCGGAGGTGGAGGTGGCGACAATGAAAGTGCAGGTGAGGGTAGCAGCACCACATTAGCAGGTGTTGTTGCCGATGGTTATCTGGTGGGTGCCAAAGTCTGCCTGGATAAAAACAACAATAAAAAATGTGATGCAGATGAACCCTATACAACCACCACAGCGGGCGGTGTTTACACCCTGCCTTCTGTACCAAACACAGATGCCGAAAAACACCTTGTTGTGGTTGAAGTTAGCACCGCTGTTACAGATGAAACCAGAGGTGCTGTACAAAAGCCGTACACCATGGTTGCACCTTTAAATAAACACGGCTTTATCAGCCCGTTTACCACCCTGATACAATATCGCCTTGAAAATGACCAAAGCAAAACAACAGATGAACATGTGGCAGAACTACGCAGTGAACTTGGACTGGAAACAGACCTGTTTGCTGATTATTACCCGAGCAGCAATGAAGCCACAGACGTACAAAAGCAGGCTGCAAACATTGCAGAAAAACTTGCCGATGCACTGGCTGATGCATTTGAAACAGGAAATGATTACAACGCTGCCATTGAATACGTCAGCAATAACCTTGCCAGTATAATCAATGCACAGGATGAAAATGCAGAACCGCAACCAGAGCCTGAGCCTGAGCCACCTGTTGTTGTGCCTGAACCAGAGCCTGAGCCACCTGTTGTTGTGCCTGAACCAGAGCCGGTGCCACCTGTTGTTGTGCCTGAACCAGAACCGGTGCCACCTGTTGTTGTGCCTGAACCAGAGCCTGAGCCACCTGTTGTTGTGCCTGAGCCGGAACCGGAAGTCTTCTTCAACGTAACCCCGTCTGCCGGTGCTGGTGGCAGCATATATCCGGCTGCAACACAAACCATTAACCAGGGTACAAGCACCATCTTCACCATTACCCCCAACAGTGGTTATGAAATAGTTAGTGTTAACGGTTGTGGCGGAACGCTATACGGCAACACCTACACCACCGGCAGCATTACCAGTAACTGCACAGTAACTGCCAGCTTTAAAAAATCCACCGGCTCGGCACAATTTGAATGGTAAGGGAGAACAAAAATGAAACAGTTTGTAAAGCTTAATATACTGCTTGCGGTAATGTTGATATCAGCACTGCTTGGCGGCTGCTCTGGCAGCAACACCACCAGCAACAGCACTGCCACCGGTGCAGCAGTGGCAAAGCTGGTATGGCAGGAGACACCCGCAGCCACGGCTGTAAAAGCCGCTGCTCCGCTAGGTGTTGCCACAGTGCGGGTAACCATCACAGCTGATGACATCACCCCTGACATCCAGCAGGAATTTGCGGCATCAGCAAACAGCGGCACCATCAACAACATACCTGTTGGTGATAACCGTACCTTTACATTTCAGGGGCTGGATAGTGGCGGAAACATCACTCACCTAGGCGAGAAAGACAATGTCAACATCATTGCCAACGCAACTGCCAACCTTGGTACAATAACCATGCTGGTGGCAATTGCACCTGCCGCACCTGCAAACCTTACCGCAACAGCACACTCAACCAGCCAGATAGACCTTGCCTGGGCAGACAGCGACCAGCTTGAAACCGGTTTTACCATAGAGCGCAAAACCGGCAGCGGTGAATGGGATGAGATTGCCACCGACGTTGCTGCCAACACCACCAGCTATAGCGACACCGGTCTTACAGCTGCCACAGCTTACACTTACCGCATAAAGGCCACCAACACTAAAGGTGCTTCTGCATGGTCAGTCGAAGCTACTGCCACCACCTCCCCCCAGGCTGCTGCCGTTAAGCTTCCCAAAACCGGCCAGACCACAAGCTATGCTGCCGGTGATGATGGTGCAACACAAAGAGGCGTTGCCTGGCCAAACCCCCGTTTTACAGATAACAACAATGGCACAGTAACCGATAACCTGACCGGCTTGATCTGGCTTAAAAACGCTAACTGTGACGGTAGCAAGACTTGGGCAGATGCCTTGGCTTGGAGTAATGGCTTGGCAGATGGTGCCTGCGGGCTTACAGATGGCAGCCAAGCCGGTGACTGGCAACTGCCCAACATTGTTGAGCTGGAAAGTCTTGTGGATTTGGAGAAATACAACCCTGCCTTGCCTGCTGATCCTCCCTTCACTGGCGTCCAGTCAGACGGCTATTGGTCGTCCAGTGCCTACGCCAATGGCACGGGCAGCGCCTGGTTTGTGTACGTGGCTTTGGCTTCGTAATCTACTACTATAAGAATGGCTACTACTATGTCTGGCCTGTTCGTGTTGGACAGTAGGTTATTTGGTTATTTGGTTATTTAATTATGGCACATTATGAACATCTGCCTATTTATCGAAGCGCCATGAAGCTGGCAATACATCTGGAAACAGTTGTGCACGGATTTTCCCGTTACGTAAAATATACGCTTGGAAGTGAGATGCGTATACAGTCACAGCAGATTGTGGGGCTTATCATCAAGGCCAACAGCCAAAGTAATCGGCTTGCCACACTTTTGGAACTGCGTACCAATATTGAACAACTGCTAATACTGGCAAGAATATGTAATGAAACTAAAGGTTTTAGAAGTTTTGCATCATTTGCTGCAACTATAGAGCTGGTGGGGCAGGTAGCTCGCCAGAATGAAGGCTGGATAAAAGTATCCGGGGTGCAGAAGTAAGCCAGAACTGCAGGTATATAAATTTATACCTGTGGGTGTGCCGTATTACCACTGTGCGCCTTTTCCGCCGCTTAAACCGGTCAAGTTACGTCTCTTATTCAGAGACATAAGCAAAAATGGACGGTTTCCGGCATACCAGGGCAGGTTGTCGTACCGGAAGGATCGGCAACTAAAGACAACCAAGAGAAAAGGCAAAGAGCGTCCAGTCAAACAACTATTGGTCGTCCAGTACCAACGCCAATAACACAAACAACGCCTGGAATGTGAACATGAACAATGGCAACGTAAACAACAACAATAAGAATAACAACAACTATGTCTGGCCTGTTCGTGTTGGAGAGTGGAGCTGCTGCACCCCGGATGCTCCAGTAAATCTGCCCGCTTTTGATATTTTGCAAGTTGAGCTTTTCTCTTCTTTGTATAAAAGCTATCTCCGATGCAGGCGGCTTAAACGCAATACTATTAACGCGCTTGATTTTGAGTATCGGGCAGAACTTAATCTCCTTGATTTGTCTACCGAGCTGTTAAATGGCAATTATAGCCCATCACGGGCTATCCGCTTTGCCGTAGATAAGCCCAAGCTGCGCGAGATTGTTGCCGCTGATTTTCGTGATCGTGTAGTTCACCATTATCTGGTAGAACATCTTGAAAAAATATTTGAGCCTATATTTATCCATGATTCTTATGCATGCCGCACCGGTAAAGGAGTACACAAAGCACTTTTACGAGCCAAAGAGTTTATTCGTAAAGGCACAAGAAATGGCAGAGTACCATTGTACTCTCTGCATCTGGATGTGAAGAATTTCTTTATAACCATTAACAAAAGGATTCTTGCTGACCTTATAGAGGACAAACTGGTAAAACAGGCACAAAAGCAGATTGCTGTCAGTCGTCAGAACAGCAAAAGCTTGTCACCTGAAAAAAAGAATTGTGTAAAAACCTTACCATTATCATTTCTTAACTACCTTGCCAGAATCGTTATTGCACACAACCCTATGCATAACCGTATAGACAAAGGCGATCCTCATATTCTGGCAGCTGTACCACCGCACAAGAGTCTGTTGTACGCCTCTCCTGGTGTGGGTTTGCCGATTGGTAACCTTACCAGCCAGTTTTTTGCCAATGTCTACCTTAATGAGCTGGATCAATACTGCAAACATACCCTTAAATGCCGTTGGTATATCCGCTACTGCGATGATTTTCTGATTCTGGATAACAACCCTCAGCAACTTGCCTTTATCCGTGAAAAAGTGCGCTGTTTTTTACGGAAACAGTTGCGACTTGAACTTAATACTCGTTATGCGTCTATTAAGCCGGTTACAAGTGGTATTGATTTTGTAGGATACATCATACGTCCTGACTATACTTTGGTACGTAGGCGTTCGGTAAATAACTTTAAATGCCGTCTGGAGAAATTTCAGCACAACCATGTAAGCAAAGATACAGAAGGGCTTTTAAAGATAAAGGCAACAAAAGAGGAACTGCAGCATTTGCGTGGTATTGTTGCATCATACTGCGGACATTTTAAATGGGGTGATACCCGCCGTTTACGAAAGAGTATTTTTTACCGTTATCCCTGGCTTAATGCCATGTATAGCCTTAATAGGCAGACCATGCCTGTTAAGCGAGACTTCTTTTTTAATATTTAAGGAAAATTAACAACTAAGGAGAATTACACCATGCTGCAAATAACAACAATATTGCTTACAATTATAATCACCATTATCCCTGCATTTGCCTGGGCAGATGCCCCTGCAAAGCTTCCCCAAACCGGCCAGACCACCTGCTATGATAGTAATGGTGACGTGATTGACTGTACCGGCACTGGTCAGGATGGTGCAACACAAAGAGGCGTTGCCTGGCCAAGCCCCCGTTTTACAGATAACAACAATGGCACAGTAACCGATAACCTGACCGGCTTGATCTGGCTTAAAAACGCCAACTGCACCGATACCGTGGCAGGTATTGATAAAAGCAGCGGTTATCTTGTCTGGGCAGATGCCTTGGCTTGGAGTAATGGCTTGGCAGATGGTGCCTGCGGGCTTACAGATGGCAGCCAAGCCGGTGACTGGCAGCTGCCCAACCGTAAAGAGCTTACAAGCCTTATAGACCGTTCACAACACAGCCCTGCCTTGCCTGTTGAACATCCCTTCACTGCCGTCCAGTCAAACTTCTATTGGTCGTCCAGTGCCTACGCCAGTAACGCGTACGACGCCTGGTATGTGGACGTGGACTATGGCGGCGTAAACTACAGCAATGAGTATAGCGGCTACTATGTCTGGCCTGTTCGTGTTGGACAGTAGGTTATTTGGTTATTTCCTTCTCGTTCCCAAGCTCCAGCTTGGGAACGCATACCAAAACCCCGTAACCCCTCCCAACCTCCCCTTAAACTAAGGGGAGGGGCTTTAAGTTCCCCCTCTTAAAATAAGAGGGGGCAGGGGGAGTTATTTCCCCAACCACCCCGTCAGGCTGCGCCTGCCACCCCTCCAGTGGAGGGGAATAAAATCAACTGCTTACATCGAAAATTCCCCTCCACTGGAGGGGTGCCCGTAGGGCGGGGTGGTGGTTGTCAGCATTCTGCAAGTTCGCTAACGCTTCCTGCAGAGTGACGAGGTGGGGAGTTATGATTTTGTGTCTACAACCCTGTAGGGCACGGCGTGCCGTGCCCTGTGATCTCAGCGATTTTGCAGCAGCAATCAGTAGGCATGGGGGTCTTGCAGCACATCTTCCTTGCGTACCGGCGCGTTGAAGATGCGGTACACCCATACTTTGTAGCAGATAATAATCGGCACCATCACAAACGCCACGCCAGTCATGATTTTAAGGGTAAGCAGACTGGATGAAGAGTTGTAGATGGTCAGGTTTGATGCTGGATTCAGGTTTGAAGGCAGCAGGTTGGGGAAAAGCCCGGCAACACCGGTAAATACTATAAAAACAATGGTCAGACATGAAAAAGCAAATGCCTTGCTGTTTTCACCTTTGCCTGCAAAAACCTTGATCAACACTAGTGATACAACAG
>JAVERM010000105.1:0-6354 GCA_034007105.1 Trichlorobacter sp.
TGCTTGGCGATCAAAACTTTACGCAAGAACCTGATCTGTTCATAGCTGCGCTTGGTGATAATGCCAGAAACAAAGCCTTTGCACTAATGGCTGATTTGCAAAAACTTGGGCTGTGGGTTGAAACCGACTGCGAAGGTAAAAGCCTTAAAGGTCAGATGCGTCGCGCTGACAAGCTGAACAGCCGCTTCTGCATGGTGCTTGGAGATGAAGAAATCAATAACAACCATGCCAAATTAAAACTGATGGCAGATGGCACTGAAACAGAAATATTACTGGAAGTGAAACAGATTGCGGAAAAAGTGAAGGCATTATAATTGGGAATATAGTGATGCGCAGTTGGTCACGGCACCCATACCCCTACATTTAATTTCCGTTGCTTCATATTTTATTGTACGGGCATGGCGCGCCATGCCCTGGCAACATTACTTTATGAATGCATCCAGCCTGGTAAGGAGCTGTTTTTTACCATTAACATCAAGCTTGATATAGATACGTTTCATATAGGTTTTTACCGTTGATTCCGATATATCAAGCTCATCAGCTGCTTCTTTGTAGGTTTTTCCATTTATAATACAGTTGAGTACTGCTTTTTCCTGGCTTGAAAACAGCCTGTTCAGGTTGGGTGGCAGCATCAGTAGCAATTGCTGTAATCCCTGCTCCACTGCCTGCTCTCCTTCCATCTGTTCTTCAAACTCTTTTCTGATATCCTGCCTTAAACTTTCCTGATCAAGTTTTTGTTCTGCCTGCATCTGCCGATAAAGCAGCAAAACCGAAACTGTAAGTACAATATTTGATGCAGCCACCAGCAAAGTCGGTACTTCTGCAATGTTAATGGCTATCAACTTTCCACAGATAATACCAAAACAGGATACAGCAACACCGTATCCAAAAGCCCGCACTGTATCACGTTGCATAAGCAACAGAGTTATGAAGTAAAAATCATAGAAACCGGCTGCCACCTGAATAAAAAAACAGGAAATATTAACAGCCATTGCTGATGAAACAAGCAAGGCAGAAAAAGCAAACATGGCAGCAACAATTGCCAGCACCAGCAACAAAGTATGTTGCCGCCTCAGTAAAAACAGGGCAGCACCCACTGCCACAATGTAAAAAACAAGCTCAATACCTGGCAGTAAAGCAGCCTGCTCATAATGCCTGAACAAAGAGCCATACATAAAACCGCTGATTAGTTGGAAAATAAAGGCAAAAGGCAAAAAACGCTTTAAATCTGCTGTGCCTTTTTCCATGGGCAATATCTGGTTTAACGGCAATACAGAGATCAGTAAAAGCATTGCTGCCAGCATAAATTTTGCATTAACAGTCACCGGAAAAGCTGCAAACAAAAATAAAAACAGATTTGCGCAGACAAGTGCCACTGCCGCCGAAGCTGGCGGAGATGGTGACTTCATCAAGTGACAATAGGTACGTATTGATAAAAAAGCAGAGCCAATGCCAGCAAGTATCAGTAAAAAAGCTGCTTTATCAGCAAACAGGGGCAGTAACAAGGTAGTAACAACGGCAACAGCCCCGCCTGCAACCGTGGCAAACGGTAAAAACCTGCGCTTGTTGTTAATGCCGATGAACAGCATGGTTACAATATGGGGGAATAAAAAAAACAGTAATGGATGGTTAATATTCAGCGCATTAACCAGAAAACCGTCCATAGGGACAGCCAGCAGCCAAACCACAAAAGCAAGAAACGGTAAAGATGCTCTGAATATCATAAATTTATCCTTAAAAACCTAACTATTACTTGCCTCTGCACTGATGAAAGGAAATGCGCACTATGTTGCTGTTAATCAGCAAAATAAGGGACAAGTAAGGGACACATTGCACCCATACTACACAAAAGTTTACAAAAAAGATGACATAAATTCAGATAGTTTACAAGATGGGTGACTTGTTTTATAGCAGCTGGAAGTTTAGTGTGAACATATTATACGGTGAAACACCGTAGAAACCAAATTAAGGAGGATATTAAAATGAAAGCAATGGGTAACTTAGTGAAAATGTTGATGCTGATTGCCAGCCTGGCATTATTTGGATGCGGCAGCAGCAGCGACAGTACAACCAGTCTGGCGGGCAAGGTAAGCTTCCCGCCACCTGTGGTAGTATCCCCAGCAAAAGCTGCTGTGGGTGATCTTTTCCTGGAAGTGGAAGATTTGGCAGGTAATATTATTGAAAGCAATGTGAAACTTACGCAAGATGCCGGAAATGCTGATGAGTATACCTACAAAACCGGTAAGCTTGCCCGTAACAAAGATTATATCCTGATTGCAGTTAGAGATAATCAGGAAATGATTGCCATTGTGGACAAAGGCTCTCTTGCAAAGAATGAAATCACACAGGAGGTAAGTGCAAAAACAACGGCAACAGCAATATTGATTGAAAAATGGCTTAATGATGATGGGATTGATTTAGACAATCTTACAAGTGATGATATTACAAAAGTTTCCCAAATGCTGGCCAATCAATACAAACCGACGACAGTAGCAGCAGATGTTACTGATGCCTTGGTTGAGGCGGTGGAAAATGCCATCAGCAATGAAGAAAATCCCTTTGAAGATGGAGATGTTGCTGAGCTGGTTGAAGAACAGGTAAAACCGCAGGCACCAAGCGTGCCCACTCCTGGTGCAACCTATGAGATCAGCGGCAAAATTACCGATGCTGCTGGTAAAGGCATTGCCGGTATTACTGTAAACATAGAAGGTAAAACTGCAACCACAAATGCTGATGGCAAATACAGCTTTACTGGACTTGGTAACAAAACATATGCAATCACCACTGCAAAAGAGGGAATGAATTTCAGTCCTTCCAGGATAGATGCAAAAGTTGCAAATAAAAATCTTGCTGATCAGGACTTTATACAACTTGTGGAAACCACAGCCACACTGGCAAGCAATAATTTTTTCACGTTCATTACCGGAGCTATTGTAGGCGGTGTACCCAGCGAGATTATGTACAATGACGTAGATGGAGAGCTTTTCCTGCCACACTCCGTTGCTTTACAGGTAACTTCATCTTATGATGAGATTATTAAAGCACCTTATGGCAAGTATAAAGACAGCAACTATGATAACGATGTTCCTTTTCCTGCAAAAGCCGGTACTGTTTATGTTTTCCGCAGCTTTACCTGGGGTGATGGGGAAACAACAGAAGAACAGTTAAAGTATTATAAACTTGAAATTACCGAAGCAACCAAAAAAGTTGGTGACACCCTTGGTGCAGTCAAGTTTAAATATGCCGAAATACTGGCACCGGAAACTGTTAGTGTAGATGGCGAATGGGACTTCCCTGCTAATAACAATGCACATCTTTCGGTGTTGAACTTCGCTACCATGCTGGACTTCCACCCAAGTGACGATGCAAATGACCCAATGTACTCAAGCGGTTCTTTAAGCTACACAAGTAAAGACACCATAGAAGGTCGCTCTATACAATGGGTAGAAAGTGGAAGTAACATATATGACACTTCTGCAAAATTCACCTTAAAGGCAAATGGCAAACTTGATGTATTGCTTAAAATAGGTACACAAACATTTGATCTTAAAGATGGGGTAAAAATGGAGTACTAGTAAAACATAAAAAGCGACTACTTATTGGTTTATTGTGGGGGCGAATTGTATTCGACCCCACAAAACTATATATAATGACGTTTTTAAAAATTTGTGTAAACTCGTGGTTAAAACTGTCTTTTCATAACTCCCACCCTGTCATTCTGCAGGAAGCGTTAGCGAACTTGCAGAATCTAAAACCAGATCCTGCGACTAAAGCGCAGGATGACAACTTTTGGTACGCAGGATTGCGGATAACAAAACCCCCTCCCCCTTCGGGCACTCCCCTTTGACAGGGGGAGAGTTTTAAAACTCCCCTCCTTCAAAAGGAGGGGAAGCCCGCAGGGCGGGGTGGTTGGGTTAAATCCTTTGGTTCTATTCGTGTAAATTCGTGCAATTCGTGGCTAAAATCGTTGTTTCATAACTCCCCCTGCCCCGTAGTTTTTACTTCACAGCTAACCTCACCTTTATGCAGATGCAGTTTAAGCATATCCCCGACAGAGAGTTGTTTTGCGTTGCGGATTACCTGTCCATCATCAAGCCGCTGTGCCACAGCATAGCCACGGGCAAGGGTTTTAAGGGGTGAAAGGTTATCAAGCCGTGCAGTTTTTTCAGCGGATTTCATCTTCTGGTTATCCAGATAGCTATTTAGCTGATGCTCTGCACGTTCGGAAAGCAATTGCACCTGCTGGCGCAGCCTGTTGACAGCAACTGTTGGGTGGTGGCTGTAAAGCAACTGTTCCTGCCTGCCTGCCTGTTCGGCTGCACGCAGCAAGCGATTTTTAACCCCGTTTTCCAGACGTTGGTTCAGGTCATCCAGCCTTTGCCCCAGGTGCCCTAGTAAAATCACTGGATCTTGCAATGCCCGCTTAAAACCATGCAGCTGCTCACGCAACCTTTGCAAGCGATAATCCGTAGCCCTTTGCAGGCGTGATGCCAGCTCTTCAATATGCCTGGAAAGCTCTTCACTGCTGCTGCACACAAGTTCAGCTGCTGCCGAAGGTGTCGGTGCCCGCAAATCTGCAACAAAATCAGCAATTGTCCAGTCTGTTTCATGTCCAACCGCTGATATAACCGGTATGCGAGATTTGAAAATCGCCTTTGCAACAAGCTCTTCATTAAAAGCCCACAAATCTTCCAGCGAGCCACCACCACGCCCGACAATCAGCACATCTGCCATTTTGTGGGTATTAAAATCAGTGATTGCAGTGGCTATTTCTGCTGCTGCCCCCTCTCCCTGCACTTTTACAGGCAAAAGCAGCAGTTCAAGTGCGGCAAATCTGCGTTTTAGTACATTCAGGATATCGTGGATTGCTGCTCCGCTTGCTGAAGTGATAATCCCCACTTTTTGAGGAAAAAGTGGCAATGGCTGTTTTTTTTCATGGTCAAACAGCCCTTCACTTGCCAGTTTTTCCTTTAACTGCATAAAAGCAAGTTGCAACGCACCTGTGCCAAGCGGCTCAACATAATCGCAGATAATCTGGTATTCACCCCGCTGGTCATAAAGGGATAGCCTGCCCCGCACCACCAGCGACATCCCGTCTTTAAGCTGGAAACGCAAGGCTTTTACACTGCTGCGGAACATGACACAGCGGATCATGGCACCGCTGTCTTTAAGGGTAAAGTAAAGGTGTCCGGAAGCAGGAGCAGCCAGGTTGGACAGCTCACCTTCAACCCAAAGCTGCTGAAAATTGTCCTCCAACAGATCTTTTACAAGGGTTGTCAGGCGGGATACGGTAAGGATGGTCTTTTCAGCAAAAATATCCATAGCTACAGGTTTATCCTGAAAACGGTTTTTGCAACCTGGTGAAATCAATTAGAAGTGCCGTGGGAATCAGGGTGTCCAGCTCATTTAGGGGTGATCCAAAAATCCGCCTGGTCAATTCGCGGAACAGCAACTGCTCCTGGGTAAATATTTCAGAGAAATGAAAGCGCAGCTCTGGTCTGGTCAGTGGATCAAGGTTTTTAAAATTAAGGTTGCACCATTCATCAAAAAACGGTTCACCGTTTTTTTCAATATGGGGTATGCCATGCAAACGGCAGGTCATTGGTCGATATTTATAAATCAGGCACTGCCCCTCATCACCAAGGAAAAGACAGGGCGTTTCGTCATCATCGGGCATGGCTTCATCATATTGTTCTTCAGGGTAGACATTAAGCAGCCAGGGAGAGCCAAAATCAGGCCAGGTTTTACGTACAGTTGCCAATGGTTTTTCCACAAGCGGCAAAATCATTGCTTGTTGTTCCTGCGGCAGTTGACAAAAACCTGCCTGCACCAGCAAAGCATCCAGCAAAGTAATATCAAACAGACCGCAACAGCAGTGCGTACAACCTCTGTTGCAACTTATCTGGTCCGGAAAATGCAAAACAGCCTGCTGAAACCAGGTGTCCACCTCTTCCAGCAGGCCAATATATTGATCAATCAGATCCTGAAATTGTATATTCATTTAATAAAGGGTGTTTTTTCCTTTTAGGCTGAGGGGGTTGTGGTTTGTGTTGTTTGCCTTCATGGGCATGGCACGCCATGCCCGTACAATAAATATGAAATGATTAAAATAAAATGTAGGGGCACGGCGTGCCGTGTCCTGGTGTTGGAAAATGAAAACCGTCTACATGTAAACCATCACCTTCAGATTAACAGTCCCATCCTGATTGGTAAAAGGTATGGTTACTCCTTTGCATTGTACGTTCATGCTGCCACCTTCTTCCGGTGGCTCCGAAAAAGTACGCAACTGACCGGAAACCACCAAAGGCAATCCCATTGCCACATTGCCATATTGATCGTGGTATTTGGTTTTAA
>JAVERM010000006.1:0-38624 GCA_034007105.1 Trichlorobacter sp.
ATGAACTTCTGTCAGCCACCCCACTGGTAAATCAGGCAGAAAATCCGCAAAATATCAATGGTCTGCAAAAATCCATTGAATTCAGAAATCTTGCTTTCAGCTATGGTAACACACAGATTTTACACAATATTTCACTTGTAATTGCTGCTGGAGAAAGGATCGGTATTACCGGTCCGGTGGGCAGCGGCAAGTCAACATTATTACAGTTGATACCGCGCCTGCTGCCGCTAGATAACGGCATGATTCTGCTGGATGGACAGGACATAAATCAGATGAATCTGCATGGATTACGCCGATTTATCGGCTACCTGCCCCAGGAGGCCACCCTGTTTTCGCGTACAATAGCCGACAATATCGCCTACGGCGGTACCGGTGATCCTGTAAAGGCTGCAAAAACAGCAGGATTGGCAGCGGATCTGGCAGGATTTACCGATGGGCTTGATACTTTGGTGGGTGAGCAGGGGGTAACTTTATCAGGAGGTCAGCGGCGGCGTGTTGCCCTGGCAAGGGCATTGGCAGGCAATCCTCAACTTTTGCTACTGGATGATCCACTGGCTGCCGTTGATGCTGATCAGGAAAGCAAAATACTTGATACCCTTGCCAAAGCCTGGTCTGGTAAAACCGTACTGCTTGCATCCCACCGCATTTCGGCTTTTCGTGATTGCCATAAAATAATGGTGCTGAACGAAGGTTGTATTGCCGAATTTGGTGCAAAGGCAGAACTTTTACAACGTAACGGTCTGTATGCAGAGCTGGCAAGAAAACAAGGAGGAGCTGTTTAATGTCAAAAACAATCTTTATCAGCGGAGGTGTACGCAGCGGCAAAAGTCGCCTTGCTGAAGAAATAACCCGCAAATATGGCGCACCAATAGCCTATATCGCCACCGGCAGTGCCGGTGATGCAGAAATGGCAGCCAGAATAGCCAGACACCAGTCTCGCCGAGGTTGTGAGTGGAACACCATTGAGGAACCTTTCAACCTGCCTGAAGCGATTAAAGCCGCTGACAGACGTTTTAACGCCGTTCTTGTGGATTGCATAACACTGTGGCTGACCAATCTTCTTCTGAAATATGAAGCCACCATGCCGGTGGATAAAACACAGCCTGCCATCATGGCTGATCTTGACAAGCTGATTTCTGTATTGCAGGAAGTCACCATACCGGTGATTATTGTTTCCAATGAAGTGGGTTTGGGGATTATGCCTGACAACGCCCTGGCACGCACTTTTTGCGATCTGGCTGGCGAAGCTAACCGCGTGCTGGCTGCCACGGCTGATGAGGTACATATGATGTTTTCCGGCATACCACTTAAACTTAAAGGTTAATATTATCATGGGAGTACACAACAGATGAGCTTACTGCAACAGACACTTTCCGCAATAAAACCGGTTGACCGGACACTTTTGCAAGCAGCGCAAAGCAGGCTGGATAACAAGACCAAACCAATCGGCTCCCTTGGTCAACTGGAGGAGCTGGCCAGCCGCTTTGCTGCCATAAGTGGCACTCTTGCGCCTGATGCTTCACGAAAAACCATTTTTATTTTTGCCGGTGATCACGGGGTTACGGAAGAAGGGGTTTCTGCGTTCCCCAAAGAGGTGACACCGCAGATGGTTTTTAACTTCCTTAACGGCGGTGCCGGCATAAATGTGCTGGCACGCCACGGCGGCATTGATGTCAAGGTGGTTGATATGGGGGTGGATTATGATTTTGGCAGTCTTCCCGGGCTGATTGACCTCAAAGTAGCCAATGGCACTGCAAACTTTACCAAAGCACCTGCCATGACTCGCGACCAGGCAGTTACAGCACTGGAAGCAGGAATTACACTGGCAACCGAAGCAAAGTCTGCGGGAATCAGCATGGTTGGCACCGGTGATATGGGAATCGGCAATACCACGCCATCATCAGCCATTATAGCGGCTTTATCCGGAAAACCGGTACGTGATGTAACCCATTATGGTACCGGCATTAACGCTGCCACCCTTGAAAATAAAATCAGGGTAATTGAAACCGCGATTGCCATAAACAGACCTGATCCGCAAGACCCCCTTGATGTTCTGGCAAAACTGGGCGGTCTGGAAATTGCTGGTATTGCCGGTCTGGTACTGGGTGCAGCAGCCAGCAACCTGCCTGTGGTGGTGGATGGTTTTATTTCAACAGCCGGAGCTTTAATAGCCTGTGAAATGAACCCTGTTGCCAGTGAATATATCTTTGCTGCCCATAAATCTGTGGAAACAGGGCATGGTTTTATGCTTGAACGGCTTGCCACAAAACCTCTGCTTGATCTTGGACTGCGCCTTGGCGAGGGAACCGGAGCAGCACTGGCTATGCTGCTGATTGAGGCTGGAGTTAAAATCCTTAACGAAATGGCAAGCTTTGAAGATGCCGGTGTCTCAAAAAGCCGCTAGGAACAGGCAAAACCAATGCGACTTTATCTGATTGCCCTGCAATTTCTGACCATAATACCGCTGCCGTTTAATATTAAATACAAGGACAAAGACTTTGGTCGTTCTTTGTCCTGCTTTCCACTGGTCGGTATAACCATTGGCGGTATTTTGCTGGTGCTGGATGCACTTTTATCATTGTATCTGCCTCGGCAAATAACTGACCTGCTGCTGCTTGTTGCCATGACTGTCATCACCGGTGCACTGCACCTTGATGGGCTGGCTGATGTATTTGACGGCCTTGCTGCCCGCGGCGGGCGGGAACGGTTTCTGGCTGTGATGAAAGATCCCCGCACCGGTGCTGTTGGTGTGGTGGGCGTGGTGCTGGGGCTTTTGCTTAAATATGAGCTGCTACTTTGTGTCAGCAGTGAATACAAATGGGCTGCTCTGCTGATTTTCCCAACCATGGCACGTTTCAGCCAGGTACAGATGGCAGCTGGTGCAAAAGCTGCCAGAACCGATGGTCTGGGCGCACTTTTTATCAACGGTGCTGGTACACTGCAACTGGTTATCGCCGGCATAACTGCAACAGCATTATCCTGCTGGTTATTTGGTGGACTGTTTGGACTGACCATTTTTGCAGCTGGATTTATGGTAACCATGATACTGAAACAGCTCTTCCACCGCATACTTGGCGGTGTTACCGGTGATCTGATCGGCTGCGTCAGTGAGCTTAACGAGCTGCTGGCTTTACTGGTCATTGTTGCCATGACAGGTGCCGGCAGATGACGAGAAAGACACGGCTGCATATTATACGGCATGGTGAAACATCCACTGCCGGCACTGCCATCTACCAGGGACATGATAATGCAGGGCTGTCTGATCGGGGAAAGCAGATGTATCTGCAACTTACGAAACGCCTCGCCCAAACCGGACTAACCGCCTGCTACACCAGCGATCTTTACCGCTGCCTTTGGGGAGCCAGACTCATTGGAAAGCACATTGGACTTGAACCACGTGTCATGCCCTGCCTCCGTGAACTTAACTTTGGTATCTGGGATGGCAAAGCAGTGGATGAAGTCAGGCAGATTTACCCTGACAGCTGGCAGGCATGGTCTGCGGACTTTGTAAACTACAGGATCCCTGGTGGAGAAAATCTGCTGGACGTGCGGTTACGGGTTTTGCCGGTCATTGCAGAGATGGTCAGGCAGCATTATGACGAGGAAGTTCTGGTTGTAGCCCACGGCGGCGTAAACCGGATTATCCTGCTTGATGCCATGAATGCGCCGTTATCATCTTTTTACAATATCAACCAAAGCTACTGCTGCCACAATATCATTGATTATTACGAAGATGGCAATGCAGTTGTACAACTACTGAACGAAAGCCTTTAGGACATGAAACTACAAAAGCACAACTCATTGATGGTATGCGGCACCGGTTCTGATGTGGGTAAATCAGTGCTTGCCGCTGGCATCTGCCGTCTGCTCACCAGATGCGGACTATCTGTGGCACCGTTTAAATCACAAAACATGGCACTTAACTCGGCAGTAACTCCTGAAGGTGGCGAAATCGGCCGCGCCCAGGCAGTGCAGGCAAAAGCTTGCCGAGTTGAGCCACACACAGATATGAATCCGGTACTGCTCAAGCCCAATTCGGAAACCGGCAGCCAGGTAATTGTCCAGGGTAATGTCATCGGCAATATGAAGGTGTCAGAATACACCGCATACAAGCCCCGCTGCTTTGAAAAAATACGGGAGAGTTTTCAGCGTTTGCAGGACAGATACGATTTTATCGTGATTGAAGGAGCAGGCAGCATTGCCGAAATAAACCTGCGGGAACATGATATCGCCAACCTGAAAGTGGCAGAAATGGCTGACTGCCCAGCCATTCTGGTGGCAGACATTGACCGTGGCGGAGTATTTGCACAAATCGTTGGCACAATCGAGCTTTTAACAACAGAGGAAAAAGCCCGTATCGCCGCAGTGGTGATTAACAAATTCCGTGGTGATGCTTCACTGCTTGATTCAGGAATTGAGTTCGTAGTAAAGCGCACCGGTGTGCCAGTACTGGGGGTAGTCCCATACTTCACAGGATTTTGCTTGCCTGAAGAAGACAGTGTTGCCCTTACCCGTCGCGCAAAAGCAGGTGTAAAAAGAGCGGATAAAATATCTGTTGGAGTGGTGCGGCTGCCCCATATCTCCAATTACACCGACTTTAACCCGCTTGAGCAGGAAAACGATGTAAATCTGTTCTACATTGATACGGCAAGCGACCTGCAAGAACTTGATCTGCTTATTCTGCCTGGCAGCAAATCAGTTATTACCGACCTTTTGTTTCTGAAAGATCAGGGGCTGTTCAAGGCTATTCAAGAGTTCAGTGGCAAGATTGCCGGTATCTGTGGCGGCTTCCAGATGTTGGGTAAACGGATTATTGACCCTTACCTGCAGGAATCGGAAATTTGTGAAACAGACGGGCTGGGGCTTCTTGATGCAGAAACCATAATCCGTCCTCAAAAGCAAACCCACCTGGTAACTGCCACGCTTGCTGCTGCATCAAAACGGCTTGCCCCTGATACCGCACCTGCGCTTTCCGGATATGAAATCCATATGGGAGAAACCACTGTTGACGAAGATTTAACTCCCTTTGCCAATATATCAAGCCGTTCCGGCAAACCGGTTACTGTTGCCGATGGTGCTGTTTCAGCAGATGGACGGATCTTTGGTACCTACCTGCATGGTCTTTTTGACAACCATTCTTTCCGCACCTCTTTTTTAAACCAGATTCGCCGTAAAAAAGGGCTGCCACTGCAAAGTGAAGCCATGGCAGCTGATCCGTTTGACCTGCTTGCCGATCATCTGGAACAGTATCTGGATATGAATATGCTGTACAGAATATGTGGAATCAGTCCGCCTGATGCACAGCCGCCAAACCTTGAAGCAGCACCATAATGACTGAACCGGCAATCGTTATCCTTGCTGCATTGATACTGGACTGGTTGTTTGGTGATCCCCGCTGGCTGCCCCATCCGATTATCTGGATCGGCAGGCTGATTACAAAGCTGGAAAAATTCTGGCGAAGACATATCTCCTGCGAACTGACAGCAGGGGTGCTGCTGCTCATCTCCACTGTGGCGATTACCGTCATATCAGCAACAGTATTGCTTTGGGCAGCGCGGCTGCTGCATCCTGTTGCCGGTACACTTGCAGCAATCTGGCTGGCATGGAACTGCCTGGCAGCCCGTTCTTTACATGCAGAATCCCGAAAAGTGGCTTACGCACTGGAAAACACTGATCCTGACGATGCAAGAAAGCAGCTTGCATACATTGTTGCCCGTGACACAGCAGAGCTGGATGAACCGGAAATCTGGCGGGCAACAGTGGAAACCGTTGCTGAAAACAGCTCGGATGGAGTTATTGCACCACTTTTTTATCTGATGCTTGGCGGTCCCATAGCAGCCATAGCCTACAAAGCGGTTAACACTCTTGATTCCATGGTGGGGTATAAAAATGATCGCTACCTGCTGTTTGGACGGGCATCAGCACGCTTTGATGATCTGCTGAACTACCTGCCTGCACGGCTTACCGGATGGTTGATGGTGCTTGCCGCACCTCTGGCAGGAGGATCAATGCAAGGAGCAGCACGCACCATGCTTTGTGACGGACGCAATCATTCATCACCAAATGCCGGTATTCCTGAAGCAGCAACAGCAGGAGCTTTTGGGGTACAACTCGGGGGATCAAGCCGTTATTTTGGTAAAACAGTTGTAAAACCTGTGATCGGCAAACCTCATCAACCGCTTTCAAAAGCTGTTTACCAGCGCAGTATCCGGCTTATGTACAGCATACAACTGCTGCTTACAGCCATCTGGCTGGTATGCTTTTACATCCTGGCTTTAAAAAGGTGACAAAACAATATGTCTGAAACATTTGAACATGGCGGCAACATCTTTGCCATTGCCAGACAGATGGGCGTTTCTGCTGGGGAAATCCTTGATTTTTCTGCCAGCATCAACCCGCTTGGCACTGTACCCGATCTGTACGATGCCATCAGCACGGCATTTGAACAGATCATCCATTACCCTGAAACCGATGCGCCTGAGCTTCGTCAGGCTCTGTCCAGATGGCATTGCCTGCCGCAGGAATCCATATCTGTAGCCAACGGCTCCACCGAACTTATCTACCTGCTTCCCGGTCTGGTTAAAGGAAAACGTGCCCTGGTGGTGGCACCAGCTTTTTCCGAATACAGCAAAGCATTGGCACGGGAAAAATGGACAGTGGACTACCATATCCTTAAACATGATGACTGTTTTGAGCTGAATCTGGAGCTGCTGCAACAACAGTTAAACAAAGGGTATGATCTGCTGATTTTATGCAATCCAGGCAATCCGACCGGGCGGCTTTATCAAAGGGAGGAAATCAAAAATCTGGCAGAACTTTGTGCAAAAAACAGTGTTTTTCTGGTGCTGGATGAGGCCTTTATGGATTTTTGCGAGGAAAACTCAGCCACAGCAATGGCTGCACAAAATAGCCAGATGCTGGTACTGCGCTCCATGACAAAGTTTTACGCACTACCCGGGCTGCGGCTGGGCTGGGCTGTTGGCACACCATCAACCATCAGCAGACTGTCAGCACTTAAAGAGCCGTGGAGTGTGAACTGCCTTGCCAAGGCAGCCGGTATAGCTTCTTTGGCAGATAAGCAGTACACAGCCCTGACAGTGAAAATGATTACCTGCTGGCGTAACGAACTGGCTGAAGGGCTTGCCAGCCTGCCAGGGTGTACAGTTTTTCCGTCAGCTGCAAACTATCTGCTGCTTAAGCTGCCAACAGCAATGGCTGGAAAGCTTGCCAGCTCATTATCCAGACAGAAAATACTTGTGCGTGACTGTGCAAACTTTAAGGGACTTGATGGGCATTTCCTGCGGCTGGCTGTACGCAAAGGAGAGGATAACCGGTTATTACTGGACGCTTTGCAAGCTATGCTAAAGGCAACCTGACTGCTAAACAGCTCGCTGCAAAATCAGTATATTCAGGGCAGAGCTGTTATAACCGGCAAGCTCCTGTAACGTAGTACAGGTACACCGCTCTTTATCCATCCCCAGATCTTCGCATATCCATACTGTATAATCATTGGCAGTCCGCTGTAAAATCGCCTTTGCAATCACCTTTGGACTATTTTTGTAATCTGTCAGCAGGCAGACCTTGGCAGCCTGCATAATCTGATCCAGCACTGCTGACAAATCCCTGCCATGGACCGACAATACTAAAGCATCATCCCACGGTTCCTTGATCAGGCTGAAGGCGTATTGCACACTGGAAACATTGCTGAAAACTGTAATCCGTTCTTTGGGCAGCCGCTGTAACAGATAACGTCCAACCCCAAAGTAAAGCGGATCACCAGATGCCAGCACCGCTGTTTTCCGGTCTGTGGTTTCCAGCAGTTGAACAAGTTCCGGCAGCCTGCCCAAAAGCCGTTTTTCACCGGTATATTCAGCAAACAGCTCAAGATGGCGCGAATGGCCGATTAACAGATCGGATTCATTAATTGCCGTAAAAGCTCTGGCACTCAAACCATCCAGACCACCTACCCCCATACCGATCAGGCTGATTGCCGGCTTTTTCATGGCTGCTCCAGGTATAATGCCAATGTGGCAACCAGCTCTTCAACTGTTTCATACATTTTGGTGTCCTGACTTTGTTCGGACTGTCTGACCATAACAACCTGACAGCCACTCTGCTCGGCTGCTGCCAGCTTTTCCGGCAGACCTCCGGCAGTACCACTCTCCTTGGTTACCAAAACTCCTATACCATGTCTATTGATCAGACTGATATTATCTGCAACAGAAAAAGGTCCCCTGGCAGCAATAACCTGCTCGGGCAGCAGACCTGCCTTTTGACACGCCAGCTCTGATTCAGGATGGGGCAGCACCCTGGCAAAAAGCAAAACACCGGCACTGTTTGCAGCCTCGGTATAGGGAAGCAGATTGCGGGAGCCGGTGGTGAGCAGAACAGGTTTGTCAAAGGAGATCGCAGCTTTGGCAGCCTCCTGGTGTGTATTCGCGCTGACAATCCCTACACCGTAATGTTGCTCTGCCTTGCGTTGCCAACGCAGATACAAAACAGCTGTGGCTGTTGCAGCAGCCTTTGCTGTGACCTGTGCCTCCACTGCAAAGGGGTGGGTGGCATCCACCAGTACGTTTATCTGTTTATGCTTAATCAGCTGCTCCATCTGTTTTTGGTTCAGGCGACCATTACGGCGTAAAAGCAGCGGATGTTCCGGCAGCGCAAGAGGTACATCGGTTGCGGTTGAAACCAGCACAGGCCAGCCCTTTGCTGTAAATGCTTCAGCCAGTGGCGCGGTCTCGCTGGTGCCTCCCAGCAGTAAAATCACAGGCTGTATCCCCGTGAAGTAACCAGTAATCCGTTTAGCAGGCGTGTATCACTGTTGCCGATAATAACCATTGAACGCATGGTGATGCTCTGCTCCAGAAGGTTATTCAGTCTGGCAAATACAATGCTTTCTTCCTGACTGCTGGCAGCGGTTACAATACCAACCTGTGTATCTGCCGGACGATAACGCAACAGAATTTCTACTGTTTCCTCCAGCTGTTTTACCCGTCTGGTGCTGCGGGGGTTATAAAGAGCCAGCACCAGATCTGCCCTGGCCAGCAGCTCTATCCGTTTTCTGATTTTTTCCCACGGGATCAGCAGATCGCTAAGACTTACGCAGGCGTAATCCAGCATCAGCGGTGCGCCCAGACGAGCCGCAGCAGCATTGGCAGCAGATATTCCGGGGATAACCTCAATCTCCACCTGAAAAGCTTCAGCTTCAGCCATTTCCAGTGCCAGCCCTGCCATGCCATACACACCAGCATCACCGGAAGAGACAAGCGCGACAGTTTCGCCACTTGCAGCACGCTGTAAGGCAGCCCGACACCGCTCCTTTTCCTGCATCATGCCGGATACAATCAACTCCTTGCCTTCAGTCAGATCAGCAAGTGATACAATGTACGGAGTATAGCCCACCACCACACTGCTTGAGCTGATCGCCTGCACTGCCCGTACTGTTCTGTCCAGAGGTGAACCCGGACCAATCCCTACGACAAACAGTTTTCCTGAGCCACTGCAATGGTGACCCCCTGTATAATGGTTTTCGGCAACAGTAATTGTGTCCTCCTTCCGGCAAGCAGTGCTGCTGGCTCTGCAACCGCCGGCAGCCTGACCTTTACCTGTACAAAATCCGAACACCCGAAACGTCGGGCAGTATTCCTGACCTCATCGGATGGAATAATCCTTAAAGGTATGCCCAGGATTTGTGATGCCTCCAGCAGACCTTGTTCATCAGCCTTGATATCCACCGAAGCCAGCAGGCGCACCTGATCCTGTTGGCATCCCGCCAGTTTCAGCCCCTCGCTTACAGCAGCAATAATCCGCTCGGCAGAAGTTCCCCGACGGCAGCCGATACCAACAATAATGCGTTTTAGTGCTTCTGACGAAGTACTGATTACCGGCTCTGCACCGGTCAAATTGGCAAGGCGGATGGCACATTCATTGGCTCCCCCTTCATGGCCGGAAAGCAGGCTGACCATCCAGCGACCATGCAGGTCAGTCACCACCACCGCCGGATCACTCAGTTTATGTTGCAGCACCGGTGCCACAGCCCGCACCACTACTCCGGCAGGAACGGCATAAACAAGCTCATCGTAACTGTTAAATATCTCGGCAGTAAGGGGGATTATTGCCTGAAACCGGATCGCACCATCCGGCAGCTCAGGCACAACATGGTGAACGTACAGATCAGCCTGTGGCTCATGGCTGCGGATTTTCTGCAACAGGGTAACACCTTCGACAGAAAGGGTAATCAGTGCGGTTTTCATGGCTCTGTAGCAGTGCGGTATGCGTGGGAAAAGGTGGCATCGTAAAGCTTTGATGCCGGAATATCCCTGCCCAGGGCATGGCCAGCCACAATCAGGGCAGTCTTGCGCAGCCCTGCCTTTGCAACCTTGCCGGCGATATCTGTCAAAGTTCCCTGAAGTATCTGCTGATCCCGCCAGGAAGCATGGTAGACCACGGCAACCGGACAGTCTGCGCCATAAAAATTGGCAAGGGTCGCGCTTACCTCAGCAATCTTGTGGGTTGAAAGATAAATGCAAATGGTGGAACAACTGGCAGCCAGCTGCTCCAGAGATTCCTTGTCCGGCATAGGTGTACGCCCGGCAGTACGGGTCAGGATGACGGTTTGGGAGACCTCCGGCGCGGTCAGCTCGGTCTTTAATGCTGCGGCAGCAGCCTGAAAGGCACTAATACCAGGCACCACCTGATAACTGATGCCGTATCTGTCCAGGGCGTTCATCTGCTCGCGGATCGCACCGTAAATGGCTGGCTCGCCGGAGTGCAGCCGGATGGTATCAAGGCGACACGCCTCTGCTTCCCGCATTACTGCCACGGTCTGCTCCAGGGTCATTGTTGCCGAATCATAACGCTTTGCCTGTGGCGGCAGCAGTTGCAACAGCTCCGGATTAATCAGTGAACCGGCATATATACAGACCGCTGCATTGCGCAGCAGTTTTTCTGCCTTGCAGGTCAGAAGTTCCGGATCACCTGGTCCTGCCCCCACAAAAAAAACTGCCATTTATGCACTTCCTTTCCACAGCGTTATATTGTTACTGCCACCCAGCCAGTCGCCATTATTGTCGGTAAGTACCACCATTACCGGAAAATCAGGGGTAAATGTACTAACAACCGCTGCCGCAACAGCATCAGCCAGCATATCACCCAATTTCTGGCGGGCAGCCGGATCAAGTGCCTGAAACAGACCCTCCACAGTGGGAATGCCTGCAGGAGCATTGCCAAAAAGCTCTTTACAATAACGAATCACCAACGGCAGGGCAGAATCTGAACGTGCTGAATGGGTATCCCACTGCCCAGCTGCCAGTTTTACAAGCTTGCCCGGGTGTCCCAGCAGTAAAAGTCTTGCAAGCGGTCTGACAGCTACCAGTTTCAGCAGATAGCCCCATTCATTACCCACCTCAACCAGTTGATGTTCACTGATCTGAAAATGCTTTGCCGCTGCCCTTGCCCCGATATTTCCTGGAACCAGAATCAGGGCTTTGATTCCGCACGCCAGGGCAATATCAAGGGAGCAGCGGATGGTCTCCTGCACCGCCTCATGGCTGAAAGGACGCACCCTGCCTGTTGTGCCCAGTACAGACAAACCGCCGACAATACCAAGACGCGGGTTAAAGGTCTTTGCTGCCAGCTCCTTGCCACCAGGGATGGCAATGGTGATAATCAGGTCATCGCCGGTTACCTGTCGTACTGCCTGCTCAATCATCCGGCGCGGTGCAGGGTTAATGGCAGGTTCTCCAGGCGGTATCGCCAGACCTGGCAGGGTTACCGTGCCCACCCCCTCGCCAGCCCTAAAGGTAATGCCGCTGGCATCGGAAAGGCTTACCACGGCAACAACAACAGAGCCGTTGGTAACATCAGGGTCATCACCGGCATCTTTACGCACCGAGGCACTGCACCAACCATCACCGCAATGCAGCTCTTCCACCGGCAGCAGCACACGGCTGTTGTCCGGCAGGGCAAGCTCAATGCAGGACGGCACCGGCTGTCCGAACAACGCCAGGGTTGCCGCCTGAGCAGCAGCGGCAGCACAGCTGCCGGTGGTGTAACCTCCCCTTAATTCCTTGTTCATTTAGCGGCACTCTTTGTCCTGCTTCATCTCTGTAGACTCACTCCCAGCCTTTGCGACCAAGCTGCACTATGACGGTTGACATGTAGCCCATTGCATCAGGAAGATCGTCAGTAAGACGGGAAACAATCACCTCGCGCCCCTCCTGCTCCACATGGCAGACCAGCCTGGCTCTGTCCAACAGCCCTTTTTGTGCCAGCAGTCCTGTTAATGCTTTCAGGCGTGGTCCCACTTTGTAAAGCACCACTGTTTCACACTGTTCCAACGCCTTAGCCACCTCATCAAGACGGACAGCCGGCATCAGCATCAGGCGGTCATCCTGCATGGTCAGAGGATCACCAAAACAGGCAGCTGCCGCCTGCATGGCACTTATGCCTGGCACCAGATGAATCGTATCAGCAGACATGCGGTTTGCCAGTGCTTCCAGTAAATAGGCACTGGTGCTGTAAAAAAGCGGCTCACCAATGGTTATCTGCACAACAGCCTGCCCTTGCCGGCAACGCTGCACCACCAGATCAGCCATTTCACCCCAGCAGTGGCGTGTTGCTTCCTGATCACGCTCCATCGGGTAGCTGTTTTCAATCAGCTCCTGCCCGCAAAGCAGCGGACGGATGGCAGTAACTGCCAGACTTTCGCTGGCTTTACTTGAGCGGGGAGCAATAATCAGGTCTGCGGTTTCAACCAGTCGGGCTGCCCGCAGTGTCACCAGATCCGGCGCACCGGGACCAACCCCCACAGCGTAGAAATGTCCGGGCTGGGCTTTTTCAAAGTAGTTCATCATACGCCTCCAAAGCTGGTTTGCATGGCTGCTTCAAGATGCTGGCAATAGATGTCCAGTACACGGTCATTCATCCCGACAGGCTGGCTGCAACTTACGGAGGCTGCACCCACTAGGGTTTTCCATGAATCCTCTTCATCGCCCAGCATATCGTTCATAACATGATCGCCAGCCACCAGCATCAAAGGGATAAAGTGTACTGCCCCGGCCGTACTGGCCAGCTCACGCGCCCTGCCAAGCGGTGTTGTGCCCGGATTGTCCCCCTCAATGGTTGCCACCATCACCAGAGGATAACGGGCTTCAATCATGGCAGCAAACTGCCTGATTTCCTTGTTAAAATGGTCGTACAGCTTATTGCCATGGCAACCGATTACCGTGGGGATATCAGCAGGAATCTCCGACTTAAGGGCAGTAATCACTTCTTCGCAGTCAGCCTCATTATTTAAAAGTGGTGCAGCGCACACGCTCTTTAATGCCGGTTCTGCTGCCAGCGCGGCGGTAATCTTGCCATACTCCTGTCCTGGGACAATCAGAAACGGCAGTACTGCCACCTCGCTGACACCTTGTTGCCTGAAAGATGCCAGCAGTTGCGGTAAATCTGGCACTGTTATGCCCCGCTCCTGTAGCCTGCGGATCACAACCCGGGAAGTAAACGCACGTTTAATAAGCAGTTGCGGATAACGGGCTGCCATCTGCTCTTCAATTCTGTCATACACCTTAAGACCTGCATCTGCGGTGGTGCCGAAAAAAACCAGTGCTAAAGCACGGTTGGAAAGATGTGTCATTTAGTTACTCCTTTACAGCCTTTTTTCGTTTCTTCATTTTCATAACTCCCCCTGCCCCCTCTTATCTTAAGAGGGGGTACTAAAGCCCCTCCCCTTAGGTTAAGGGGAGGTCGGGTGGGGTTACGAGTGCAGCAAAGTTGCAGCATCTGATTATGCAACCTATGCGCAAATCTGCTTATTGATAATTGTACACAGTGCATGCAAGGTTGCTACTGCCAGCGGTGAGCCACCACGCCTGCCGGCAAGTGCAATAAACGGTACCCCCAGCTTCATCAGCTCATCCTTGCTTTCAATTACATGGACAAACCCCACCGGCATGGCCACCACCAGTGCAGGACGCACCCCTTCTTCAATAATCATCCGGTTAAGCTCCAGAAGAGCCACCGGTGCATTACCAAACAGCAAAATACCGCCATCAACCACAGCACGCGCCTTACGCATGGCAAAAAGAGAACGGGGCAGTCCGCTGCATCTGGCATCTTCTGCCACATCTTCATCAGCCACATGGCAAAAAATTGATTCCTTACCATAAGCCGGGCAGACCGAACCAAGACGCGCCTGGGAAAGTCCGGAGCGGATCATGTTGGAGTCAGTAAAAATCGGACTGCCTTTACGCAAGGCAGCTGTACCGGCTGCAATGGCATCAGCAGAAAAACATACCAGATCCATCAGCGTAAAATCAGCAGTGGTATGGATCAATCGGCGCACCACCTGCCACTGATCAGGTGTAAATGTATGCCCTGTTGCTTCTCTATCAATACAGGAAAAGGAAAGCTCTTCAATCTGCTCGCCATTTAACGGTCTGGCTAAAAGGCTGTGAATCAGCGCAGTGTCCGGCATGATGCCTCCTTGCAGGTTTTTATCAAATACGCCGCAGCCTGCGGGCAACGGGCAAAATGCAGGTGAACATAGCTTGCCAGCAGATTACCCTGTTGATAACCCTGAAGCTGGCTGTTGTTACTGTTACGTCTGGCAGTTTTGTATGGTCGCAGCTGATCGACGGTATTATCTTCAATAATTTCAGAATAATGGAACTCATGACCCCACAATAGTGACCCTGCCTGCCCGATCAGTGTGTCTTGCCGCAGCGTTACTTCAACATAGCCCAAAGCCTTGCGTCTGGATAACATGCGGGTATAAAATGGCAATACCTCCACCAGAGGATGACGGCTGCCATCCAGCAATTCAATGCCACAGGAAAGGTACATAAGCCCGCCACATTCGGCGTACACCGGTCGACCCGAGGCGATAAAGGTACGCATATCTGCCAGCATGGTGCTGTTGGCAGACAAAGTTGCTGCATACTCTTCAGGATAACCACCCCCCAGATAGATGCCATCCAGATCAGGCGGCAAAGCCGTATCATGCAAAGGCGAAAAAGTTACCAGCTCTGCGCCCTGGGCTGCCAGTATTTCCAGATTATCCTGGTAATAGAAATGGAATGCCTCATCTTTGGCTATACCAAGTTTTACGGTTACAGCCTTGGCAACAGTTGCGACAGCAAGCGGAGTTTTCGGCTGCAATGCCGTGGCAGCTGTTTTCAGCAGAGCATCAATATTCAGGTGCTGTTCAATCTTTGCAGCAAGCTCTTGCAGCAAATGGGGCAAAAGCTTGATACTGTCTGCGCTTACCAGCCCCAGATGGCGACTAGGCAGGGTCGGCAAGGATTGCCTGGGGATAGCCCCGGCAAGTGGCGGTAAAGAAGCTGCCTGAAGCGATGCTTGCAGCCATCTGGCATGGCGGTCTGATCCGGACTGATTAGCCACCACACCACTTATACGCACTCCGGCTTCAAAGCTGCAAAAGCCACTGACTGTGGCAGCCAGGGTACGGGCAACCCCGTGGCTGTTCACCACCAGCAATATTGGCAGACCAAGCCAGCGGGCGATCTCGGCACTGCTGCCTGTTGAGTTGGCAGGATCTGCACCGTCAAAAAGCCCCATTACCCCTTCAACAACCGCAATATCTGCATCAGCGGATTTTGCTGCAAACAGATTACGCACATAGGTTTCACCGCACATCCAGCCATCAAGATTGTAACAAGGTCTGCCGGAAGCCAGAGCCAGCCAGGCAGGATCAAGGAAGTCAGGTCCCACCTTGAAAGTCTGTACAGTAAGACCGCGCCGTTTCAAAGCTGCAACCAGCCCCAGGGTGACCGATGTCTTGCCCACACCGCTGCCGGTTCCAGCTATTAAAATCGCTTTACATGCCATCAGTTATCTTCTTCCAGCGTTTTGCACGGAAACCAGTCCATTTCCGGCACAACCCTGACCACATCTCCCACCACAATTATGCCTGGTCGTGCGGGACGATAATGATCAGCCAATGTCGCTATGGTGGCAAGTGTACCAAGGTAACGGGTTTGTTCTGCACCGGTTCCCTTTGTTATCAGAGCCACTGGCGTGGATGGAGAACGACCGCAGCGGATCAGGTTTTCGGCTATTTCATGCAGCACAGTACTGCCCATCAGCAATACCAGGGTATCCGGTCCATTGGCCATCCGTTGCCATTCTGTATCTGCAAGCAGCTTCCCTTCTTTTTTGTGCATACTGTAAAAGCCAACCGAAGAAGCAAACTCCCGATCAGTAACCGGTATTCCGGCGTAGGCCGGTACTGCCAGTCCGCTGCTGACACCAGGAATAATCTCAAACGGTATGCCATATTTTGCCAGCATTCTTGCCTCTTCTCCACCTCGGCCAAACATCAGTGGATCGCCCCCTTTAAGGCGCGCTACAACAAGACCGCTTTGCGCCTTTGCCAGCAACAATGCGTTAATCTCATCCTGTGTCGGGCAGTTGCCGCCTTTATGCTTGCCCACATCAATATGCTCGGCGAAGGGGCAGTTTTGCTGCAAAAGCAGCGGGTTTGCATAACCGTCATACAACACCAGATCAGCTTCCTTAAGACGTTGCATCCCTTTAACAGTAATCAGTCCAGTATCTCCTGGTCCTGCACCAATCAGATAGACACAGCCTGGTTCAGAGTTTGCAGCTTTCCTGATACCTGCTGCAATTTCAAGCAGTTGCCTGGCTTTGTCCTGCCTGCCCGATCGCAGTAACGGCAACACCTTTGCAACAACGCAAGCCATGTTGCGCAAACCTTTTTTGCGCTGCGCCTTGGGCAACTGCTGCCAGGCTGTTTCTTTACGCACCGCTGCCATCAGCTCAATATAATCGGCATACACTTCATCGTATAAAACTTCGGTCTGATCCCGCAGCAAGCGGCTTAAAGCCGGATTTACGCCATCAGTTGCAAAGGAGATTGCAAGCCTGCCCCGCTGTAAGGTGGCTGGCAGCAGAAAGTCTCCAGCATCAGCATGATCCACACGTTGAGCCAGAATCCCCCTGGCTGCGGCATCAGCAAGTATAATCTGATTAACCAATGGGTCATCGGTGGCAGCAATCACCAGCAGCATACCTTTCAGCAGGCTGCAATCATACGGTGCTGCAATGGTTGTAAGCTGTGCCGCCTGCCAGACAGGATTATTACTGAAAAAAGGAGCAACTGCGGTTACGTTGGCACCGTATTCCAGCAACTTGATGCATTTACGGGCAGCAACTTCCGAGCCACCCACCACCAGGCAGGCACGGTTTTCCATCTGTAGCTGTATTGGCAGAAACATCTGTCATAACTCCTTAAAAAGCTTTTAATCCAGGCAAAACAGCTAGCCATGAATCAGGTTTAACAATTCCTGATGGCTGCGGGGGATTGCTTGACTGCTTGCCAGTAATCCTGATTGCACCAATGAATAATATAGCTGGGCAACACGGGGCATCCCGAAGCCATGTGCTACAAACTGTTCCAGCTGCTGCGGGTTTTGCAGACCATCCCAGACTGCCTTGCAGGTACCCTGCACCAGAACACAGATATCGTCTGCCCACTGATAGGCAAAATCAATATCATGGGTTGCCAGAATAATGGTTATCCCTTGTTCGTGAAGCTGATCAAGAATCAGATTCAATTCAGTCTGCATACTGACATCAAGACCGGCAAACGGTTCATCAAGGATGAGCAGCTCTGGTTGCATTGCCAGCACGCCAGCTATGCAGACCCGTTTTTTCTGACCATAGCTAAGGTTATGCACCGCTTTTCCGGCATAATCGGTCATCCCCACCGCCTCCAGTGCCTGCTCCACCCTTGTACATACTTCATGACGCTCAAGCCCCAGATTCATGGGACCAAAGGAAATATCTTCCCGCACACTGGCAGAAAAAAGCTGGCTGTCTGGATTCTGGAACACCAGCCCCACCCGCGAGCGCAGCTCCCGCAAGCCTTGACGGCTGTAATCCAGGGGAGAGCTGTTGTACAACACCTGTCCCTTTTGAGGACGAAAAATGCCGTTGCAGTGCAAAAACAGGGTGGTCTTGCCTGCACCGTTTAAGCCAAGCAGCACAGCACGCCTGTTGCGGCGAAACAGAATTGAGCAGTTGTGCAGCCCCTGGCTGCCGTCCGGATAGCTGAAACTGACATTTTGCAGCTCCAGCAGATTAGCTTTGCTGATATTAGTCATGAAATCACCAACGCCAGCACCATCAGACAACTGCCGCCCAGAGCTGCAATTACGATGCTGGTGCGGCTGTCCGGATACTCGGGTTCGAGAAAGCGCAGCGCACCATCATTGTTACGCGTCAATGCACCGTAGTACAGGGCGAGCGAACGCTGCCAGACCTGTACCATCAGATTGGCAACCAGTATGCCCAGTGAGCGCAGACTCTGCCGCATTCCGGCATTTCCTAAACGCGCGGCTTGCGCCGTGCGCATATCATTTATTGCACCGGACAGCACAAACAGCATCCGGTGGCAAAGAACCATCAGATCCAGCAGCACTTCCGGCAACTTCAGGCGGCGCAGCAGTGCAATAATATCATTTACGGGTGTACTGAATGCCAGAAACAGCAAGGCGGTAAACCCGCCCAAAGAGCGGGTGCAGACCAAAACCGCACGGGGTAGCTCCGAAGGAGCCAGTTGCAAAACCAGTCCGGAAGGAGCATCAAACCGCAGCGATACCAGCAACGTCAGCCCGCTTGCCAGCAGAAAAAGCAGTGCTGGAGCTGCCACCCGCAGATAATCTTTCAAAGGTATGCCAGCTCCCAGCATGGTTGTTGCAACCATGACCAGTGCCACAAAACCGGTAACACGCGGGTTAACTGCAATCAGCACCGCTGTCAGCCCGCACAGGGAGAAAAGCCCCTTGGCAGCAGGATTAACCTGCCGCCAGCGGTTGTTGCTGGCATATTGTTCAAGCAGCATCAAGCCTTTTTTTCTCCTGACTGACGCAGTCTGGCACGGGTTGCAGAACTGCCGTACCAATAACCCAGAAAGCCTGCACCCAAAGCTGCCTGAAGTGCAAAGAGCAGTGACTCTATCTCACCACTGGGTGGCTCCAGCAAAGACTCTGCCCAGGGATGATAATCAGGCACTATCTCTGTAATCAGATCCTTTGCCTGGTTATCAGCACCTTCAAAAATTTCCACTTCTTCACCATCAGGTCCTGGTTCCGGTGCCTTTACTATCAGCAACGGAATAACCACCAGCGCAGCCACCAAAGCCAGTAAAATCAGGTTCTGATACCGTTTCATGCCTGCACCTCCCTGCTTTCCACAACATCAAGCTCCTGCAATTCCCGAGGATTAAAGCGGGACAAAGCATTAAAAACAATCACAGTCAAAAGCCCTTCGCTGATGGCCAGCGGAATCTGGGTTACGGCAAATACAGTGGCAAACTTGGCAAAGGATGCAGCAAAACCACCAGCCGGATCAGGAAAAGCCAAAGCCAGTTGCACCGATGTGGTGACGTAGGTCAAAAGGTCTCCCAAAGCCGCAGCCAGAAAGATACAAACACCAAAGGGAAGCTTTGCCGCTTTGGCAAGACGATAAACCCCGAAGGCAACAAACGGCCCCACAATAGCCATTGAAAAAATATTGGCTCCCAGGGTGGTAATGCCGCCGTGGGCAAGCAACAAAGCCTGAAACAGCAGCACCACCGCACCTATTGGAGCCATTGCTGCCGGACCAAAAAGTATTGCACCCAGACCGGTGCCGGTGGGGTGGGAGCAACTGCCGGTAACAGAAGGCATCTTCAATGCCGAAAGTACAAAGGTAAAGGCTGTAGCCACCCCCAGAAGCATCCTCTGTTCAGGCTTTTCCTTAATTGTTTTACTGACTGAATAAAGCCCGTAAGCCACAAACGGAGCCGATGCAATACTCCAGCCAATGGCATGTTTTACAGGTAAAAAACCTTCCATAATGTGCATGATTAACTTCTCCTTTGTTTGGGAGCCTGTCAGGCTCCTGGAATCATCTGCGTTACGAAACAAAAAAGTCCGCTTGCGACAAAGCGCAAACGGACTTTACGTATTCAAAGCCTGTTACTTACCACACTTTCCCTTTACCGTCGGGATAATCCAAGTGCATGGATCAGGCAGGTCTTCTGGCTTGCGATTCATCCGCCGGGCGTCTTCCCAACCTTACGGTCAGTGACGTGTTGCCCTTTGTCATCGCTTACAGCGGCGGGTCCGCGGAGGATTCTTCCCAATGGAAATACACCCCTCTTCCCTTTTCACCCTTACGGGCACCATGATCCGATATTCTATTTATTTATATGCACAGCCAAAAACTTTAAGTTGCTTGTTTGCCACAAAACTAACAGATAAACAATCACAAAGTTTTAATATGAGTAAAATTAAAAGACTTGCACAATGTTTTTTGTGGCTACTTTATTGATCGGCGAGACAGCTCGGAAGAAGCGTCCCAGCTTTCGGGAAACCTCCCTTCATCAAGCAGCCATAGCCATTTTTCGGCCTCAATGCTTGCAGCCTTTTCATTGCGGGCTTCCGCCGACACCAACGGTCGAGGTGCAGGCGGTTTGAATCCGTTCTGTTTCACCAGAGCTTCAATCACCGCTTCATAGGCTGCCTTGCCGATCAGTTCGCCAATCCTGCTGTGACCGCCGGTATAGGTGACTGTCGGACCGGTGGTTCCTGCCACGACAATTACACTGTCAGTGCCGGTACCGGTTGCCTGGGCATCAGGGGTGTAGCTGCTTTGCACATCAAGATCCTGCAAGGCAGCAGTTTTAGCTTCAGTCACAGTGATAATGGCCCGCGCCATTGCACCATCTGTAAGCTGCGCATTGGTAAGCAGCATGATGTTGATGGTTCCCTTCGGCTCTTCACCTTCAATGTGGATACCCTCATCAACACCGGTGCGTATTGCATTGGTTCTGGCTCCTGCAGTTGCCAGCACTGTAACGGTAAAAGGCTTGAACTCCTTTGTTACTACAGCCAGATTATCCATGTCAGCCGCAGTTGCCATTTTGGTTATATCCTGTTTTTCCAGACCGGCATCCCTGGCAAGCCTTTCACGAACAACATCCATATACACCTGACCGCCACAGCCTTTTACAGACATAAACTCCTTGCTCACCTTTTCCCACAAAAGGGGAGATGCTGAATGGTTCATGGCTGCCATAGCCTCCACAAATCCATCAAAAGTCGCCAGTGTCCGCCGCCGTTCAGCAAAAGTAACCAACAGGGTTTTTTCCCAATCATTGTCCAGTGTGGTTTTTACCACCTGCGCTGTAGCATGCAGATTTGCCGGAAGGTGAATGTCGGCACCTTGAGCAAACACCGGTAAAAACAACAGGGACACGACCAGCATGAACAACCGTTTCATGTAATCTCCTTTTCAACTGCACTATGATATGAGTGTAGTAATCAGTTATCTGCTTTTTCTGAAACCATAACCAACCAGCCCCAGCACCACAGCAAACCCCAGCATGAACAACCAGGGGATCGGAGCCGATGAAGCACCCGAAGCAACAGAGCCGCTCTCCTGCATCTCGAACCCGGTTACCGCTTTGGTTCCGTCCGCCGCGCCGCTACCGCCCGGGGCACGGCCGGCGGTGCCCTGAACAGCATCCTGGCTGCCCGATGTTGCCCGCGTCTGCTGCCGGGTCTGGCTGCTCCGCGCCCCGCCGTCAGGCTGCTTCATGGCCTGCAACGCCTGCATGAAGCCGGGGGCCAGGTTTTTCAGCCCCGGCACCGACAGCAGGGTTGCCCGAGTAAAGCCGGTGAGTTGCGGGTTGTTGCAGGTGTGGTCGCAGCAGGTCAGCCCAACCTCCTGAACGCTCCGGGCATACTCTTCCGCCAGCTTCTCCATCACCTGCGGTTCGGGCTGCCAGTACTGTTTGCGCACCGTCTCCAGCATCCGCGCCACCATAGACTGGTAGGCCCAGGGGTTCTTTGCTTGGCGGAACAGTTCCTTCAATCCCAGGTTGTTGCGATCCTTGACCCAGGTTTCGTACATCTCCTGCCACTTGGCACTGTCCACCGCCTCCGGCACCGTCACCTGCCAGCCCCAGAGGTGTTCCACAACTTTATCCACAAAATGCGCCCCGCTGTAGCCTTCCTTCATCATCGCCTTGATCCACTCTGGGTTCAGATAGCGGGAGCGCATCTCCTGACCCATCATCTTTTCCAGGGTTTCCTGTTTGGGTTGGGTCGGGTTGGTCATGTCAGTGAGGTAGACTTCCGGGGTTTTTCCGTCAATGGCACGGATCGCCATCGCCGTTCCCCCCAGGTACTGGAAAACATCATCGTTATCCAGGGTGGCAAAAATGGTGGAGGAACGGCTGTGCACAGCCATTTGGCTGCCGGAGAGTGCCTGTTTCAGCAGCGTTTCACCAAGTTTTACGCCATCATGTTCGGCGGTATCCCCCCAGAACCCATGACCATAAAGGTGGCTCATCCGCATAAAATAGACATCTGTCACCTGTTTTTCGGTATCCCAGGTATTGGAAGCCGTGATCACCGTGTCCAGGCCGGTGCCGTAGGCTCCGGAAGGCTCGGTGAATATCCGTACCGATGCCAGCCGCTGCGCCCGCTCTTCCGGCACCCCCCGACTCATCAGCATCTCCCTGGTTTTTTTAATATTACTCCTCACCAGGTTGTCTGTCTCATCCTGGTCCCTGGCCACTGTCGCAGCCTGATCCAAAAGTGCCATCAGATTGGGAAACAGGTCGCGATAAAGTCCGGACGGAACCATGGTGACATCAATCCTGCCCCTCTCCAGCTCGTTACGGGGAATCGCCTCAACTCCGCTGATCCGCCCCCGTTCGTCCCAGCGGGGGCGCACCCCCAGCAGGTACATAATCTGGGATTCCATCACCCCTTCGTGGCGGATGGTCTCGGTACCCCAGATGTTGAAGGTCAGCTTGTCCGGGTAAGCACCGTGGCGTTGCTGGTAGTCGCTAATCAGCTCTTCGGCCAGCTTCTTCCCGGTTTCATAGACCGCCGGCGTGGGAACCCTGGTCGGGTCAAAAGAGTAGAAGTTCTTGCCGGTGGGCAGCGATTCCGGCGTGCGGATCGGGTCATTGCCCGGACCGGCAGGGATGTAGCGTCCAGCCAGAGCCGCAATGAAAGAGTCCAGCTCCCGTTCTCCACCGGCAATAATAGCTTGCTGCATGGCAAAAATACGCTTCTGCCGTTCTTCAGGGGAGAGATTGATTTCTATATCCACCACCGCCTTTGCTGTGCTGGCGATGTACCTCTCCTCCGGCACTTTACCGAAGGTATGCAGGCCAAAGGGGGTCGCTTTTTCGCCGATCTCCCGGATATGGTCGTCCAGTTCCTCCACATGGTCGGGGGTGGTGATGGCGGTCAGCTTCAGGTCGGTGAGCAGCCCAATCCTGCGGCAGAGGGTGTTGATCTCCTGAAGTCGGGTATCGGCCAGCTGGGGGGATTTCTCCCTGGCATCGGCATAGTCGTTGATCAGGGCAGTCAGTTCCTTCAGCTCCAGGTTAAGACCAGCCTTGTCCAGGGGGGGCGTCATATGGTCGATCACCACCGCCATGCCGCGCCGCTTGGCCTGAAGCCCTTCCCCCACATCGTCCACGATGTAGGGGTAGATGTTGGGCAGATCCTGGATCAGCAGTTCCGGCGGATCTTCGGCGGTGAAACCGACCTCCTTGCCGGAGAGCCACTCGTGGGTACCGTGGGTGCCGATATGGGCAACGGCATCAGCCTTGAAGCCCCGCTTGAGCCAGAGATAAAAGGCGATGTACTGGTGGTGGGGAGCAAGGGTGATGCTGTGGTAGGCTTTTTTGATATCCTGCTCCCACCCACGGGCCGGCTGGGGGGTGAGCAGGATGTTGCCGTAGCGCACCGCCGGAAGCACGATAAACGCAGTGCCTCGGTCATCACGCCAAGTCATGATTTTGCTGGCATCCGGCTCGCCCCAGTCCCGCACCACCGACCGGCGGAACCCTTCGGGCAGCTCCATGAACCAGCTTTTGTAGACCTGCATTGGCATAAGTACAGCCTTGCCACTTCGTGCCAGGCGGTCGATCTCGGCGGGTGCCCAGTTGCCGATATTGCGACCAAAGGTGTGTACATCATTGAACAGCCACTCCTTGCCGATGTCGTTGCTGCCGGTGGTGTACCCTTCCCGCTGCAACCGTGAGACGATCTCGAACAGGCTTTCCGGCAGCACATTCAGATAGGCAGCCCCGATGTTCTGTTTGCCCGGCGGATAGCTGTAGTAGATCAGGGCAACCCGTTTGTCTGCATTGCTTTTGGTCTGCAATATCAGCCAGCGGGAAATACGATCACGCAGCTGCTCAATCCGTTCCGGAATCGGACGGGTCTCCACGTACTCCAGCCCGGTGATCAGGTCGCGCACCCGCTCCCGCGAGGCAACCACGGTGGGCTGGATGATGCCGGCCAGTTCTGGCATGGCTACTGATGCCCCCCGCTCGAAGATGTCCAGCCCCACCGGAGACTGCTCCCATTCCTTGCGGGACTGGTAATAAAGTATAATGGCATCAAGTACCGGAACCCCCAGACGGGAGAACAACGGAACCGCAGTCTGTGGGGTGGTTCCCACCTTGAGGGAAAGACCGATCACAGCTTTTACTCGACTTTTACCATTTTCATCAAAGAAATAGCGTTCCACCGGCTGCTCTGATGGATAGCCGTAGACCGGCAGCACATTCATCCCCCGTTGTTCCAGGGTATCAATCAGGCTATCCAGAATGGTCGTGTCGCCGTTGTCCACCAAATTTTTGTAGAAGGTGATGCCGATCCAGGGACCGGGACGCTGCCAGTACAGGCGAAGATACTCCTCATGGGTAGCAACGGTGCGCCGCCCTTCCTTCAGGTAGATACCTTCCGGAGCCATCCGGGCAGGCTCACGGTACGCAACCTCCATACCGCTATCACGGTGGAGCAGGAACAGGATCATGTTGATGCAGTTGTCCACGCCCCCTTCGGTGAAATAACGCTCCACCACCGGGTCGTTAATAAGCTCCATCTCCTCGTCATCTTTGCCGTATATGCCCCCCACGGCATAGACCTTCATCCCTGCCTTTCGCATGGCAGCAATGGCTGGTTTGTACTGGGCCACCATCTGGCGGTCCATAATATGGACAACGCCGAACCCGGGTGTAGATCCACCCGAAGCAATGGCTGTTCCGGCGGATTGGCGGACGGTTCCCCCGGCAGCCACCTCAAAGGCGATACGGTCGGAAAGTTCCGGATACTGCGTTTTGATTGCCTGCACTGCACGTACCGCCAGACGGCTGTTGTAATCCCCCAGCAGCAGACTTACTTTCAATGGCTGTTCGGCTGCCACAGTAGTACCGCGCAGAAACGGCAGAAAAAGGAAAAACATGACCACAGCAAACAGTAGCCGCCAACCTATGGAATATCCTGAAATGGCAGCAGAATCATTCCGGCACATAGATCACTCTGCCGTCATTCAACTTATAGGCGGTACCCAGCCGCTCCCCTTCGCCGGAAAGCCGTTTGTCGGTCACCTTGCGCACCTTGATTTCCTTCCCTTTTTTGCTGATTACCTCAATACTGCCGTCGGCCGCTTTTTTGGTGATGCTCACCTCGGATGTCGGGTCCATCAGGTCCAGCATGTTGTAAGCCATGAACAGGGCGATCATCATGCTGACGATGAATACCACGCTGACATCGAACAGGTTGGCAACCCCGGAGATCGGATCTTCCAGCGGCTCGTCATACTTGTCAAACCGGTTGCGGCGTTTAAGATAGCGCATGGTCCCGCTCCTTTTCAGTCAGCAGTGCGGTTTTCCCCAGCCGCTCCCGCAACGTTGCCTCGGTCAGGTACTCCATTTCCCGCAGGTCGGCCCGCACCCATTTCTCCTTGGTCAGGGACATCAGGTAGGCCGCGATGCTGCACGCCAGCCCCACCACCACGGTGGTGAAGGCGGTGACCATACTGCCTGCCATTTTGGGTAGATCCCCCTGTGCCAGTGAGGAAAGGGAGATGCCCATGGGGATCAGAGTGCCCATCAGCCCCAGGGCCGGGCCCACCCGGATGACGAAGCGGATTTTGTCCAGGGATTTGATCTGGGCAAGCTCCGCAGTCTGGAGCAGCCGTTCCATCTTGAGGTCCAGATTCTCCCGGTCCGGTGCTTCCAGAGCCTCTGCCAGACGACCGAGGTAATGCTTAAGCGGAGCGGACAGATTCCGTCTACGTTCCAGCCATTCACGCAGAAAACTTCCGAAAAATATTGTAACCCAGCCCACCAGCAGCACCAGCCCTGCCACCACCGGGAACAACATTACGGAAGAGATCAGGTAGAGAACGGTTTCAAGTCCAGCCAGCAGGTTCATTCACAATCTCCTTTACGCAAGAAAAATCCTATACACAACACAGCCAGCAGCACCCCGACCAGCAGCAGCAAAACCATGCCATCCGCGCCGTTAACGGTGGCAGGCTGCAATTCCGTGACAAACGAGCCGTACATCCCTTTCGTCTGCTCCACCTTGGCTGGAAGAAACAGGGAGGCGATGTAGTACAGACCGATGGCAATCATGGCTAAGCCAAGGGAAGGAGTACCGCCATCATGCGAATTTTTTCTTGCGATAAACATAATTATCAGAGTCAGTAGAGAAAACATCCCACCCATTGCCAGCCCTACCCCCCAGGAAGGGAACGGAAGGGTTTGCAGAGCAGTCCAGGTTGAAAAGGTTATTGCGGTAAGGCAGACCGGGCAGGGTATGAGAAGCGTTAAGGATGAGGCAGGGGTACGGCAATTTTTACCTTCCGGTTTTACAATTAAAATGATGCCCCAGATAATCATACCAGCCGCCATAACTTCGTGCAGCCAGGGACCATCCCGCAGTAGCGGCTCCAACAAATGCAGGAGCCGCTGTGTCAGGTGAGCCGTTACCTGGAACAAAACCAGGTATAACCCCAGAGTCAAGAGTACCCCGACACGACCGAAACGACCATATCCAAGACCCATACCTGTCTTTGCAGCGAAAATCCCAAGGCTGAACAGGGTTCCGCCGCTCCAGAGCAGAATATCAAGATCAGTACTCATTATTCATCAACTCCAGAGGTTACGCTTAAAATGACAGCTTGATACCACCATAACCGGAGATACCAGCAGTGCCATAACCGTAAACTTCTTCATAATCCCGATCAAACAGGTTATCAACCCTGCCAAATATCTGGATATTTTTTGTTATATCGTATGCGGCAGCCAGATTTACCAGTACGTAGTTTTTAACCTTTACAGGTGTTTTTGCAAAGGTAACCGCATCGTAGAAATTATCATTACGGGAACTGACGTATACTACCCCAAGGTTTGCATTTGCATTTTTAAGGAAGCGGTAATTGGCATCAAAACTGATCTTGTTCTTTGGTATCCGCACCGGTGCCTGGCCGGTGGTGCGGTCTTCGACCTTGGTGTAGGTGTAACCGGCAGTAAGGGTAAGGTCATCAAAAGGGCGTGCGTTTGCCATCAGCTCAACACCCTGGGTTCTGGCCTTGTTAAGGTTACTGTAGGTATTATCCCAGATGATCAGGTTTTCAAAATCATTATGGAAATAGGTTGCTCCAAAGGTCAGCCTGTCTTTCAGCAGGGACTGTTCTATCCCCAGATCCCAGCCATTGCTTGTTTCCGGCTTAAGCTTGGTGTTGCCGTAGGTGGGAGCGTAGAGCTGGTAGAGAGACGGAGCTTTAAACGCCGTACCGTAGCTGCCTTTGAAGGTGGTACCGGTCTGCTTGACAACGTAGGCACTGGTGAAACGGTATGTGGTCTTGCTATCGAATTTGCTATGGTCATCCAGACGCACGCCAAGAGTGGTGAACCAGGAATCCCACAGCTTCACCTGATCTTGCAGGTAAAAGCCGGTGGTATGGGCAAAATGTTCTTTCCAGGGACTGGAGAGTGGCCCCCAAACACTTTCTGAATAATAGTCAGACTTGGCGTTTTCTTCCTTCCGCTCTACCCCAAGGGTAAGGGTATTGGTTTTGTGCAGATTAAGTGTGTGCTGCCAGTCAACCATTACGCTTTGACCGTGGAAGTGTCCGCGGGAAAGGTCAGATGGATGGGCAGGGTCAGGATCGTTTTTAAGGTCACGGGTCAGATCATTAAATGATACTCCCAGCCGCTGCTCCCACAGTTTGTCAAACAGATCCAGATCCGCCTGGGTTCTGAATGATACCTGTTCAGTCTTTTGAATAGAATTGGGATCATCATAGCCTGGACCACCACCCCCATCAAGCTCAGCCCTGCTTCTCAGGTAGTTGATGATAAAGTCAACGGAAAGATTATCCATCGGAGTAATGCCCAGTCGTGTATTTATGGATGTATTCTGATAACCATCTTTCTCACTGTTGCCGTATTTACTGTTGGCAGAGGAATAACCACTGGTGTCAAAGCGTGAAACACCAAGTGAGTAGTTGTACTTGTCACTACCCCCCATAATGCCAGCTTTTTCCGAAGCGGTGTAAAACGAACCACCCAAGAGCGACAGGTAGCCGGTGGGTTTACCCTGACCCCGCTTGGTGATGATGTTGATTACCCCGCCCATGGCACGGGAGCCGTACAAAGTACTTTGAGGCCCGCGCAGGATTTCGATCCGCTCGATGTTGTCAGTGGTCAGGTTGGCAAAGTCATACTCGCCTCCGGTGGAGGATGGATCGCCAAGTTCAATGCCGTCAAGCAGTACCAGGGTTTTGTTTGATCCAGCTCCCCGTATGGATATTGACGTAGTACCACCCATAGTACCGGTTCGTACCACATCCACCGAAGGTACGCTGCGCAGCACATCCAACAGTAACGGCTGCTGCCGCGCCTCAATCTCTTCGGCCGTGATGACTGTTATGGAACTACCCACCTCTTTTAACTGCGTTTCCATCCGGTTGGCAGTCACCACCACCTGTTCCAGCCTGATGTCCGTGCTTTTGTCCTGCTCCTCTGCTCCGGCAACGGCGCAAAGCCCCATTACCATGCCCAGTGCCATACTACAGGTTCGCTTCTGTCTGCTTCTTTTCATCTTCTTCCTCCCTCGGGAAATAATGTTCGGTTCGGACAGGTCTTCCGGCTTCGGGCTACCTACTTGCCCGCCTTCCCATCGCAGTCTGCGACAGTGGCTTTAATCGGGCGTTCGTTCCCTTCACGGCTGCGGGACAGCGGGAGAATTACACTCCACTTCCCTTGTTCCGACCCTGGTGCTGCTATCTGTTTTTTCTCCTCATATCTGGTAATTCAGCTAAAAAAATGGGGGAGCATACTCCCCCAAACCACAGAAAGGGGTGAAGCCTGGTGCAACTTTTTTAGTTCAAGCAAACAAAAAAGTCCGCTTGCGACAAAGCGCAAACGGACTTTACGTATTCAAAGCCTGTTACTTAATCCACTTTCCCTTTACCCTCAGGATAATCCAAGTGCATAGATCAGGCAGGTCTTCTGGCTTGCGATTCATCCGCCGGGCGTCTTCCCAACCTTACGGTCAGTGACGTGTTACCCTTTGTCATCGCTTACAGCGGCGGGTCCGCGGAGGATTCTTCCCAATGGAAATACACCCCTCTTCCCTTTTCACCCTTACGGGCACCGTGATCCGATATTCTATTTATTTATATGCACAGCCAAAAACTTTAAGCTGCTTGTTTGCCACAAAACTAACAGATAAACAATCACAAAGTTTTAATATGAATAAAATTAAAAGGTTTACACAATGTTTTTTGCGGCTACCTGTTTTTTGCAGATTACCTGCAATCTGGCACAAAACCCACTGGTAAGACGGGAAAATTTCTCCGCTTCTGCGGCAGAGATATAATCAAAGCAAAAACGCTGCGCATCTACACCTAGTTGCGGCAACAGTTTTTCCAGTAGTTCAGCTCGACAGGCTGCTTGCAGGTTACCCTGTTTATAATGGCAATCACCCGGGTGGCAGGCAAGTACCATTACTCCGTCTGCACCGCTGGCAAAGGCTTCCAGTATCAAGGTCGGCTCAACCCTGCCCGAGCACATCACCCGGATTACCGAAAGCTCTGCCGGCACAGGTAGCTGGTTGGCACCTGCCTTGTCAGCACCTGCGTAAGAACACCAGTTGCACAAAAAAGCCACTATCTTTAACTTCTGGTCAGAACCGGTATCAATCGGTACAGGTACAGACTGTTGCAGCTGTGACAAAGTCTGGCAACTCATGACAATACCCCTTTCAGTTCTGCCCGTAACATCTCCCGCGTAAATCCTTGCCCGCTGATCGCTCCTGCCGGGCAGGCTGCCACGCATACACCGCATCCGCGACAAAGTATATCTGTTACAAAAGCTGAATTGTCCTGTTCATTCCATGAAATCGCCTTGTAGGGACAAAGGGGCAAACAGGTTTTGCAGCCTGCACAGATACTGGTATTTACAGATGCCACCTGCGGATCCACCACCAGTTCACGCCCTTCAACCAGGGCAGAAAGTGCATGTCCGGCAGCAGCAGTGCCGGAGGCAAAGGCATCCCGCAGGTCAGCCGCACCTCGGCAGGAACCAGCCAGATAAATCCCTTTTACAGAGCTGGCGCACGGATCGGCAAGGGGATGCAACGGTGACAGAAAACCGGCATTATCGCGCTCCAGTTCCAGAAGTTCAGCAATGGAGGCAGTTCCCTGGCTCGGAATTATCGGGCGCAGCAGCAAAACCATCTCGGCAGCAACCTGTTCACCTGTTGAATTGCAATGAATGGTCTGTTCATTGCCACTGCCCTGCAAAGCAAGATCAGGCAACCCCTGATAACGGACAACATGGCTGTGATCATTATGAAAAGGTACGGCTGCATCAACTCCGGGAATAACCTGCTCCCGCACCAGCCTGGTTACAGTAAGTTCGGGTAGTCTGGCAGCAGCCAGGTGAGCGTATTTGATACCAGCACGGCAACATGTGGCTGAACAGTAAGGGGTGTTTTCCTTATCCAGCGAACCGGCACAATGTAAAATGGCAAGGGAGGCAGGCGGTGTACCATCCTTTTTCAGCAGTTCGCCTCCAGTTGGTCCGTTCATTGCCAAAAGACGCTCAAAACTGTAGGCAGTATGGATTTCGGTTCCGCTGGCAAAGGCTGGCAGTTTATCCTGCAACTCATCAGCACCGCTGGCAATAATTATTGCTCCTGCCTGAAGCTGAAACTCGCTTGCTGCATCGTCAAAGATGATGGTATCCGGAACCGGGCAGTTTTCCTGGCAGATGTTACAATCTTTGCCCTGCAACTTGAGACAAAAAGAGGAATCAATATGGGGAAGGTTGGGCAGCGCACCGGCAAAGGGGCTATCCACAGCTGATATTTCTCCGTCAACATTCCAGCGGTTATTGCGCTTTGATGGGCAGACCTCGGCGCAAATCATACAGCCAATGCAGAGATCAGGATTGATGTAACGGGGATTTTTGCGCACCGTCAGGTTCCAGTTACCAAAACTGCCGGTAACAGCAATGACTTCTGCAAGGGTGTGCAGCTGCACAAGATCGCTTTCAAAGCCGTGCAGCAGGTCTCCCATCAGTGGTTCCAGCAGGCAGGGACCGCATTCAAGGTTTGGAAAAAGCTCTTCAAAACGCACCGGTAACCCGCCGATAAAAGGCTCTTTTTCAATAAGTGCCACTTTTCTGCCGGCGCGGGCAAGGGTAAGTGCCGCCTGCATACCTGCCGGACCAGCTCCGATAACAGCAACTTCAGTGCGTATTGCCTGCCGTCTTTCAAAAAGCGGCTTGTGGTGCTGCACCCGATTAAGGGCAGCAAAAATCATCCTTGCCGCCTTGTTTGTTGCCTGCTGCGGATCAGCGGTAACCCATGCCACCTGCTCCCGCAGGTTAACCATCTGCAACTGCCAGGGGTTTACTCCGGCATCTGCCAGCAGCTTACGGAAAGTAGCTTCATGATCACGGGGTGAACAGGCTGCAACCACCAGATTATCCGGTTTTTCCCCGCGTAACAGCTTTGTAAGATGCTCCAGGTTATCAGCACCGCAGGCAAGCTCATCCACCACAAATTCAGGTCTGGCTGGATGGTTTTTGAGCAAAGCCTGTACTTTCTCCCAGTTAATCCGATCTGAGATAATACCGCTGCAACTACATAAAATAACTATTGTTTTTGTTGGTGCAGTCATGGCATCTCCGTCAAAAAGTCTATAAATTTGGTTTTTTGTGTTTATTGGTAAACCATGAGTGGCTAAAAACCAAACAACCGTTGCACCGCCTTACATGCTGGCTCCACTGCTGCCTCCACATCCGGAGTTAACTGCTGGCTGAAGCTGGTCAAATCCTTTGCCACCACTGCCACCAGGTGGATAGCATCATCAGCAGGAAGCTCCATACTAAGGGTGCGTCCAATGTTTAATGCCTGATGCAGACTGCAATCATGGCTGCATGAAGCGTTTTGGCTGCTGCCATTTATGCCCAAAATCAGGACTTCACCAGGCTGGTGCTGTTCGTCCTGCATGGCATCAACAATTATCACCTGTTTTGCACCTTCCATCTCTTCCAGCAATAAAAGACCACCTGCATGGGATTCCACAAAACGTACACCTGGCAGCCCTTTGGTTTGCAGTTGGCGCACAACATGCAGACCAACAGAGTCATCAGCCAGAAATGGAGAGCCAAGACCAATTACCAGTTTTTCAGCAGTTAGCATCCAGCACCAGCAACCTTTCAGTAGTTTTTCAACAACGCAGCAGCTGATCAACAAGCACACCATCACTCTGCCTGCGCAGGTTAAGTTCAAGCGGACTTTTACCCAGCGCGTGGGTGGCACAGGAGCAGCAGGGATCGTAAAGACGAAAAGCCATTTCCACCTGGTTAAGAATCCCCTGTGTAAAATGCCCGTTATGGATCAGCCCTTTTGCTGCCTTCATAATGGACAGGGAAATGGGTGCATTGTTGTTGGTGGTGCCGACAATCATGTTGACCCTGGTGAGTATGCCGTGGTCATCGGTTTCATAATGATGGGTAAGCGTACCCCTTGGTGCTTCCACCGAGGCAATGCCCACGCCTGCCCCTGGTTCAACCGATTGACGGACATGGGGGTCACAGATTTCCGGATGATCCAGCAGTTCCAGCATTTTTTCTGCTGCGTGCAAAACCTCAATCAGCCTTGCCCAGTGGGTGGCAAGGCGGTAATGCACCGGACGGTTACGCCCTCCCTCCCCTTTGCCGCGGGCATCAAAACAATCGTAAAACTTTTCAAATTCAGCCTGCGCCAAAGCTGTATCAAGGCAGTCTGATACATTCAGGCGGGCAAGGGGTGTGGTCATATAAATGCCGCTTTGCTGGCCATCAACAAACCCGTGCCAGCCAAGCTGTTTAAGGTAAGGAAATTTCAGATAACTCCACGGCTCCACCCGTTCTGCAATATGTTGCTGATAATCAGCCGGATTATATAAGGCTATCTGACGGCCTTTTGTATCCACCACTCTAATCATACCATCGTAATAACTTGAGCTGTTCTGGCTGTTTACACTGCCCATACTGTGGGTTTCATGGTAGTAAGTATCTGAAAAAAGCAGGTCGTAATAAGTTTTGTTGCCAAGCACAAGATTTTCAAATGCTTTGAGAGAAAACTGCGCAAAATTGATATTTTCCACGGCAAACAAACGAAAAACTGCCTGCTGCTCTTTGGTAACCGGAACAGACCAGCCACCAGGCAAGGCACCGCAAAGATGAATACCCCGTCCGCCAAGCTGTTTGATCAGTTCGTGATTACGTTTGCGGCAATCAATCACCTTTTTACCGGAATCAAGCCCCAGTTTGCGGATTACACCAAGGATATTGCGCTCTTCAGGCGGTGCGTCCGGACCAACAATAAAATCAGGTCCGCCAAGGCAGTAAAAATGGGTGGTGTGATCCACAACCATAAAAGCATGGTAGATAAGCTCGCGGATACGGCGGGCTGCCGGCAGACAGGTTACACCAAACGCCTGATCCACCGCTTTTGCCGCTGCCATATGGTGGGCTTCGGGGCAAACACCGCAAATGCGGTTGGTAATGCCAGGCATCTCCTCGGCAGGACGACCAACGCAGAAAGATTCAAAGCCGCGCAGTTCAGGTATCTGGAAATAGGCAGAGGAAACTTCGCCAGCATCATCCAGGAATATCTCAATTTTGCCATGACCTTCCAGGCGGGTAATCGGGTCAATGGTAATCCGTCTAGTCATTGACTTGCCTCCCTTTTGCACACTGCTGTCACTGCATTTGCCAGGCTGTAGCGGTAAAAACTGCCCAAGGGATCGGGTAATCCGTTCATGGCAGTGGTTATATTACTGTGAATTGCTGCTTCATCCTGTCCGGCAATGGCAGGTCTGATTACTGCTGCCATTGCTGCCAATGCCGCTGCCCCCGGGTCTGATGTCAGGTCGATTGCACCATAACAGCCGGTGCAGTGCATATTGACAGCAGGGCAAAGGGCGTTACAGCCGGCACGGGTGGCACTGCCCAGGCATGGATAGCCCTGTTCCAGTAAACACCAGCCAGGTTCCGGCACACCAACAGAAGGGCGTTGCAGACAAGGGGCAGGCAGGTTCTTTTTCTCTCTGGTGCATTGGTCGCAAACAGCACGTTCAGTGCAAACAGGCAGATTTTCCACAGATGGCAGCGGCAAGGCAGCAGCCAGGTGACGGATAAGCGCAACAATCTGTTCCGGTTCCGGCGGGCAGCCAGGCATGGTGTAATCCACCTTTACAGCATCTTTGGCAGACAGCACACATGGAAGCAGCAAAGGCAGGTGCAGCTCACCATCAGCCACCCTGCTTACCGGCTGCGGTGTCGTACCTTCCGGATTATCAAGACAAGGCGCGTTTTGGAAAACCGTATCCATGAGATGTTGCGTGCCATGATGATTGGCCAGTGCAGGGATACCACCACCGGCAGCACAGCTGCCAAAGGCGATAAAGAGTTGTGATTTACGGCGCAGCAGTTGTGCCATTTCCTTGTTTTCTTCTGTACGCAGGGCACCGTTAAAAAGGGTGACACTGATTGCACCATCGGGCAGAGCGTCAATATCTGCCTTTTTGGTATCCAGCAGGCAGGGACAGAAGAAAAAATCAAAATGTTCATCAAGTTCCAGAATAACTTCATGGATATTGGCAAGGGATATCTCGCAGCCGCCGCAGGAAGCAGCCCAATACATGGCAAGTTTTGGTTTCCTGTTATTCATTCGCGCCTCATTTTGTCTCTTTCCACAGCTCGGTAATTGTGGCTTCCTCCACACGGTTGCGACCTTTATCCTTGGCTCGGTACAGGGCAGAATCAGCAGCACGACAAAGCAGATCAGCATCATTAAAACGGGATAAAGCAGCCACTCCGCAGCTAAAAGATGTCTTGAATCTGTCTGCTGCAATCGGAAATTCAAGTGCAGCAAATGCTGCCCGCAGATGTTCCATCAAATCCATCGCCTCTACCAAAGCATAGCCTGGCAGTACAAGCGCAAACTCCTCGCCACCATAGCGTCCGGCAAAATCAGTTTTTTTCAGTCGCTGGACGAGCAACCGCGCCAGGGTAATCAGCACCTGATCACCCATACTGTGACCATAGTTGTCATTTATCTGCTTAAAACTGTCCAGGTCCAGCATTACAAAGCAAAGTTCCTGCTTTTCCTGTCTGGCAGTGGCAACGGCAGTCTCCAGATGGTCTTTGATGGCAGTATGATTGTAAAGTCCGGTCATGCTGTCCCGCACCATGTAAGAGCGCAGGATTTTCATCCGCTCTGCCCGCCCTGCCACCGCTGCCACCAGGTTTTCTGCATCAACCGGCTTGGTGAGAAACTCGTCGCCACCGATGCGCATTGCCTGAAACTGCTTGCCCAGGTCTGTTTCACTGGAAAGAAATATAATGGGGATGCTGAATACCTGGTTAATCTGGCGGACAGTTTTTGCCAGCTCAAGACCACTACAACCCGGCATATACATATCTGTCAGAATCAGATCAGGTTTAAATTCCAGCAAAGGCTCCATCAGCAAAAGCGGATTATTTACCGCTAACGTCTCCATTCCGGCAGCTTGCAAGGTGGCACTGTAAAGGTCAGTCAGGTGCGGATCATCATCAACAATCAAAATACGGCAAGGTTCCGGTATTTCTGCGGAAGTAAGCCTGCCCAGCACAGCGCAAAGCTCGGTGACATTGACAGGTTTTACAAAATAGGCACTGGAGCCGGCACGTGCTGCGGCTATGCGGGAAGTCATGGTGTTGGAAGAGGTGACAAAAACAACCGGAATCGTCTGCTCATCGTGTGTGGCAAGCTGGCTGATGATTTCTGAACCACCGACCGGACGACCAGGGAAGATAAGATCCATAACCAGGGCATCGGGAGGGGCATTTTTAACTGCCATTTGTAACTGCTCCAAAGTGCCAAAGGAAACCACCCTGAACCCGAAACATTCAATCTGTGCAGTTAAGGTCAGTCGCTGATAGGTATCATCCTCGCAAAGGTAAATCAGTTTCTGACCGTTTTTATCCGGCACACTACTGTTAGCAGCAACCAGCTCAACTGCCCTTAAATCAATAGCCGCAGCAGATTCAATGGCATTTACTTCATGCTCTACAAAAGTAAAGGCTTCCTGCCATTTGCCATGCCAACCAGGTTTTGGATGACTTTGCAAAACCAGCACTTCTTTCAGCAGTTTTTCTGCTTCAGATGCAGCCGCACTCAACCTGACAAAACCAAAGGAAGCACTGCTGCCCCGCAAGGTATGCATCTGGCGGTGCAGGGTTGCCATATCTTTGCCACCTGCCTGTTCGGTAATCAACCGCTCATATTCATCAGCAATGGCTGCCAGTTGTGTTGGAAGATGCTTCAGGTAGGCATCACGTATTTTTTGCAGCTTGGCTGCTGTTGCAACGGCTTTGGTTTCCATAGGCATCCTTTCGCTGGGTAGCTACAACAGGCTTGCCAGTAGTTCCGGTAGTGCATCCTGCAAATGTTCATCTTTGGTAATCACTGCATCAAGTTCAGGATGGGCAGCTTTTAATGGCTCGGCATCATCGCCGGTAAGTAACACAAATGGCTGGGCAAGACCCTGCTGGCGTATTTCTGCAAACAGCTCAAGACCATCCATAAACGGCATGTTCATATCAGATATCACCATTGCTATTGCCGGTGCTGCAGCCAGCTTTTCCAGGGCATCAAAACCGCCTTCGGCAATCAGCACCCCATAGCCGGACATCTCCAGCACCATGCCGGTCAATTCAGCGGTAAACAGGTCATCATCCACCAGTAAAATCAATGGGTTGCTATCGCTCATTACGTAATTTCCTCGCTATCACAGCAGGCTTTCCACGGTTTCTATCAGATTTGTCTGATCAAAGGCACCTTTGATAATATAGGCATTGGCACCTGCCTGGATGCCGCGCTTTTTGTCCTCATCCTTGGCACGGGAGGTAACTATGATTACCGGTATCAAGCGGTAACGCTCATCTGCACGCAGTTTTTCAGTGAAGGAAAAACCATCCAGATTAGGCATTTCCACATCAGTAATCACCAGGTCGTACAATGTTTCGCGGGTTTTTGCGTAGCCATCCTCACCGTCCACCGCTGTTTCCACATGATAACCATTGGCTTCAAGGATGCTTTTTTCTATCTCGCGGGTGTTGTAGGAATCATCCACCACCAGGATATTATATGTACTGTTTGCCCTGGCTTCTCTGACTGCCGGTACAGTTGCAACCACTTTGCGGGCTGCCTGCAACAGGCTGGGGATATTCAAAAGATTGATAATCAGACCATGCCCGCCAATGGTTACACCGGAAACCAGTTTCAGGTTGCGCATATGATCTGGCAACGGCTTTACCACCATATCCTGCTGCCCCAGCAGTTCATCAACAATCAGCCCAAGTTTGTATTCACCGTCCCGCACAATCACAATCAGCAGCTCATCTGGATGCTGACCTGAATCATCAAGCCCAAGCAAAAGGGAGAGCCGCTCAACCGGAATCAGCTGTTCCCGCAAAGAAACAGCACGCTTGCCAACAATATCAATAACTTCATCTGTGCAGACGCTTAATATCTCCACAATTGAAGTAGCCGGAACTGCACAGGTTTTATTTGCAGCAGTGACCATAAAAAGAGGGAAAACAGCCAGGTTAAGGGGCAGGCGCAGGTGGAATACCGTTCCTTTACCCTCTGTGCTGTCCACAAAAATGGCACCTTTAAGGTCATTGGTGATGCTTTTTTTCACCACATCCATGCCAACGCCACGTCCTGAAATATCTGTAACAATCGGGCTGGTGCTGAAACCAGGCGCGAAAATCAGGTTCACAAGATCAGAATCCGGCATGGTTTTAACTGTGTTTTCGTCAAACATCCTTTTGGACAAAGCTTTTTCCCGTACTTTTGATCTCTGGATACCGCGACCATCATCGCTTAGCAAAATGGTAACGCAGCCACTGTCAAAACAGGCGGAAAGGCTGAGGTTTCCCTTGGGAGGCTTGCCTGCTGCAAGCCGCTCTTCCGTTGGTTCCAGTCCGTGATCAAGGGCGTTGCGGATAAGATGGATGAGCGAATCGCCAAGCCGGTCAATAATCTTGCGATCAAGCTCGGTTTCACCACCTTCAATGGTAAAATTAAGCGGTTTTCCAAACTCCTGCGCCAGCTCCCGCACGGTGTGGCGCAAAGGCTCAAAAATAGTGGTTAAAGGCAGCATCCGCATTTCCAGCGAAGTTTGCTGAAGATCGTCAATCAGATGATTTTGCAGTAAAA
>JAVERM010000106.1:0-6160 GCA_034007105.1 Trichlorobacter sp.
ATCATCAACATCAGCCATACAGCTGCAAAGTACAGTATCAGCGTGTTAAGCATACTCATACTGCCAAAACCGCATAACATCCTGATATTGGTAAGATCATTGGCAAAACGGGAGATAAGATCGCCGGTTCTTTCCTTGTGGAAAAAAGTCTGGTCAAGTTCCATCAGGTTGGCAAAAAGAGCTTCGCGGATTTTGTACTCCACCTGCCTTGCTGCATTAAGGATGGTTGTGCGGGAAAAAATACGCACCAGGCAATGTATGAATGCCAAAGCCGCAATCAACAGGGCGTACTGGCTGGCACCAGGCTGCCCATTGATCGGGTTTTCAAGCTGCTCCACCGCTTTTTTCATCAGCCAGGGGGTTAAAAGCGCGGCGATGTTGGTGATTAAAAGCAACAGTCCGCCAAGGGCGTAGCGATTTTTAAGACCATTGATAAACGGCAGCAGGTGGGCTAGCTGGCGGAAAGTATTTGAGGTTTTTGCTGTCTGCATCACTTGATTATATGGCAATTATGGCAGCTGTACATAAATTTTCATTTTACTGGCTGGACTGATTGGCCACATCTCTGATATATCAGACTCTTGATTTGCGGAAGCACCACGGTCACTGGTGGGCCGCCCGGTCTTCAAAACCGGTGGGGTGGGATGAGAAATCTCCCCGGCAGGTTCGATTCCTGTGTGCTTCCGCCATTTTTTGCCTGCTTTACCAATCCCTCACAAAAATGCTGCCGAGGCAATACTTGCGCGGCATGAACATATTTGTTATAAATTCCCATGGACTTCAGAATCGAATATTTCAACAAAAAAGTGCAGGATGAGATCCTCGCACTTCCTGATACCCTGGCTGCTCGCTACATTGTTCTGACCCGCCGTATGGAGGCACTTGGTCCTAACCTGGGCGAACCCCACACAAAAGCTTTTGGACAGGGATTGTTTGAACTGCGCCTTAAAGGAGCTGAAGGTATTGCCCGTGTTTTATATTGCACAATTGTTGGCAAGCGTATTGTTATTCTTCTCAGCTTCATCAAGAAAGCAGACAAAACACCGCAAATTGCTTTGAAAATTGCTATATCAAGGATGAAGGAGGTAAAAAGTGAAAAGTCATGCTCAGATTGTTAGTACATTGATGCTTCGCCCTGCTGTCCGTGACGAGGTGGAACGTATAGAACGTGAAGAGGCTGAACTTCTTGACGCACTTCTTAAGGCACGTCAGGAAGCCGGACTTTCTCAAGCACAAATTGCTGAACTTATGGGTACTCAAGCTCCTGCCATTGCACGGCTTGAGCGTTCGCTTGCCACTGGCAAACACTCGCCATCTCTTGCTACCCTTCGTAAATATGTTGATGCATGTGGCAAACAGTTGGTGCTTAAAGTTGCCTAAAAGTGCAATCTAATAGACTTGTGTAGTTGATTTTCTTTTCAGAGTATTGCTAAAAAGTCTGTTGCACTACATGTTGTGGTGTGCTACAAGATTTGGCACTAAATGTTCTGTAGCTGCACTAAAATTTAATATTAACAGGAGCAGTGGTGCCCGAAAGGGCTTAATAGGGAAGAGGGGTGTATTTCCATTGGGAAGAATCCTCCGCGGACCCGCCGCTGTAAGCGATGACAAAGGGCAACATGTCACTGACCGTAAGGTTGGGAAGACGCCCGGCGGATGAATCGCAAGCCAGAAGACCTGCCATGCTCCTTGCCACACATTTTGCTGCTGCCACAGGCGGTTAGCAACTCTTCGGGGACTGGGAGCTGGTGGATAACGGAAACATACGACTTTTAAAACGGAAAGTCCGCATGCTGCTTACGCAGTTGCGGGCTTTTTTGTTTTCCGCAATCGCTCTCCTTAGCTCCGTAGCATAAGGAGCCAACAAATGTCACACGCCGAACAACCGGCAACTGTCATCAAACGTGATGGCAGCTGTATCCCTTTTGATGCTTCCCGCATCCGTTCTGCCATAGCTCGTGCAGGCAAGGCCAGTGGTGAGTTTGATGAATATGAAGCCCATCTGCTTACCAGCCAGGTGCTGAAGGTTCTGCGCTACCGTTTTGCTGATGCACCGCCCCAGGTGGAGCAGATTCAGGATGTGGTGGAGCAGGTGCTTGTTTCTGCCAACCATTTTGGCACCATGCGCGCCTATGCGGTTTATCGTGAGCAGCACCACAAGCTGCGTCAGGACAGAAAAACCGTAGTGGATGTAACCGCTTCAGTGAACGAGTATCTGGACCAGAGTGACTGGCGGGTATCTGCCAATGCCAACCAGGGCTATTCTCTGGGCGGATTGATTCTTAATCTGTCCGGCAAGGTTATTGCCAACTACTGGCTTTCCCAGGTTTATCCGCCAGAAATCGGTGAAATCCACCGTGACGGCAGTGTACATATTCATGATCTGGATATGCTGGCTGGCTATTGCGCAGGCTGGTCATTGCGGATGCTGCTGGCAGAAGGGTTTAATGGCGTGCCTGGCAAGGTGGAGGCAGCACCGCCAAAGCATCTTTCCAGTGCAGTGGGTCAGATTGTAAACTTCCTTGGCACTTTGCAAAACGAGTGGGCAGGCGCGCAGGCGTTCAGCTCCTTTGATACCTATCTGGCACCCTATATCCGTAAAGATAGCCTTGGCTATGCAGATGTAAAACAGCAGATGCAGGAATTAATCTTTAACCTGAATGTGCCTTCACGCTGGGGTACCCAAACCCCATTCACCAACCTTACCTTTGACTGGACATGCCCTGAAGACCTCAAGAATCAGGTGCCGGTAATTGCCGGTGAAGAGATGCCTTTTACCTACGGTGAACTACAAGCCGAGATGGACTTGATTAACCAGGTTTATATTGAGGTGATGACCAGCGGCGATGCGTTGGGGCGTGTATTTACCTTTCCAATCCCCACCTACAACATTACCCCTGATTTTCCCTGGGAGAGCAAAAATGCCGAACTGCTCTTTGCCATGACTGCCCGCTACGGTCTGCCTTACTTCCAGAACTTCATCAACTCAGAGCTTTCGCCCAATATGGTGCGCTCTATGTGCTGCCGCCTGCAACTCGATCTACGCGAGCTTTTAAAGCGAGGCAACGGGCTTTTCGGGTCTGCCGAACAGACCGGCTCTTTGGGTGTAGTGACCATCAATTGCGCCAGGCTTGGTTACCAACATAAAGGAGATATGGCAGGCTTGCTGAAACAGCTTGACCATCTGGCAGAGCTGGCAAAAAACAGCCTTGAAATCAAGCGCAAGGTTATTCAACGTCATATGGATAACGGTCTGTTTCCCTATACTAAACGCTATCTGGGTACTTTGCGAAACCACTTCTCCACCATCGGTGTCAATGGCGTCAACGAGATGATCCGTAACTTCAGTGATGACCGCTATGACATCACCACCGCATCTGGACACAAAATGGCAGTACAGGTTCTTGACCGTTTGCGTGAGAAGATGGTGCAGTTTCAGGAAGAGACCGGTCATCTGTACAACCTGGAGGCAACTCCGGCAGAAGGTACCACCTACCGTTTTGCACGGGAGGATAAAAAGAGGTTCCCGCAGATTATTCAGGCTGGCACCGAAGATGCGCCGTATTACACCAATTCATCACAACTGCCGGTGGGCTTTACTGCTGATCCATTTGAAGCATTGCAACGTCAGGAGGAATTGCAGCGTAAATATACTGGTGGCACAGTGCTGCACCTGTATCTGGGGGAGCAGGTTTCCAGCGTGGATGCCTGTAAAAACCTGGTGCGTCGTTCGCTGGAGCGGTTTGGGCTGCCATATATCACCATCAGCCCGACATTTTCAATCTGTCCCAAACATGGATATCTAAACGGTGAGCATCAATTCTGCCCATTATGTGATGCAGAAATTGAGAAGAAGATGGCGAAGCAGTCTTTGCCTAACCAATTGAAAGGAGAGTAATCAAAATGGGAGCAAATCAGAAGCAAGTGGAGATTCCGGAAGAAGAGCGTCAAAAATGTGAGGTATGGACGCGGGTGATGGGTTACCACCGTCCGGTGGCATCCTTTAATACCGGTAAAAAGTCCGAATATGCAGACCGCCGTTTTTTCTGCGAGCCAGGCACGGCTAAGCAACAAGCTGATGCTTAACGTTGGCGGAATAACTCCGTTTACCACCATTGATTTTCCTGGCTGCATTGCCGCGGTTATTTTTTGTCAAGGCTGCTCCTGGCGTTGCAGTTACTGCCATAATCAGCATCTTTTGGCTGTTCAGACTGATGCTCCTGTCCCTTGGGAACAGGTTATGGAGTTTCTGCAAAGCAGGAAAGAGCTGCTGGACGGCATTGTTTTCAGCGGTGGGGAGCCAACCATGCAGCCAGCTTTGCCGGAAGCAATGCAGGTGGTACGTGATTGTGGCTATAAAGTCGGTCTGCACACATCCGGCGCATATCCTGAAACCCTTGAGAAATGCCTGCCTTTGCTTGATTGGGTGGGGATGGATTTGAAGGCTTCTTTTGAGGACTATGAGCAGATTACCGGTGTTGTTGGCAGCGGTGAACTGGCTCGCAAGTCTGCGGAGCTTGTAAGATATAGCGGTGTTGCACACCTTTTCCGCACTACTTTGGATCCTTTTGTACAGCAAAATGGGCGTTTGGAAAAAATGCAACAGATGGTCTGGGAGTGGGGTAGCGGGCTGGTACTGCAAGAAATCAGATAAAATATTATGAGGAGAAAATAACTAAAATGAAGCATAACAGAAAAAAAGCAGCAGCAGTAATTGGTGTAGTGTTGGCGTTTGGTGTAACTGCACAGGCAGAAGAGAAGCCGGCACAATTGAATGAGCTGGTGGTTACAGCCAACCGTTATGCAACTAACAAACAAGAGGTGGGCAGTTCAATTACTGTAATCACTGCCGAGGAGCTTAAACAGCAGCAAAAGCAGACTGTTTACGATGCCTTGCGTATGGTACCTGGCGTTGATGTTGCACGTATGGGTGGTTCCGGCAGCCTGACTTCTGTATTTATGCGCGGTTCCAATTCTGATCACACGCTTGTGTTACTGGATGGGGTAGAGCTTAACAGCCCTTCGTCCTTTAACGGAGGTTTCGATTTTGCCCATCTTAATCTGGATAATATTGAGCGGATTGAGGTTTTGCGGGGACCACAAAGTACGCTTTACGGTTCGCAGGCAATGGGTGGGGTAATCAATATTATCACTAAAAAAGGTGGTGATAAGCTTAGTGGTTATTTAACAGCAGAAGGTGGCTCGCATTACACTGCCAAAGAAACCGCTGGTATAAGCGGTGGTTACAAGCGTACCCATTATGCGTTAAATGTTTCTCGTCAGGATACCAAGGGGATTTCAGCAGCCAACCGTAAAAACGGAAATACGGAAACAGATCCCTACCAGAATACAACAGTCTCTACCCGCTTGGGAATTGCGCCCCTTGATAACCTGGATTTTGATCTGTCTCTGCGCTACAGCAGAAGTCGTACAGATCTGGATGGTTCAGATCCTGCTACCTGGGCTTTTGGTGATTTGCGAGGGTATTACTCCAAAACCGAGCAGCTTTATCTCCGTTCAGAAGGTAATCTTTCATTATTTGATAATTTGTGGGAGCAGAAGCTGGGTATTTCCTATAATGATACAAGTACTGATGATTCAGAGCCGTCTCCAACACATTATCAAGGTAATGTTATCAAGCTGGACTGGCAGCATGTTTTTCATCTGCATAAAACCAATGACTTTACTTTTGGTATGGAGAGGAAGGATGAATATGCAAAGTATAATTCCATGGATGAAAAACATACTGGCACCACCAGCTTTTATTTTCAGGATCAGGTGAAGCTGTTTGACCGCTGGTTTACCACCCTTGGCGTGCGGGTAGATGACCATGAGCGTTTTGGTACCAAGGCGACCTACCGTTTTGCAACTTCTTACCTGATTAAAGAGACTGACACCAGGCTGAAAGGCAGCTATGGTACAGGATTTAAAGCACCAACAGTGGCACAGCTTTACCATCCAACCTGGGGTGGCAACAAAGATCTGAAGCCTGAAAAAAGTAATGGTTGGGATGTTGGTTTTGAGCAGTACCTGCTGGATAAAAAACTGATGCTGGAGGCAAGTTACTTTGAGAACTCTTTCAGTAATCTGATTGTTTCCGATACAAACACATGGCAGCTTTCCAATATTGACAAAGCAAAAACAAAAGGTGTTGAGCTTG
>JAVERM010000007.1:0-37689 GCA_034007105.1 Trichlorobacter sp.
GCGAAGGGGCTCCGCCCGTGCCGGTGCCTGCGTTACTACTCACACTTCTTGCTGGGGCGGCCATTGGTGGAATACTTTGGTGCGCTGCCAAGCTTGGAGACAAGCTTGACGTACAGCCATTGAGAGGAAAAGGTTGCTTTTCTGATCGCAACGATAACGACCCTGCTGTGGCCGGATCGGGGGCGCAGTGGGCGGAAGAACTGCGCGACATGGACATGTTCAAGGATTAGCCCTCCCCTCTAGGCGGCTCTCTTTGGAGGGCCGCCTTTTTGCTGTATATATCCTTCCAGTCCTCAAAAAAAATTGAGCCCCCATAAAAAACTTCTTGCTTTTTCCAAACATAAAGAGGATACTTGCATCATCTATCTTTTCTATCCTCTTTTTGTTTTTTAACAAAACCTCTTTCCACTTTTCCCTTGTTTCCATTTATGGCAACGAGCGATTAAGAGGGACGATAGAAAAAAGCAAGAACTGTGGAGGCTTCTTGTGAAAGACGTAAATGTTTAGCGTTTACGTACTTATTGGAACCACAAAAGAGCGACATATGTAATGTACTTTTTGCTTTTGTGGTTTACACTTCAATCTTGCGGTCGCCCAGATTGAAATTATTTTTTTCAAGACTACAGGACAGTTGCGTCTTGCAGCCATCGCATATAAAAATTGACCATTTTTCATTAACCCACGGGGGAGAAGACAAAGCCCTCATGGGTTTTTTGTATCTTCTCCCCAAACAAAAAAAGGAGAAAGACATGGAAAAGATTACTTGCTACACCGTCCAAGAGTGGTCCCCGCAGTGCGCGGGGGATGTCGTGGCCGAGGTGGAGTTTCTCCACCAGGCCGAAGAGGCCGCCCGCGCCTGCTATCAGGCGCAAATCACCAGCCCCGCGTGGGGCGGTGGGTACGTGACCACCTGGGCCGAGGGTGGCGCCTCGGCCAAGTATTTCCGGGGGCACGACGCCTCCGGCTTTGGGGGAGAAATCCCCGAGGACGCCGCCACTTTGGCGGCGAGGCTGGAAGAAAATCGCGCAGGAGAAAACCGGAGATATTAAAATGAACAAATTTGCAAATTATAAAAACAACCAAATTACAATCAACACGCACAGATTTCCTGATGCACAAGTAACCGACATAGCTGATATTTTGAACGCTGTTGAGATTGGATCTGATGAAATATTGGTAGCAAGCATCGGAACCGAGGAAGAGCTGGCGGCTATCGAATCTGTTGCTAATGACTGCGAATAAAGGCGGCAAACGCGAAGGAGCTGGCAGGAAGCCAGCTCACCCGCTTTTAAAAAAGCGTCTGGTCAGCATCCGTTTGCCGGAATGGCTGCTGAATTGGATGGATGAGCAGCCAGATACAAACAGGGCGGTTTTGATCGAGCATGCATTGAAAAAAGTGCATCAGATCGAACCGCCAAGCGACACATAACCCACACGGGAGAAGACCAAGCCCGTATGGGTTTTTGCGTCTTCTCCCCTAAATAAATTATTTAAAAAAAGGAGAAAGACCATGAAAGTTGAATTTAAGAATTTGACCCCACATCCCCTGACCATTGAAGGGCTCGGCACCATCGAGCCCTCGGGCACTGTTCCTCGCGTAGCTTCGCTGCGCGAGGTACTGACCCCAGTAGCTGGGGTCAGGGTCGTTCAACAGAGCTTCGGCTCTGTTGAGAACCTTCCTGCGCCGCAGGAAGGGGTGATTTTAATCGTTTCCGCCATGGTCTTGTCGGCCCTGGCGGGGTCTCGTTCGGACGTATTCGCACCTGACACAGGTGCGGATGCCATCCGCAACGAGAAGGGTCACATCGTTGCTGTACGAGGTCTCGTACAGTAGTTATTGGCACTTCTCGTTCCTGCCTCACTGAGGCCTACCCTACCAGGGAGCGTACACACCTCCCTGTGGGGTTGGTGCGTCTCCTTGGTATACAAACCAAAGGAGAAAGACATGATAATTGATTTCAAAATAGCATCCATCATGGGTGCTGCTTCCTGTCTCACCACCTTGGTGGGACTCACATCCCTCGCGAAAGCGGTGGGATTGTGATCACCAACGCAGCGAGAGCTGCTTTGGTGATTCTGTTAAAACTGACCTACAGAATTGGCAAAGCCAGGGCTGTAGGCAGTAATCTTTCTCGTATCCTCCACAAGGGAATATACGAGATAGACCTCGCAGAATATCGACGAGGTCTATGCTAAGAGTTATAAGGGAAAGCCCCCCTAGATATATGTTTAGGCGGATCCTTTCCCTTCAGAAAGTCGAAAAGCCCCGATTTGTGACCTGATTACAGGACGCTCTCGGGGCTTTTTTTGTTTTGCCTCCATTGAGGCCTACCCGACAGGGGGATGTACTACTCCCCTTGTGGGGTTAGTGCGTCTCCCTTGTCTTACCCAGACAAAGGAGATAAAAATGGAAAAAACAACAATTAAAATGCCAGAGAACATCCTGGCATACGCAGGGAAAAACTTTCAAGGGAAAGAGGAGGTAGTAATGCGCTACCAAAAGGTCATGACACTGGTAGCCCAGGACGAAGTTGCTGTAAAGCTGCTTGATGGGTTATTGGAGGCTGCACTGCGCTACTTCGGTAGAGTAGTGATGATGGAGAACCGGCTGGCAACAGCACGGTTCAGACTGGAAGGCGAGGAGCTTCGGCACTTAACCGAAGAACTAGACCGCCACCGGAGATATGCGCACGATGCGCTTATCTCCGACCTTCACATCTTCAACAGATACCTGGTTAAAAACTACCAGGAGGAGTTGTTGGATGAAGGGCTTGAGGGTGGTATTTTTCCCAATCCGGAAGCCATACGCGATCGAGTAGCGATTGCTGACTGGGCAGGAGAACTGCTTAGTGGAATCTACCAGGAGCGCAAGCGGTAGAGACCTGACCTACTTTTATACCCACGAAAAACCCATGAGGGAGGAGACCAAAACCCTTATGGGTTTTTTTGTGTCTTCTCCCAAACAGAAAAGGAGAAAGATTATGGAAATCAAAAATATTGAAGCAATTGTAACACCTGCCACAGCACCTGTTACCACAGGAATGCTGGAGCAGTATTTGGCAGGGGTGGGTGGAAACCTACCCGTGAAGGAGAAGCAAGAGTTTCTACAAGTCGCAAAAGCCTTCGGGCTTAACCCCTTCCTGCGGGAAATCTACGCGGTCGCTTATCGTGACCGCCAGACAGGTAACCTTACCGCCAACATTATCGTTGGCTATGAGGTTTACCTGAAAAGAGCGGAACGCTCAGGAATGCTTGCCGGTTGGCGGGCATGGACGGAAGGGTCCGGCTCATCCTTGAGGGGTATCGTTGAGATACGCCGCAAGGACTGGGCGTCAGAGTTTAGGCACGAGGTGTACTTTGACGAGTACACCCAGAATAACTCAATGTGGCGTACCAAGCCACGTACAATGATTAAAAAAGTGGCAATAGCCCAGGGATTTCGCATGGCGTTCCCATGTGAATTGGGCGGTATGCCATATACGTCGGATGAAATAGAGATAGGAAGTGGTATTGCCACTCCTGCACCTGTTTCATCTGTCACACCTGCTGACTCCGGCGAAAAACCGAAGGACAGCAGGATTTCCGAGCAGCAGCTTCAAATGCTGCTCAAAAAGGCAGAGGCAGCTGGGCTTGACCAGGCTGAAATCTGTCAGGCGTTTAATTTGGGTGCCCTTTATGAGGCAAAGCAAAGCCACATGAAGGGCATTTTGACCTACATAAGGGACAACGGCAAAAAGCCTGCTGCTCCGGCACCTACACAGGCACCGGTGGCAGAGAAGGCGCCCGAACCTGCACCAGCAACCGACAAGGCTGTTGGAATAACTGACCCCAGAGAGCTGTTAAACGCTCTTGAAGGCAGGCAGATTGAGTTCGAAGTCAGGGATAACGAAGTTATCGCCAAACCTGACTTCAAAAACTCAGCAGGCAGGGAGTTCCTGAAGTCGCAAGGCTTCAAGTGGGAACCAAACCAGAAGCATTGGGCAAAGTTCCTATAGTCGTTGACCCTATCAACCCAACCCTGACAGGGGGATACTACTCCCCTTGGGGGTGGTGTCTCCTTGTCGCAAAGACAAAGGAGAAAAATTATGAAATACGAAGAGTTAAACGCCGAGCAAAAAGCTCGGGCTGTTGAAAAAATCAGAGAGACATGGGGCTTTAGCTGGGAGTCAGAGTCAAGAGACTCCCTTCTGACTTTCATGGCCCATTTTGGGATTGATACCTACTGGAGTTTGGATACCTACCACTGGTATTTCAACAAGGTGGAGGACAATTCTTACTTTCGGGGTATGAAGCTCACAGATTTTGACCCCGAATACATGCCCACAGGGTACTGTCTTGATTGCGACCTGTGGGGAACGTTTTACGAAGAGTTCAAGAGCACTGGCGACGCAAGAGCAGCGTTTAACGCTGCTCTTGAAACAGGCCTAAAAGCCTGGGCGGAAGACCGTCAGTACCAACTGACGGACGAGTACCTAATCGAGCACATTATCGTAAATGAGCTCGACTTCTGCCCATGCGAGGGCATTCACATTTGACCCTGCCAGGGAGCGTACATACCTCCCTGTGGGGGTGGTACGTCTCCTTGGCATACAAAACCAAAAAAAGGAGACGAAAATCATGAGACAGATAAGACATACAAGGTGCGCAGGAACGCACACCTTAACAAACAAGATCACTGGAGCAACAGTGACCTTTTCTGCCCCTGGGCAGAGCAAGCGGGACGCTTTGGCTTACGCAGGCGAAAGCTTGCGCAGGCTGTTCCGCGTTGGCGGAGTAGCTCTCCAGTTCCTGGACATCCGGGACGGCGAGACGCCAGAGGAAAGCGAAGTAAGAATTGTCAAGGAGGCTTTAAGCTTCCTTGACGTTTTCCCTGTCAACCGAGACAGGGATTTTGAGGAGGAGCTGCAGGCGTGGCTTAGGATGCCACGCTGGAAACAGCTTCTCTGCTAGACAACCCGACAGGGGGACACAACTTCCCCCTGTCAGGGGTGTTTGTGTCTTCTTGTCAAATAGACCCATGTCGGTTTTTCCGACATGGGCTTTTTTATACGAAAAGAAAGGAGGGGGACAAATGAAACCCCAAGAGATCAAGGAAGCAGCAGAACTCATGGGAGTTTCCCTTGGTTCTGCCTTCTCTGCCAGGATGCGTTTTTTACACGCTGAAAAGCGTAACCTTGGCAGGAAATTATGGATCCTCGAAAAGAGGATCGCGGGCTGCGGTTGCGGCCCTAACTTTTTAATAACTGCCTCCGACATACGGCGGCGGTTAAGAGAGGGCGTGTTGATGGCAGATTGGGAAGTTATCAACATGGCTATCAAAAGGCTTAACAGAGAGATCGCTTCCATTGAGGCTTTCTTCTCTAAGAAGCCTGCCAACAAGAAAGCCCTGGACATCGAAGGAGCCAAGCAGGTTCCCATCGAAGATGTCCTGGTGGCATTTGGGCACAAGGTATCTCCAAACGGGATGCTTAAATGCCCATTTCACAAAGACCGAAGCGAATCAGCATCGGTCAAGAAGGGTGTACTTGTCTGCTTTGCGGGCTGTACGCCACGAAAATCCCAAGCAAAAGCCTGGGATAGCATTGCCCTCTACCAAGAACTGGCGGGATGTGACTTCCCCACAGCGGTCAGGGGGGTATTAGCCCTTTGAAAGGAGAGCAATCAAAATGGGAACAAATCAGAAGCAAGTGGAAATTCCGGAAGAACTGCGCCAAAGGTGTGAGGTATGGACACGGGTGATGGGATACCACCGCCCCGTAACCTTAACCTCAATGGGCGAGGTCTACGAGGAAGACCTGGGCTATCTCCGGTTCACCGGAGTCTCGCCACAGGGCGAGGAAGAGATAGATATAAAAGATTTGTAAATCAACCCATGAGGGAGAAGACAAAGCCCTCATGGGTTTTTTGTATCTTCTCCCCAAAACAAAAAAGGAGAAATATTATGCTTTATATAGAAGTTGGTTTTCATCAGTTTGCAGAAATGTTCAAAGCCATGGGCAGGGGAGATAATTTCTCCTACCAGGGCTTAGAAGCCCTTTACAACCACCTTGACAGCCTCTCCGACGACATCGGAGAGCCAATCGAGCTGGATGTAATCGGCCTTTGCTGTGAATACAGCGAGGTCGAGAGTGTCCAGCAGCTCATGGAAGACCAGGGCTGGGATTTATACGATCTCGGCTTGGATGACGACGAAGATGACGAAGACGTCATCTTTGAAGCGGCCAAGGAAAAACTCGAAAACCACACCTCGGTGGTGTGTTTCGAGGATGGCTGCATAGTCTACCAGGTTTTCTGACAAAAACACTTACCCCCCCAGGGAGCGTACTTACCTCCCTGGGGGAGTAGTGCGCCTCCTTGGGACACAAAAAACAAGGAGCGCAAAATGATCTGTTACAGCAGGATATACCGGCCTTGCGTTAGGGTTTCCCCCCTACGCAAGGTCGCTGAAGAGATATTGTTTAGGACTGGGGCGGCGATTGTGAGCCTACTCATGGGCTTTTTCGCCGTTATCAGCATGGCTGTCATTGTATTACTGATAGCTATGCTGGCACCTTGACCAGCAATTTCAATTTAACCCTACCAGGGGGACGTACTTTCCCCCTGGGGGAGTAGTGCGTCTCCTTGAAACACAAACAACAAAAAACAAGGAGACACAAAATGAAAAAGACAACCAAAACAAAAAACCCCCAGAAAAGAGTTATCCGTCACCGTATTAGCGGTGACGTTATTTTTGAAGCTTCCACAGTTGCCCTTAAAAAGGCACTGGTAGAAGCTATTGAAAAAGGGGTTAGCCTGAAAGACGCTGACTTGAGAATGGTCAACCTTTCAGGTGCAAACCTGGAGGGTATTGACCTTTCAGGTGCTGACCTGAAGGGGGCGTGCCTAGTCAGGGCGAATCTCTCGGGTGCAAACCTGAGAGGCACCTGCTTTGCAGACGCTGACCTTTCGGGGGCAGACCTTTTTGGCGCAGACCTTTTTGGGGCTTTGCTCATTAGAGCAAGGCTTGCTGAGGCCTGCCTTGAGAGCGCGAACCTCTCGGGAACTGACCTACAGAGCGCATACATGGCGGACGCAGACCTGCGAGATGCCAACCTGGAGGGTACAAACCTGAAAGGGACGAACCTCGCAGCCGCCAGTCTGGATGATGCCAGACTGGATGATGCCTGCCTTATAGGGGCTAATCTGGAGATGGCCTGCTTGGACAGTGCTTGCCTCATAGGTGCCAACCTGTCCGAGGCAAGCCTATCCGAGGCAAGCCTCGTAAACGCCTCAATGGAATACGTTGTGGCGATAGGGAGCAACTTTGCGGGTGCTGACCTCACAGACGCCAACCTGTCCGAGGCCGACCTTTCAAGTGCAAACTTGGAAGGGGCTGACCTGCGGGATGCCGTGCTTTTTATGGCGAACCTCTCCGAGGCAAGCCTTTTAGATGCAGACTTTTCAGGTGCGAACCTGGACAGCCTGCAAGGAAATGGTCGGGAAGTGAAAAACCTTACCATTAAAGGACGGGACTGTATCACATGGCGTGATGCCGTCCACGTAGGAGCACTGTCATACAGCATTGCAAGCTGGGCAAACCTCTCCTTGAAAGAAAGAGAGGAAAAGGCTGGCAATGGCTGGCTGGCAGACATACAGGGTGTTCTGAACGCCCTCGTTGCTGTTTGAATTTGATAGTGAGCTACCACGCCAGGGAGACATTAACCTCCCTGCGGGGGTGGTGCCTCCTTGGCACAAACAAAAGGAGGCAACGAAGCACTACATCTGCCTTTCAGGGGCTGAGCTGGAAGGCGCAGACCTGACGGGCGCAAGTCTGCCCGGTGTCAACCTGGCGGACGCTGACCTCAGAAGGGCCAATCTTTCAGGTGCAAACCTGGAAGGTGCAAATCTTTCAGGTGCTTACCTGGAAGGGGCCGACCTGACAAATGCCGTCTTTTCGGGTGCGAACCTGACAGGCGCAAACTTTGATTTTTACACAGCCAAAGCGTGGGCGAGCAGCATGCTTTGATGCAGTAGAAGTGGAGCAGTAGTAAGGGGCTTCGGCCCCTTGCTTTTTTTGGTAGGAACACGTGGATATGAACTTGAAGAAAACTGAAATTTTGATGGGGGTGCGGTTGAAAATGGATTGCATAGTTATGGATGTAAAAGGAAATGGTATGATCCGATACAAGGGGCGGAATTATTGCCTGATGTCTACAGTAGAGGATGCGTATCACCACATAGAATATAATTTCCCGTATAGCATGCATGCCGATTTTGAGGTAATAGCATGGCAAGCATTAGGAGGCATGTCCCATGAGAATTGAAGAAGGTTGGAAATTCCAAAGTGCTGATTTTTCCGGAGCAAACCTGGCTGGTGTCAGTTTTGTCGGGGCAGACCTGGAAGGCGTGGACTTTACAGGAGCAAACCTGACCAACACGATCCTTGAGGCATAAAACAACAACCTCAACCCCCCAGGGGGACGTACTTTCCCCCTGGGGGATTAGTGCGTCTCCTTGGTATACAAAACCAAAAAAACCAAAAAGGAGACACAAAATGGCAAGTCTTAATAAGGTAATGTTGATCGGCAACCTGGGAAAAGATCCGGAACTTCGCTACACAACTTCGGGAACGGCAGTGGCTTCTTTTAGCATTGCCACCACGGAGAAATACAAAAGCAAGCAAACCGGTGGCTTCGAAGAAAAAACCGAGTGGCATCGGGTAACTCTGTGGGGTAGACAGGCAGAGATAGCCGGTGAGTATCTGGCGAAAGGTCGCACAGTTTACATTGAAGGTCGTTTGCAGACCCGTAAATGGACTGACCGTGACGGCAACGACAGATACACCACCGAGGTTGTCGGTGAGCGGATGCAGATGCTGGGCGGCAAAGGCGGAGATTCAGAAGGTGGAAACACCTCTCGGCCTGCCGCTGCCAACGCCGCAGCAGCAACTCAGGTTCGTAACGAACCTGAATATATTGACGACTTTGGCGACGACGATATTCCGTTTTGAATGACATAAAGTAATTATTGTTAAGTAACTCACAATCTGGTTTACCTAATAGATTGGTTTTACAGGCAATAAATGAAAAATAAAGCCCTTTACGAGTGGCTTGACAGCTTCGAGGAAGATTACGAACTCTGCGTTGGAGAGCTCTGTGACCAGTTCAGAGAGCTCGCTGACGTAGAGGAGGTTGTCAGCGAAATGTCATGGGATCTTAATGACATAGGCCTGTACGACCTATACATGGAGACCCATAACGAAGAAGACTGGGACAACACCAGTATTCTCGAAAGCGGATTTCCTAAAGAAGTTGTTTTTGAGGCTGTGCGAAACGCCCTTGAAGAGCACACTACGGTGGTGTGCTTCAAGGAGGGCTGCATAGTCTACAAGGATTTCTGAGCTATGCTGGCACCTTGACCAGCAATTTCAATTTAACCCTACCAGGGGGACGTACTTTCCCCCTGGGGGATTAGTGTGTCTCCTTGGTGCAAGCCAAAGGAGAGAAGCATGAGCGGAAAATTAACAAGCTTCCTGGACAAGGCTTTTCCTGCCTTGTCCAGAAGGCAATCAGCCCACCTGGGCGATAGAAAAAACTACGTCGGAGCATCCGACGTAGCAGGCTGTAGTCGTAAAGCAGCCTTGTCAAAGATAGCACCTCCTGAAAACAACCGGACACACGCCGAGCTGTGTGTCATGGGGTTAGGTCATGCCATTGAAGACTATGTGGCTGACCTCTTTGTGGCAGGAGGTTTTACCGCTTTCAGGCGTGAGGAGACCTTACGCCATGAAGACCACGAATGGTTTACCTGCCACGTTGACTTTATCGTCGTGGCAGAAACCAAGGTCAGGGTAATTGAGCTTAAAAGCTCAAAGGGCATACCAAGCCAGCCTTACAGCACATGGGTGAATCAACTTCATGTGCAGATGGGCATGGCAAAGTCCATGTACCCTGACAAGGAAGTGGTTGGCAGCATCCTGGCGATTGACAGGGTAGGCGGCCACATAAAAGAGTTCGGGCAATACAGTCCGAACGAAAGCATTTACAACTACATGACTGAGAAGGCTCTTGCCATCTGGTCAGCGGTTCACGAAAGTGGACAGCTGCCGGAGCCGGAGCCTTCTCTTTTGTGTAGTTTTTGTCCTTTCCAGGATGACTGCCCTGCGCACAAACTGCGGGAAGCTGACATTCCTGAAGATGTTTTAACTCTCGCAAGAGAGTACAAAGAGTTGGCCAAGCAGCAACGAGAGATGAAGAAAACTCTCGACCTGATGGCTGACAAAATAAAAGAATGGACAGGCGAATCTTTCTCTGGTGAAGCCGATGGCGTAGCCATCAAGGTATCCAGGGGGGATTCCTACAACAAGGTTGACACAGCCTTGCTGCGCTCGCTTTATGCTGAGATTTTTGAGGAAGTTTCGCAAGAAGCAGCAGGAGCGGTACGCCTGACCATACGCTGACAAGCCCATGCGGGAGAAGACCAAAACCCGTATGGGTTTTTGTGTATTCTCCCCAAACGAAAAGGAGAAAGACATGGAAAAGATTACTATCCGTCGCCGCTTTAGCGACGAAACTATTTACACCTCCACCACCGCAGCAAGCCTGAAAGAGGCTGTGCAAGAAGCGGTGATTAAGGGAATTGAGCTGGAAGGGGCAGACCTGGAAAAGGCTGGCAATGGCTGGCTGGCAGACATACAGGGTGTTCTGAACGCCCTCGTTGCTGTTTGAATTTGATAGTGAGCTACCACGCCAGGGAGACATTAACCTCCCTGCGGGGGTGGTGCCTCCTTGGCACAAACAAAAGGAGGCAACGAAGCACTACATCTGCCTTTCAGGGGCTGAGCTGGAAGGCGCAGACCTGACGGGCGCAAGTCTGCCCGGTGTCAACCTGGCGGACGCTGACCTCAGAAGGGCCAATCTTTCAGGTGCAAACCTGGAAGGTGCAAATCTTTCAGGTGCTTACCTGGAAGGGGCCGACCTGACAAATGCCGTCTTTTCGGGTGCGAACCTGACAGGCGCAAACTTTGATTTTTACACAGCCAAAGCGTGGGCGAGCAGCGAACTGATGAACCTTTTTAAGCAGCTACAAGAAAACTAAGCGAGGAACAGATCATGAGCCATGAAAAAACAATTGCAGAACTGCCGCTTATCGACTACGGAGCGGCTGGGGAGTTTGGGGAGAATAACTACCCTTTTATTAAGCCAGTGCTGGCACAAGGCGCTGGCAGGCACTTTGTAGCTATCTACAAGCTGGATAAGCCATTAAAGCGAGTGGATGGAAAACTAGCTCGCTATGAGCTGGAATACAGAAACACCAGCAACCCATGCCAAAACATTAAAGATGATGCTTGGAGTAGCGCCGAGTTTACAGAACACACCTACTGGCTACGAAAAGAACTTAAACCCATTCTTGACGCTATAGCCCAAAACAAACGAGTAAACGCTTTTGAACACCTAAACATTTGGTAAAAAAGCACCAACACGACAGCCGCCCCGACAAGGCGGCTTTTTTGTGCGCAGCGCTCAGGGTAAACCTAAACAGCCTACCCAGCACCAGAGCCGAGTAGCTGGCGCTGATGAATACGCAGCCGAGCTACTGGACGGACTGGGAAACAGGCAGGCGGCAACTGGAACTGGGGCAGAACAACCCAGCCGACACCCAAGACGCGCACACCAGCGCCAGCCGCAAACACCCAGCCACAAAATAACGCCGCCCCTTCGGGGATTGCCATGGGCGTTGCCTTCGGCGCAATCCACACGCGCCAGCCAGCACCTGCACCAGACCTGGAAGTGGCGAAAGCTCCTTATGCTAATTTCCTCAAAGCAACTCTGTCTGGTGCTTGCCTTAAGCGCATGACAGCGACAAAGGCTGATTTTGCAGATGCAAACCTGCAAAACGCCAACCTGAAGGGAACAGACCTTTCGGGCGCAAACCTGAAAGGGGCATGTTTATCCGGTGTTCTTGGTGATGGAGCTAACCTATCCAAGGCAGCCCTTAATTGGGCTGACCTGACATGGGCGCGGATGGATGATGCCTGCTTTGCGGGCGCGGACATGTGGAGCACCAACTTGGCGCACGCAGACTTTGCGGGTGCTGACCTGAAAGAGGCCAGGCTGTCAAGAGCTCGACTGCTGGGGACAAACCTCGCTGATGCAGCTTTGGAAGGAGCCGACTTCTCGGGTGCTGACTTGAGAGGCTGCGTTCCTGAAGACCTGAGCCTGCGCTCTAACACCCCTCCCAGAATAAACCAGCAGGAGGTTGATGCCCTGGTTCACTGCCTAAACACCAGAAAAAGCATTTTCAGTGCGCGGGTTATGGCGTGGAGCCAGTACGGGATCAAAACAAGCGGTTTTACGGAAACAACGCATGTCCGCGACACGCGGGATACCCCAGAATGGATAGAAGCTTTTTCCATAGCTGGGGGGAGGTTCCAAAACAACTGAAAAACCAACCCTCCAAGGGGATACTACTTCCCCTTGGGGGGTAGCGTCTCCTTGGCACAAACCAAAGGAGAAAAAAATGAAAATATTTAAATTTTTCGGGTTTTTAGCCCGGATGAGAAAGATGTTTCGGTGGAGTCTAATGGAGTGCCGCGTCAGGGAAGACCTGAAGCAGCACTCGTTTGACGTAGCCACCATCGGCCACGCGCTGGCAGTTATTAACAACAACTGCACCAACAGCGCGAAAGTCGATCCGGCCAAAGTTGTGATGTACGCCATGTACCACGACATGCCGGAAGTGTTCACGGGCGACATTCCCACCCCGATCAAATACTTCGGAGGTGGGGAGATAAAGTCGCTTTTGGATACCATCGAGAAAAAAGGTATTGAGAAGCTGATTAGCAGCCTTCCCCCAGAAATGCGGGAAGACTACAGGGAAGCCTTTGCGATACCGGCTGAATACAAACCGTTTGTAAAGGCAGCTGACCAAATAGCTGCCCTTATGAAGTGTCGCGAAGAAATCGCGGCTGGTAACAGCGGTGAATTTATTCGCGCTGCCGAGCGTCTTGAAGACGCTATTGCTTCCAACGAACTGGAAGCAGTACGGAAGTTCGTTGGCTTCTTTGGAGTCCAGCAAACGGCAAGCCTCGACAGTCTTATTGAAGACAACGGGGCGTGGCTGCTGGAAGACTGATCTTTTTTTGATCACCCGCCCATTCGGGAGTTTTAACCACACTCCCAATGGGGGGAGTGTATTCAAAGGAGACGAGAACATTGAAATCAGTCTTGTCATTCCCTGAAAGAGGGAAATATGGAAAATCAGGCTGGAGAGGCAACACCTCCGGCCTTGTTATTAAAGAGATTCTTGACTTTGCAAAGCCAAGTCTCTTTGTAGACGCTTGCGAAGGAAGCGGGACATCGAGAGATGTTTGCGCAGAAGCAGGCATTGAGTATGTAGGTCTTGACCTGTACAACGGGCAAGACTTTACCCGCGACTTCATCTTAAAGTCGCTTCCACGCCCTGCTGACGTGGTTTTTAGCCACCCACCGTACCACAGTATGATCAAGTACAGTGGGGAGGTATGGGGCAACAACGCCCATCCCTCAGACACCTCCAGGTGCGAAACGCCGGAAGAGTTTCTGGCGAAAAGCCAGGTCATGCTTCTCAACCAAAGAGAAGCAACCCGTGAGGGAGGCATTTACTGCACCCTCATTGGCGACCAGCGGGGTGGGACGCTTGGTAAAGGGCAATTTCGCTCATACCAGGCGGACTTTATCAAGATGCTGCCCAGCAGCGAACTGTTATCTGTAGTCATCAAACTACAGCACAACTGCTTATCTGATGCCCGCCAGTATGCAGGGAACTTTATTCCCATATTGCACGAGTATCTCCTGTTTTGGAAAAAGGCGGGAAAAAGCATGTTCGCTGTTGCCCTTGAAGTAGCAGCAGAACAGCAAGCCAGGGTAGCAACAACCTGGCGCAGTGCGATACGCATTGCACTTATGAAGCTTGGGGAAGCAAAGCTGTCTGACATCTATCGCGAGGTAGAAGAAGTGGCGGCCAACTTGATAGAAAAAAACCCAAGCTGGAAAGCTAAGATTAGGCAGGTACTCCAAAAGCACTTCTCAAACGTTGAGAGAGGCGTTTGGGCGCTTGCCTAGATCACTTTAACCCGACAGGGGGATACTACTTCCCCTGGGGGTGGTGTCTCCTTGGCATACAAACCACAAAAAGGAGAAAGACATGGAAGATACCAGAATCATTGAAATAGAAATAGCAGGATGTGTAGAACAACACGGCAGCGTTGAGAGAGTAGAAGAGTCCAAGGAAGAGGCAGTAGCATATGCCATGAGAAAGGCGGAAAAACTAGGGGTAAGCGTTCGCGCCAACTGGTGCGAGCTTGCCTCGCAAATAAGGCGCCGCACTAGCGGTGAGGTTCTTCTCCTGTCCGACTTCTACACCATGAAGGAAGCGGTGGAAGAGGCACTGCAAAAAGGGATTAGCCTTGTAGACGCTGACCTGAAAGGAGCTAACCTGAACGGCATTGACCTTTCGGGCGCCGACCTGACAGGCGCGTGCTTGGTAGGGGCTAAGCTACGGGGCGCAAACCTGTCCAGGGCGAACCTGGAATGGGCTGACCTGACCTGGGCGACTTTAACAGGCGCAAACTTGTCAGGCGCAAGTCTGAAGGGAGCGAAGGCTTTTGAAGCCAGCTTTAGGCGGTCAGACCTGACAAAGGTTGACCTTTCAGGTGCGAACCTGCGGGGAGCAATCCTTGCAGAAGCAAACCTGACCAGGGCGAACTTGACTGCCACTAACCTATCAAAAGCTTGCATTGAAGGCGCCATTGCCGAAGATGCCTGCTTCTACTACGCCAACCTGTCGTTAGGCGATGTCCGCAGGGCGAACTTTACGAACGCTGACCTGCGGAACTTGCGGGCAAGAGGTGTTGACGCCAGTGGGGCTAATTTCACTGGTGCTGACTTGATAGGCGCAGACTTCTCAATGGCTGACCTGCGGGGCGCGAACTTAACAGGGAGCAAGAGACAATCCTGGACTACGAAAGGAGCACAAAAGTGAAAAACAAAGGAAATAAAGGAAACAAATTCAATTTTTCCCTCCACGGCCTAAACAGAGCTTTAAGCCGTGGCTTTAAATTCACCCACCTGTCTGCCATTGCAGCAGAGGGCGAGGTTATGGACGCGGTTTTACAGCAAGTAGAGCCGTGTCTGACCGGTAAGGAGCTTAACTTCCGCAAAGGCAAGAAGCTCTTTACGGCCTATATTGACAAAAAAGGCGTGTCTTGTATCAAGACGCGCCTACAGGTGGAAGATACTGTGTTTGTTGTTGGGTTAAACCCTGACAGAACACCCACTGTAATAACTACCTGGGCTGTCGCTTAGGCCATTTTATTCTAACCCTACCAGGGGGATACTGCTTCCCCTTGAGGGGTGGTGTCTCCTTGGTACAAAAAACCAAAAGGAGGCAGTTGTGGAAAAAGTGAGAGGCAAAAAAATAACAAGAACCACCGTCAAGGGGTTCTTGAAAAGAAATGAAGGTAAGCTTTACCTTCGAGTAACGTCCCGCTTTGATGGGATGCAGGACTGCGTGGCGCAACTGGACGGTGATTTTGCACCTGCCATTCCCACGACCAGACACCTGGGAAACAGCCTGGGCATTGAATATGCCTGGTTTGTTGGCGGAGGCAGGGATTACTTCTCGCTTTACGAAGACGAGAAGTACGAAGGCATCTGCGTGAGCAACTGCTGCGGGGATTTCATTCTTGCCGTCAAGAAGCCCATGGAGCTTTTTAACGACAAGAAAGAGGAAGTCGAACCAGAACCTGACGAGACAGTCACGGAGGATGCGCCGGAGACAGTGGTTCCAGCCGAAACCGACTTGGCAGAGGAAGAGGCAATTATTGCCAAAGCCAAAGCCATCCTTGACGGGCGTTTGCGCAAAGGCGGTTACGACTTTTCTGGCGCAGAAGCGGCAAAGGACTACTGCCTGGTGCACCAGCCAAACGACGGCAGGGAGCACTTTACGGTGCTGTTTCTTGATATCAAGAACCGGCTGGTCGAAAGCAGAACCTTGTCTGTTGGCACCGTTGCCCAGGCTACTGTGTACCCTCGGGAGGTACTGAGGGCTTGCATAGAGGCAAACGCAAGTGGTGTCATTTTGTGTCACAACCACCCCAGTGGGAGCACAGAGGCATCCGCTGGAGACAGAGACATCACAGCCAAAATCAAGGCTGCGCTGTCGTACATTGATGTAAGGCTGCTTGACCACATTATTGTGGCTGGTGGCAATGCGGTGAGCATGGCACAAAAAGGCTGGATGTGATCCAAAACATTAACCCTAAGGGGAGAATATACAAACCCTCACGGGTTGATGTGTATTCCCCCCAACCAAAAGGAGAGAAAACATGAAAAACTACATCGTTATTACCGGCAGACGGGCAGAATCCTGCAAAGTCACATACTTTTCCAAGGACGAAATCATCAGCTTTGCCCAGGAAGAGCTGAACCGCGAAGGCGGCAGCTTTGAGGAGATGGCAGGGATTGGGAGCGAAGAGAAAGACGGTCAAGTAGTTTACGACCGTGACTTCGTTCCTGACGAAGTTTTTCGTATGGCTGTGGAGAAGCTCGCATCTGACGGTAGGGTGTTCGAGGTCTACGACCCCACCTGCGAGAGCGACAGAGAAGCCCTCCTGCTTGCAGGGGAGCGATACGGCCTCGAAAAGGAGGTTGAGGAGTGGTTGGCAGAAATGTCGATCAAAAAAGGCATACTGCCAATTTCCTTCGTGGCAGCATTTAGGAGGAAATGGGACGAAGTAGCTGTTGCCTACACCACGGAAGCAGGCGACCTTTTTAGAGTCACCTGGCGGTACGAAGGTGAGGGCGACTTCACCGGCGAAACCTACGCACTGACAAGTGACGTAGAGTCGGCAAACGAAGAGATTGCCGACTGCATATCAGATGCCATTAATGAGGGCGAGGACGGCGAAGATGCAGAGATTTTTCTTGCCGTGCGTGATACTTTTGACCAATGGAGGGTGGCAGGAACGCCCTACGGGATTGAGGTCTTGAGTGTCACGGCTGACCCTGAGTGTTCTGGATTCAGAGCCGTAGTGGAAGTTAATGGCGAGACATTTGAAGACGTCTACCTTCAGCTTCCAAACGACCCGGATAGTCAACACTCATGCGATGGGGCTGATTTTCCGGCCAGGCTTCTGAACGAAATCGCAGAAGGGGCAGAAGGTGTATTTGAAAGCGGTATTGACATCTTTCTTGCGCTGAACAACCTTGAGGGTTGTGCTTGCAAGAGGGTGGACATCGGCTACTGCGGCTCTTACCTTATTGCCTCACCGGACGATGAAGGTATAAGGTACTTCGCAAGGCCTTCGGCTTATTCCTATTGCGGCAGCAAAACATCGTATGAGTTTTTTGAACTTAACGAGTTTGCGGACGAAGACAGGAACGAACTTGCCGAAGCAATGGTAAAATTTACCGACTCTCTCGGTCTTAAAACCGAGGAGAGCTTGGTAGAAATACGCCCAGACCTGCAAGAGCAGGAGTTGGGTGTACCCGTTGGTGATGATTATTACGACGGGAAAGAGCCTCTGAAAAGTCGCTGGATAGGCGACAATATTTTTCAGGTGCTCCACGAAGGTCAGTGGAAAGTAGCATATTCCATTGACTGGGTGTCTCCGGCATCTTGACCGGATAGAAAAAGCGGTCTCCCTTAACTGGGGGGCCGCTTTTTGCGTTTTAAGGGGTTTTTTCTGGCGGGGGAAGGGCAAGACAAAGCCCCTGAAAGACAAATGCCGGACAGGGGCTTAAAGGACTTAAAAACGAGGGTTTTACTTAGTCGCCGTCAGTGAAAAGCATCCCCGGGAACATCTCCACCAGATAGGTGTCGTCAGGGCCGGTGATGAACATCAAATCACCTGTCATCGAAGCAATCAGCCCTGCTGATTCAGGAGCAAAAACCATATTAACGTCGTAACTATCTGAAAGTTCTTCAAGCGACCTATTGTAATTACTGAAGGCACCTACATACCTTTCTGTGAGCAGTCTATCGCCTATGTATTGACCCGCTTCAACCGTAACAAGCGAGGTGACTATAGTACGGGGGGGGAACGTACCATTCTGGTTATCCTCCAGGTAAGTAAACTCGCCCCTGCTAACCTTTGCAGTAAAGGGCTTGCCTCCTACTTTAAAAACAATATCGTAATCTTCGGATGAGCGGTACTCGCCCAAAGCGGCTGAGACGTCGTTATCGACCCTAGAAAAGGAGTCCGATTGGATGTTGAACCTCCGAAATTCGTTGACAACACCAGAAATGAACTCAAGGTCGTCGTCGCCAGCAGGTGGTGCGGGTGGAGGAGCGATTTCGCCATCATCATCTGGTTCTGGCGGTGCAGCGGTACATGAACCAGCGCCAACAGGGGATTGACCGTAATTTGGGCTATAAATCTCTGTAATACCAAGAAGCGTACCATCTTCGCTAAGTTCTAACACCAACCTCCACGTGCCGTTGGAAGTAACCTTTAACTCCAGTTTGCCCTGGTCTCCAATAAGCCCTATGGCTGGCCCCTCAAAGTGTATTGATTTTGCGCTTCCGCCAACAACCCCAAGGGAGGTTCGCACCAGATCAAGCGCAACATCGGAAGTGTAGGTAGTCTTAGTCGAGGGGTCAGTGATTTCATATGTACCAATCCACTTCTTACCCATATCCACTGCAATGGCGTCCTTCTGTGCTGGCGTTAGAGCAGGCTGGCTGTCGTCATTGCTTGCATCGCCACCAGAACTGCTACCATCACCTGCGGGGGGGGCAGAGCTATCACCAGCCGGTGGCGGCGATGGTTTCGCCGGATCAGAACTGCTACTACCGCAACCACCAAGCATCAAAGCTGCTGCCAACATTGTCACTGCCATCAAACGAAACCTAACTACATTCATACTTTGCTCTCCTTTTAGTGCCGCTGTATTGGGCGATTTTTTCGCGTAAACACAATAATATATACGATAAAATACATAAATTTTGGTTGATTGTCAACACTTATTTTCAGGACAAGCTAAATTACCAGCTATGATAAAAATTATGTACACAACATAAATAAAAGTTGACTTTAAAACAAAATAAAAGTTGACTTTCCGGCAAGATAAAGTGTATATCAGGTAAAGATAATTCACAAAGGGAGGTACTTTTATGTTGGGTAAGAAAAAGGGAAAGCTCACTGGAATCCTTGCTGCCGCCATGCTGACTGTAGGAGTAGCAGGTGGTGCAATCGCGGGAGAGGGAAAGTGTCCTGAGACACTAACTCTTTCAGAAGCGAAAAAACTGTTGGGCAACCCGTCGGTAAACATCTTGTCTGTAAAGCCCGTAGGTGGATACCTGTTTGAGGTTTTAGGGCAAAAGGGCGAGCAGAAGGGAACGATGTACATTGACTGTTCCAAGAAGTTCGTTCTGCAAGGGGCTGTTTTTGATGTTGAAACAAAGGAAAGAGTGTTGCTACACGCCAAAGACCTGCCGGAGCAGGCTGGGCCGGTGCAAAAAATCAACATAGGCGAAGCTCCAAAAAACGCTGCAATGGTTTTGGGTAACGCCAAGTCAAAAAACAAGCTGTATGTCTTTACCGACCCCGACTGCCCGTTTTGTCGGCAACTACACCCCGTCTTGAAGCAACTGGCTTCGGAGTATGACGTTGCAGTCAACATCATGCTGATGCCGATCCCTTCACTACACCCCGCTGCATTTGACAAATCCGTTGCCGTCTTTGCGTCAAAAGACTTCGCTGCTCTGGACAACATCTTTGAAGGCAAAGAAGCCCCAGACAACACGAGTGAAGACGCTAAAGACAAGATTACGGCAATCATGAACTTTGCAAACAAAGCCGGTATTAACGGCACTCCTTCGATGTTTGACAAAGATGGCAAAGCGGTAAACAGCCGAGACGTTGCAGGGATCGCCCAAATTCTAGGGGCTCCCAAAAAGAAGTGACCCAGGGCGAGCGTGACATTCTGCTCAGACGAGAGCAGCTATTTTGGCTGATGGTCATGTGGGCAGGGTGGGGCTTTTTTCATGGTCACACCCTGTCTGGTGCCGTCATTGACCCGCTAATCCTGGCATTTGGCTTTTTGATGGTCTGCATCGACGAGCCAATGACCTGAACAACAAACCGCTACCTGCCCAGTCAACATCACCCCGCAGGAGTCCCCTTCCGCAAGGTGGGGGAGGAAGCATGAAGCCTCTAGTTACAAGCCCTGTTGCTTGCGGCAGGGTAGTTGACGCTGGGTAGGTAATTTAATGAGCGCAAGGGGGGAGCACCAACCTATGCAAGAAGAAAACCAAACAAAAGAAGTAGCCGCCCACGAAGAGGCGCAACAGCACGACCAGGAGCAGCCGGTTGAACTGCTGTACGAAGAAGAGCCGATTGCCCCTTCTGAGGCTGACCAGCCGCTGGAACAGCAAGAGTTACCAGCAGAAACGCCGCACGAAGTAACTGAGCCTGAAATCCCCGCAACAGACGACACCATCCAACCCGAAACGGAAGCTACAGGCACTCCAGAGGAAGAACCTACACAACCTGACACCGAGGCTGTGCAAGAAGAGGTACAAACTCCTGCTGAAGAAAAGCCGAAACATATAACTGACTATACAGACAAAACCGCAGGTGGCAAAGAAAAGCCCTTTGACTACAGCGCAGGGGAGGCGGTTGAACCGCCCAAGCCTAAAAAGGCTGTCAATGCAAAAACAGGACTAACCCTGGCTGGGGTTTTTATGGCTGGTTTTATGGTTGCCACCATTTACAGCGGCAACTGGGGCAAGCCAAATGTCGAATTTCCAGGGATACCGGACAGTGAAGAATTGACACAAAAGAAAAGAGCTTTTGAAGAAGCGATAGACAACTTCAACAAGCAGATAAAAACCACAAACCAAAACCCTGCTGCAATATCAGACCCCTACGCACTGGAGCTGCTGGATGCTGACACCGCTGTCGTTATCGACAAGCTGGGGTGCAACAAAGAAAAGGAGGCAGAAAAAGCCGCAGAGGCTGTGACCAAGCCGAGCCCAGAAGTGCAAGAAGTGCCTGCACAAAAGGCTGCGCCACCTGTAGAAACCGTTGCTCCTAAAAAAAAACGGGTAGTAACACCAGCCCCAAAACCCGTCCCAAAGCCGACCATGAAGCCTGTGCAGAAAGCACCGGTCACGCAGCAGCAAATAAAACCCAGGGATGTGAAAGCACCGACACCGGCACAGACTGGTTTGGCTGGTAAAGGACAAGACGGGCAGAACCTGGACAGCAATAATGTACTCAAAATGATAGAGGATGCGCTGGACAACAACTAGACAACCTATATCAGCATAAGGGGGGAAAATGAGCTTTAAAACACACTTTATAACAGGGCTTTTGGTGGTACTTGCAGCAAGCGGGGCAGACGCAGAGCTAATTGCGAAGAAGAAGCCTGTGCCAGCGCCGACAAACCAGGTGCAACAAAAAAGCGTCCTGACCATGCCTAAAGAAGGACAGCCTGACCTTGATGGTGAAGACATGAAAGCCATTCAGCAGGAAATGATGGGCAGGCTAAACGTACTTTTAACCAGGAAAAACGATGTAATAACCTTCAAAGAGAACGAACTGCGGGAAGCCCAAGGCAAAATCACCAAACTTAACGAATCTGTTTCAGCAATGCAGGCAGATATAGAGCGGAAAAACGCCACCATAGCCGCCACAAGCAAAGACATTGAGCGTTTGAGAAAGTGGGAAAAGGACATTGGAAAACAGCTTGCCGAAAAGAACACTGCTCTGGACAACGCGGCAAAAGAGATAACCCTCTTGAAAGTTGATGCTGTCGCAAAGGACGGTAAAAACAAAGTCCTGACAGAGGAAACCCAAAGACTTCAAGCAGAAAACGCGCAACTAAAGAACGAAGCTGCAAACCAAAACGCAGTAATAACCACCCTTAAAAAAGACCTTGAATTTACGCGCAAAGCAGAAGCTGCCCTTAAGAAAGACTCCCTGGCTTCTGGCGAAACAATCGGACTTCTCAAAAAGCAGATCGCTGAAAGAGACGAGACCCTTGCTGCAACAAAAGCTGAAAGAGAAAACGCCGCAAGACAAATCGAGCAAGCCAAAGCAGCGGCAGAGCTATTAAAGGGCGAAGCGGTCAACAAAGATAAGCTCTTGCTTGCAAAAGAGGCAGAAAGAAACGCCTTGGCAGCAGAGATAAGCAAACTTCAAAAAGCCCTAGATCAAAACCAAGCTGCAAAAGCCGCCGTAGACCAGGAGCTGCTCAAAACAAAAGCGGCTATGAGCGACCTGCAAACCGCCGCCCAGAAATCAAAAGATGCGATGGAGTTAAAAAACAACGCACTCAAGGTTGCGGGCGAAGCGATAAAAGAGCTTCAAGCCAAGCCAGCGGAAATGATGATCGTGGAAAAGAAGGTAGACGAATCCACCCTGCCGGTATTCCAGATGAACAGAGGTCTAAAGGAACTGTTTGCGCCAGAAGGCTGGGCAAAAGTGGACTTCAAAGGCATCGGGCAGGTTGAAGTTAAAAGCGCAGGACAAAACACCACGCTTATCAAAATGCCGACATACATGTTCAGGCAATCTCAAAACCTGCTTGCTCCAAGTGCCTTGGCGTTCCTTCAGTGCGACCAGGTAAGCACCTGCCTAGTCATGGACAACGGGCAGCTTAAAAAGGACACAAATTGATACCGGTTGTGCTTGGGATGATCTTTATCACAGTTGTGATCTTCTTTATCCACCAGATAACCAAGGAAGATGAAGAGGAAGAGCGAGAAACCAGGGTAAAGCAGCGTAAGACCAAAAAAGCAGGGGGCGAAGTGATTGTTATCAGAAGAGCAGACATTCGCCCAATAAGAAAGAAAAAGCCTGGGTACATCCAGGGGCGGGTTGAAGACATGCCGATCCCTGACACCAGACAGAACAAATAACGACGGAAAGGGAGGCTGACTTGAAAGCGATTACAAAGGCTCTAGTTGTGGGAGTAGGCATTATGGCTTTAGGAGCGGGAGGAACAGGAGTGGCAAAGGCTGACGAAGGCGTGGCAAGCGTTATCGTAAAACACCGAACGACAAGCCTGGGGGAGAACATTGAGCAGGGATTGATGGCAGTGCTGCACAACGGAGAAATGAGCAAGCGCATTAAAGCCGAAATCGACATGGCGAACATCCAGCGAGACCTGGTTGCCTTCTTAGGCGAAAACTACAGTGCCGAAGAACTGGGAGAGCTGGCTAAATTCCTTAATAGCAAAGCAGGTCGAAGCATAATGGAGAAAGAAAAAAAGTGGAATGCTGCGCTGTACCAAGCCCTTAACGCAGAGCTTTTAAGGATCGGCAGGGACAAGCCAGAGCTTTTTGAGGCTCCAGCTATTTAAAAAGGAGATTGCCAATGTGGACAGAACGGAGACGAAAGCGTTGGTGGCAGCATTTTGAAGATATTGAGCGATGGGCTTCGATAGGACAGCACAACGAGCCCACAGAAGAGTTGGACGACATAGCAGGGCAGCCAAGGCTGTCCTTTTTATTCACAAGTGAAGTACTGGGTTTGTCGGCGGTTGCTTTTGGGCGGATTGCCGAGTCGATAGGAGAAGAAAGTGGAGGATTGCTTGACGGATTGTAGCTGTAGTTGCTGTATTTATTATGTTTTTTCAGAACGACACTGCACAGCGCATTGTGCAGACGTGCAGCCTTGGAGTGCTTGCCTGTTTTTTGCTGATGGTTTGATTGAGGCGAGTGCAGGCTGCTAGCGTTTTCCCCATGCCACATGGGGGTGTTTCCTCTTTGCGCAAAAAAAACTCGACTTCAGGTAGATTTTCCCCACGCACGTGGGGGTGTTTCCGGAGGTTTCTATGATTTTGGTTCTGGCAGTGACGGCTTCACTTTCTATATTGGCGATCGGGAGTTTGTGGTGCGGGTATTTTTCAGGATGTCCGACCACCAGGCTGCCGACTGTGTTTCCAGGCGACTCGCTTCCGTTCGTGCATGGGCTTATTTGCATCGCCCTGGTCTTGCTGGTTGCAGCCCTCGTTGTGGAGATAACGCGCACATCTGCGAGAAAACGCGACTGTTGAGGTTCCCCATTTGCGGAACGGGTGTTTTTAATTCCGTCGATTTCGACGGAATTAAAATGGTCTTTCCCTGCCCACATGGGGGTGTTTCCGGGTGCGGATCAGGAATTTTCCCCACACACGTGGGGGTGTTTCTGCGTGGTTCTGTACGTAAAAGCAACGATAAGTGCCTTCCCCACGCAGGTGAGGGTGTTTCCGTATCGTCTCGCTAAGAAAATTCCGGAAGATAGTTTTCCCCACTCTCGTGGGGGTGTTTCTTAACCCAAAAGGAGGGCGAAGGGGGCTGGCTTTTGAATTGGAAGACAAAAAAAGGAAAGGAAAAAAACAAATGAGTTTGCCTGCAACCGAAACAGAATTATCAGAAAAGAAAATCTTGCCGGTGTTTTTGCTTTGTTTTTTCTTTGGTGCCTTGGGGATACATAGGTTTTTCGTCGGGAAAACTGGAACTGCTGTCTTGCAGATACTCACACTCGGCGGGCTTGGAATCTGGGTCGCAATAGACCTGATACTAATCATAATCGGCAGCTTCACCGACAAAGAAGGCAAGAAAATCACGGTGTGGATGTGACTTGTTTTGGCGGACGAGGACTTCGTTTGTCAAAAAATGAGAGCTGGCTTATCAAAAACTGGGCTTTTTTTGATAAGTGTCCGCCAAAAAAAGAGAGCTAGCTTATCAGAAATAGGTCGCTTTTTGATAGCCGGTCGCTCAAAAGCCTCCAGTTTCCCCATTGCATGGGGGTGTTTCTTTTTTTCAGGAGACCCTTTTTATAGCAACAAAAGCCTTCCCCACGCCCGTGGGGGTGTTTCTTTTGTTGTTTTTCTTCTGAAGAAAGATTTTCCCCACGCGAGTGGGAGTGTTTCTGGTGCTATCTAGTCACCCATGGACGGTCATAAATTTTCCCCACGCGAGTGGGAGTGTTTTTTTTGGATCACTGAGTTTTTTGATGTTTCGGAAAAAGAAGAAACGGGGAGGAACCCTCCCCGAACGAAAGCCCTAACAAATTGATATTGTAAAGCAAATCACGACAACGCCATCCCAACAGACCACTTTACTGACCACACAACACCAAAAAAACACCAAAAAAGACAACCCGTTTTTAAACAAAACCCGTTTAAAGGATTTTCAATCTGAACCCATACCACAAGTAGGGGCAGGCGATAAAAACAGCTTGTGGCGCGTTTTGGTGATTGGGTTTTTGGGCAAAACCACCTCAAAAAATAATTTCTGCGGGACGGGTAACAAAAGAAGAAAAAAGGAACTAAAAAGACATGCTGGTACGGAAGTGCAAGGTGAATAGAAAAGGAAGAATGCAAATCAGAAAATATTTGCAGGAGAACCTGAAAAGGCGGATGAAAAACAAGATCACAAAAAAGCTGGTGGACAAATATGCAGCAGATGTGGAGGCAAACATGCACAAAGGTGTTGGCGCGTGCTTCAGAGTTAAGCCGAACGAGAGCAGATTCGGGTACACGACAGACTGCCACCTTGACGAAAGCATCTGTTTCAACTTCGTAATAACTGATGGAACACTTTAGCTGTTGTAGCGCAACACCTTGATTTTAGATAGATATGTGGATGGCAACAAAGCCCCCAACAGAACAGTAAAACCAAAAGACAATCAGCAGGAAAGACAACAGGGAGTGGCACAAATACCGCTCCCTGTTTTGTTATGCTAGCTCCCCAGCAGGCTTTGTTCGCTTTTTGCGAGACTTGGCTGAGTTGGCTCTTCTGGCAGCCAAAGCAGCGGGTGTCATAGTTTTTTTCTTTCCTTTGCCAAGCAAGGAGCCTGGATTTATAAGTCCGCCACAGTGCGGACAAGGGCATTCTGACATCTTGAAACTCCTTTCAATCTATTTCCCAACCGTTTTCCAAAACCTGCTCCTTGGTGAAAAGCATACCCTCTGGGTGCTCGCGACTTGCTTCAAATATGGAGCCATGCGGATAAACTGATTTTGTCGGATGGTTGTATTTTGTGACGGGGTATCCCTCGAAGTCCAGCAATATGTACAGGTCAACGCCATCCGAGTCAGTTTGACATACTCCCACGGTTAAAACGCATGGGATTCTGGATTCAAGCAGCGATAGCCGGTATTGCTACCGGTCTTACATCGCCTAGCCCAAGAGTTGATGCCCCAACTCTTTGAATATTAATTGCGGCATTTATGTCGCGATCGTGAGTTGTGCCACACTCGCACGTCCAGAAACGGTCACGGAGTGATAGCGCTTCGTTAATCCAGCCGCAGACACTACAGGTCTTGCTGCTTGGAAACCACTTGTCTATCTTGATTATTGTGCATCCGGTTTTTGTTGCCTGATGCTCCAAGATATTTACAAATGAGGCAAATCCAAGATCTGACACTTTTCTGCCCCACAATGCTTTCATGCCGTTAAGATTTAAGTCTTCTATGGCTATGGCATTGTGTGTGCGCACAAGGGTTGCAGCAGTCTGGAAGTGAAAGTCCTTGCGCTGGTTGGCTATCTTGCGGTGCAGTCGTGCAAGTGCCTTTCGTGCCTGTTTACGGTGATTACTGCCTTTCTTCTTACGAGAAAGGTTGCGTGATGCCTTTTTAAGCTGTTTAAGCGATTTTCTGAATGGTTCAGGTGCAGCAATTGATTCTCCGGTGTTGAGGGTGAGGAAGGTTTTAAGCCCAAAGTCCATTCCCGCTATTTCGGTAGTCGCTGAATGAAGTTTGGGATGGTCTGCATCGGTTACTATGATGAAGTATATGTCTCCAATGCCGTCTCGCTTGACGGTGAGGGTTTTTATCTTCCCCTCTATGTCACGGGAGTTGAAGAAACGGTATTTTTGTTTACGAATAATAATACAATCGTTTTTTACAGAGTATCCGTCTTGTTTCAAAGTGAAACTTTGATATTTACTCCTTTTTCTGAATGATGGAGGTCTTACTATTTTGCCAGACACAGCAACACCAGATTTACGGTTTTTTGTATATTTGAAAAACAACTGATAGCCCTTTTCTATTCTCTGAACTATTTCTTGTGAAGAAGAAGCAGTGAACTACCACGCCGCAAGCGACGTGGCTTCCTGGTTCAATGAGTGGCCTGACAGCACCGGCTCTCCCCAGGCGTAACTTTCCGCAGTTCCTGCGGTAGCTCTTTGCAGAATATTTATGGCAGCGTTGTGGTCACGATCCATCACCAGGCCACAAGTCGGGCAACGGTGAGTCCTGACCGCGAGGGTTTTGGGGACCTTCTCGCCACAGCTGCTGCAGTTGACGCTTGTATGACGGGGATCAACCTTCTCGAACCGGCAGCCAGCTTCTTCCGCTTTGCTCGCCAGTATCAAGAGAAAATTTCCCCATCCTGCGTCGGATATGCTCTTTGACAAATGACGGTTTCGCACCATGTTTCTGACCTTTAGATCCTCTGCCACAATCAGGCCAAAGGCGTTGACGATCTTCCGGGCTTCCTGATGGTGGAAGTCCAGCCGTTGGTTTCTAACTTTCCGGTGGAGGCTGGCAACAACCAGCTTCGCCTTCTTTCGGTTGGCCCCGCCCTTCTTCTTTCGGGAGAGGGATCGTTGAGTCCGCCTCAGTCTTGTCTCTGCCTTGCGAAGGTGTTTTGGGTTGGCGACTTCAGTTCCGTCGGACAGGGTGGCAAAGGATTTAAGGCCAACGTCAATACCGGTGGATTGAGCCGGCACTGGTTTCTTCTCCGGTTCGTACTCAACAGACAAACAGGCATACCAGTGGTTGCCATCTTTACGGATGGTGCAGGTCTTTACTTGGCCGACAATATCCCGGTGCATCTTGATCTTCAGGTGACCGATCTTGGAAAGCTTGAGCTTCCCGTCTTCGATCCTGAAACCTGGTTCCTGTGGGTAAGTGATACTGTCGTAACGGCCTTCATGCTTGAACCGTGGGTAACCGGCTTTGCCCTGTTTCTCTGCCAGACGCCGGAAGAAGCCCTGGTAGGCTCGTTCGACGCGAAACAGTACGTCTTGCAGCACCTGAGAGTGAACTTCCTTGAGTAACAGCACCCGCTTCTTGTCGGCGGCCAGAATCTCCTGCTGCCTGATCCGGGAAAGCCCTTTGCCGGTGGACCCGTAGTGGTTCTTCCGATCCAGCAGGCAGGAGTTGTACAGGATGCGACAGACCTCGAGAGCAGAGAGTAGTTTCGCTTCCTGGTCCCTGGAAGGATATATCCGGTATTTATAGGTCTTTCGCATTCTGATTCTCGACGTAGCGCTTCAACACATCAAGGGTGACTTGGCCAGTGGATGCAAGGAAGTATGACGGGCTCCAGAATGCGCCACCCCACAACTTTTCCTTCAAATCCGGGAACTCCCGAAAGAGAAGTCTGGCCGATACAGATTTGAGGGAGTTGATGAACTTGGAAAGCTGGATCTGTGGTTTTGCGCTGAACAGGATGTGGATATGATCGCGATCCGTTTCCTGTTCAATGATGGTCACACCTACTTCTGCAGCCACCGACAGATTGATTTCTTTCAGTCGGGCGGACACGGTTTCAGTCAGCACCTTGCGCCGGTATTTGACGCAGGCAACATAGTGGAACTGAAGATTGTATATCGAGTGCGAACCCTTGTCATTTGCGTATTTCACGGGAGAATTATATGCCAGAACCTAGTAATCGGTCAAGCAAAAACGCCTTTCATCCCCCACCTCTCGGAAGGGGACTTCCCGGCGGAGATGTTAAATTCTCTCCAAAAGGCAAAACGATCAAGTTTTTTTATTTTGGTTATGTGCCTCATCAATTGAAACTGGTTGAGATGCTTCTTAAACAGACGGTAGTACCTTTTATGCAAAGCAATGCAATGGTTCCAGATTGAAGCTGCAATATCAATCTGCTTATGCAGCTTCCTATTTCGCTTTGAAGCGTATGCCTTGAACACAAAGGTTCTCATTGGTTTTTCTGATCCTCTATATAGCGGGTTACTGTTTCTTGAGATATGTGACCAATCGACTCGCAGTAGTAGCTACGTGTCCAGAGCGAAGGCACTTTTTTCTTCAAAGGAAATTCTCCATGCAGGATACGGGAAGTATACCCCTTGAACTGCTGAACAATGTAGTGCGGACTGTTCACCGGAGACGTTTTGACAAACAAATGAACGTGGTCTGGCATGACTTCCATAGTCTCAATACTGACATCTATGTCGTCAGCTTTGCCGATCAGCAAAACTTTAAGCCTGGCTTCCACATCGCCAACCAGCAATTTCCTGCGGTATTTGGTACACCAGATCAGGTGATAACCGATGTTAAATACTGCTTTATTGCTTGTTGTCCATCGAGAAGGTTTCATAAGAAAAGAGTATCAGATTGTAAGACATCTGTCAAGTGTATTATAAGCTTCCGCTTTCATCCCACGACTAAGGTACGTGGGGTTTCTCGCGGGGCTATCCTAAGTTTTGCTGCGTCTTGGAAAACACTATAGCGAAACGTTTAGCTATAGTCAAGCAAAAAGTTTACGCACTGTAAAATAATTATTGTTTTTTGCGTAATATATTGTTGACACATGCGGATTTTATCCGTATAATTTCTATACAGACAAAGGAGGTCGATATGTTGTCTGGTTTTGCAAACGGTTTGTTTTCTGCGGTTTTGGCGGTGGTGCTTCTTGTCGCCAACCCTGCTTTCGCAAAACAGCCAATCCGCGTTATCAATGGAACGGTCACTAAAGTAGCCGACGGTGACACTATCCACGTTACTGACAACCTTGGCACCAAGGTAAAAATCCGGTTCTACGGTATTGACGCGCCAGAGACCGCAAAAGGTCGCAAACCTGGACAGCCATACGGCGATGAGTCAACTCAGTTGTTGCGGCAGAAGGTTGACCGCCAGCAAGTGCGGGTCGATGTTATGGATATTGATATGTATCGACGGCTGGTCGCCATAGTCTGGCTGGGCAACCGCAATATCAATAGGGAGATGGTCGCCGAGGGTGGTGCATGGGCGTATCGGAGGTACCTTGACAGAGCATATGCCTCTGAATGGATCGCAGACGAGGACAATGCACGAAGGGCTGGCAAAGGGCTGTGGAGGTAAGGCGGTAACATTCAGCCTCCTTGGGAGTTCAGGAGAGCGACCAAAAACGACAAGACCGGATGGGAGAAAGCCGGAAAATGATAACTCCAGAAGAACTGCGGCAGGCAAGAGAAGCGGCTGGCTTGAGCCAGGCGGAAGCTGCCGAAATGGTGTACAGAAAAAGAGATACGTGGCAAAAGTGGGAAAGCGGGAGGCTGGCTTTGGATCCTGCTTGCGCGGAGTTTTTTATACTGAAGCTGCAACTGCGGAAGATGGCAGACAGCACAAAATAAATAGAGAAAAACAGAGAAATCGCGGATTATATCCGCACAGCCTAGCGGCGAAAGGAGCAACAAAATGGAAAAGAAGCTATTTACTGTTGACGTATTTGTTAAAATCCCGATGGTGGTGGTTGCCGAGAGCATGGAAGACGCTGAAGATGTTGCGCTTGATCACTGGCAAGAAGGTGCAAAAGACGTACAGCCAAGCCTTGGGCAGGTGAAGTTGATCAACGGCGAGTACGACCTGCCGGAGCCCTGGGGTGTCAAGTGCGTTCCTTTTCCAGATGACGCGGAAGCCCAGAAAAGCAAGCGCATATGCGACTACCTGCACCCAGAAGGAGCTTGAAAATGGCGGCAAGGCTCAAGAAAACTTGCAAAAGGTGCATAGCGTTGAAAGATGTGATTTCGGGTGTTTTGCCCGAAAGATGTAGCCTGGGCTATAAGATCGAGTGGTTCGGCAACGACCCCTATGGCTTCACAAAGGTTGCAACGCCTTTGGAGATATGCCCAAAACCGCTGACAAACAGCGATTATTTTGCAGCAAAAAACGGAGGTAACAAGTGAAAATATTTCAGATTCCAGAAGAGATCGCAGACAAGTATCACGGTGCAGGTTTTGCGCTGGGCGCGGTAAAAGGCGACGTCTTGCAAGAGTTCGTCTATCTGCACGATGTGATAGATGGCTTTGACGGGGAACAGCTGGACGAAGCAATGAAAACCCTTAGCGACAATGGGGGAAAGTTTGCACCTGTTTTCAAGAGGCTTGACGCTCTTGGCGACATACACTTGGGAATGTGCAGCTGCTGGGAGTTCGTTGCGCTGATAAACGCCAACGGCAGCGAATCGCTTTGACAAGGTAAAAAGCAACCTGGCGTAATCCCTCGTGTTTTAACTTGGGAGCACGTCAATGGCGGTTTCAGGGGAGCAGGTTGCGGTATGTTTTCTTCGAGACAGATAAATATTTTATCCAGTATTTTTACAGCCAAGATTTTTCGTGAGCTTTCTTGTCTCAATTTTTCTTTGCTTAAAGAGTTGCTTTACGAGTCAAAATTAGGAAAAGGCTCTATAAACTCCAACATGAAGCTGGGTTCTTTCTTTGAGCAGGTTTTTAAAAGCTTGAGTGCCTCTTGGAAGAAAGTTCTTCAAAAATTTGCCATTAAACCTGTCCAGCAGTTTGCATATACAACAGGTAAAAATGCTACGGACAGTACGTTAATCATCGATGCGATGGATTTGCTCTACACAAGAAAGTTTGATGGTTTTTGCCTGATCACGAGCGACAGCGATTTCACTGGCCTTGCAATGCGTCTACGCGAAGAGGGACTTACCGTTCTCGGGTTCGGGGAAAAGAAAACTCCAGAGGCTTTTCGTAATGCCTGCCATAAGTTCTTGTTTACCGAAGTTCTGCGCCCGAGTGCCACAAATGAACCCACTGCTCAGCCCCAAAAAGCCGAAAATGATCAAAAAGCGCTCCAGCCACAGTCTTCTGCTGAAACTGCAGAAGTAAAACAAGAATTCCCCAAGAAATTTGTACTGGCCGCACTTGAACAATCAAGTGACGACGCGGGCTGGGCACACCTAGGAACTTTCGGCAGCTATCTAACGAAATTGCAGCCTGATTTTGACTCTAGGATTTACGGCTATAAGAAACTCTCTGACCTTGTTAAAGCTAAGACAGAACTCTTTATAACCGAAGAACGGCAAGCGCCAGGATCAACACAAAAGGTTCTGTATCTTCGTGCGAAATAGTTTTCTAACATGGCGCTCAACCTCGCTCCCTTCGGTCGCTGGACGCTGCGCGATAAAACTGCGCAGCGCCGGTTAGCTCTACGTTATGTGAAATAAGAAAAAGGAGATGTCGTGCAAGGCACTGTAAAATGGTTCAGCTCAGAGAAGGGTTATGGCTTCATTACGTCTGAAGGCGGAGAAGACCATTACTTTAATGTTCAGAGCATCAATGGTGCATCGTTACCATCAAATGGTGATTCGGTTCAATTTGAGTCAAAGCCCGGAAATAAAGGCCCAAGAGCAATTAATGTCACAATTACTGCGAAAGCGCCCTCGCAAAATACTCGGCCTGCTGATGACAGAATCAATTGCCCAAGTTGTGGTAAAAAAATTGTTCCTAGAATCATTACTTATCGAGGCAGCCCAGAAAAGTCGGTTTGCCCTTATTGTGCTGCAACAGTAAAAACATTCAGCAATAGTGATTGTTTCATTGCGACTGCTGTTTATGGCGATCCGTCGTGTTACCAAGTAAGACAGCTGCGGAAATATCGAGATGATACGTTATTAAATAGTGTCGCGGGCAGAGCCTTTGTGAAGGCCTATTACAAAATATCACCAGCAATAGCCAATTGGTTAATTACCAAACCTACCTTATCGCGCCAAGTAAGGGGTGTCTTAAACTTTGTAGTAAAACACATAACAAACGCCTACATCGGACGCGGCAAAGGCGCGCGCCGCTGAGGCTAGGCGTTAGGCACTACATACAATGGACCAATCGATACTTTACATTGCCGGTGCTATCACAGCCCTAATTGCTGCCGCCTTCAGTATCAGGAAGCTTTGGGGCTGGCTATTTCCTATACGAGTTAAGCCCGGAATTTCTATACGGTTTGACGAGTCCGAGCCCGACGAAATCCTAGCTACGGTAACGAATCGAAGTTGGGAGCCCGTTTATGTTGTGAAATGTAGGGGGCGAAGCGCCAACTCTATCGGTTACATAATCGCCACACATCTGCGAAAGCCGCTAATCAAACCGCGTCTTTATAAGGCTGTGCGATTTGGTGCCCCAGTGTTTGAAATGATCGGTTCGGAACCAGTCCGTATTGAGCCACACCAACAAATCAAGCTATCGCACAAACTTTCGTTTGATTTCCCTATCAGCGGCTTTACTAACCCGATGCTTCAGATAGAAGTGATTTTGTCGAACGAGCGTGCTTTTTATAGCAAAAGACTCCGGATTCCAAAACGTTGGCATGTTCTTCACCGCAGTGAACGTACCTCGGAGGATGCTACGCATGCCTAACAAGGCCAGGCACGCGACGCCTACTGCATTGCGGCTTCGCCTCCATTCCGCAGCCGCGCATGCTGGCTGGCGTTATGTGCGTCTACTGTCGAACCTAAGTAAGGAAACCAATGAACATTACTAATTACCTAGACAACATAAATAAACGATACAAACTTGGTAATGCCACCGAGCATACTTATCGGGGTGATTTGCAACAACTATTAGAAAGTTTGGTGCCAGAAATAAGAGCGACTAACGAACCCAAAAGACAATCTTGCGGAGCACCCGACTACATTCTGACTAAAAAAGAAATCCCAGTAGGTTTTATTGAAGCTAAGGACATTGGTGACAAAGACCTTGAAGGAGCAAAGAAAACGGGAAACAAAGAACAGTTCGACCGTTATAAGGCTTCATTAAATAATTTAATTTTTACCGACTATTTAGACTTCCACTTATACATTGACGGAATTTTTATTACAAAAATTGCAATTGCTGAAATAAAAAATGGAACAATCGTCCCTTTGCCTAACAACTTTGGCAAATTTGAAAATCTAATCAAAGACTTTTGCGTTCACACTGGACAAACAATAAAAAGCCCGAAGAAATTAGCCGAAATGATGGCAGGCAAAGCCCGCTTGCTGTCTGATATTATTGAAAAGTCGTTGACCAGTGATGAAGAAAATCAAGAAAACAGTACACTGAAAGACCAAATGTTGGCTTTCAAGCAAATTTTGATTCACGACATTACGCCACAAGGCTTTGCAGATGTTTACGCTCAAACCATTGCTTACGGAATGTTTGCAGCTCGTTTGCACGACTCTACTTTGGAAACTTTCAGCAGACAGGAAGCGGCTGAACTGATTCCAAAATCAAATCCATTTTTACGAAAACTTTTTGGCTACATTGCTGGGCCTGACATTGACGACCGAATTAAATGGGTAGTAGAAAACCTTTCGGAAATCTTTTTGGCGTGTAACGTAGAAGAAATTTTGAAGAACTATGGGAAATCCACCAAAATGGAAGACCCGATTATCCATTTTTACGAAACATTTCTAAGCGAATACGACCCAAAATTGCGTAAATCTCGTGGCGTTTGGTACACACCCCAACCCGTTGTGAATTTCATTGTTCGGGCAGTTGACGACATTCTAAAAACAGAATTTGATTTACCACAAGGTCTAGCCGACACCAGTAAAACGACTATAAAAATTGATAGCCAAACACCCGACAAGCGCTCGGTAACAGGCTACAAACAAATGGAGCAAGAAGTACACAAAGTTCAAATTCTTGACCCAGCCACAGGAACAGGAACTTTTTTGGCAGAAGTGGTAAAACACATTCACAAAAAATTTGAAGGACAACAAGGTATATGGAGTAATTACGTTGAAACGCATTTGGTGCCTCGTTTAAACGGTTTTGAGTTGCTAATGGCGAGTTATGCAATGGCACACTTGAAATTGGATTTACTTTTGACCGAAACAGGTTACAAGCCAACCACCAATCAACGATTTAGAGTTTATCTAACCAACAGTTTAGAAGAGCACCACCAAGACACAGGAACTTTATTTGCCAATTGGTTGAGTGCAGAAGCCAATGAAGCGAACCATATAAAACGAGACACGCCTGTAATGTGTGTTATCGGGAATCCACCTTATGCGGTAAGTAGTACGAATAAAAGTGATTGGATTCAAGGTTTAATTTCTGACTACAAGAAAAATCTCAATGAACGTAAAATCAATTTGGATGATGACTACATCAAATTCATTCGCTACGGACAACATTATATCGACAAAAATGGAAGTGGAATACTAGCCTATATTTCTAATAATAGTTTTTTAAGTGGCATAACTCATCGGGAGATGAGAAAAAATCTGACAGATAATTTTGACAAGATTTACATTCTCGACCTACACGGGAATTCAAATATTAAAGAAACTCAGCCAGATGGCAGTCCAGACCAAAATGTATTTGACATTAAACAAGGCGTCAGTATCAATATATTTGTCAAAACCAAAACCAAATCAACAAATTGTGAAGTCCAGCACTTTGACCTCTACGGTAATCGTAATGAAAAGTATCAATTTTTAATTGACAACGACGTTGTATCAACAAATTGGACAAGATTAAAACCAAAAGCACCATACTATTTTTTTACGTCTGACAAATATGAAGATTCTGATAAATACAAGCAAGGTTTTAAAGTCAATGAGCTATTTGAAATTTTCAACTCAGGTATAAAGACAGATAGAGATAACTTATTTATTGATTTTGACAAATCAAGACTAAGTAATAGAATTGAAAAACTAATCTCTCAGGATTTTGATGCTGACTTTGTAAAAGAATTCAAAGTCAAAGATTCAGGTAGCTACAAGTTAACGAAAGTGATAAAAGGCAAACATTATAATAAAAATCACCTTAAACCAATACAATACAGACCTTTTGATAATAGATGGATTTACTATGATTCTGATATTATAAGCCGACCTGCATCTAAGGCTATGAAGCACTTGGTATTTGATGATAACCTTTCTTTGTCATTAAAAAGACAATCAAAATTTGATTTCTCATATTCATTCATTCATAGAAGTATCTGTGAAAGCTGTCTATTTGAAAGCGCGTATGCAAATAATACAGAGTTTCCTTTGTATCTCTACCCTGAAACCAACGGTCAACAAACCATTGACCAATCAAATGAAAGAACACCCAATCTAAAAGCAGAAATTGTAAATCAAATTGCTGAGCATTTAGGTTTAACTTTCACCAACGAGAAAGAAACCACCGAAAACACATTTGCACCAATTGACATTTTAGATTACATCTATGCGGTTTTGCATTCGCCAACATACCGAGAGAAATACAAAGAATTTTTAAAGATAGATTTTCCGAGAGTTCCTTATCCAAAAGACCAAGACACGTTTTGGCAATTGGTAAAATTGGGCGGAGAAATACGCCAAATCCATTTATTGGAAAGTTCAACCGTTGAGCAATACATTACTCAATACCCAATGGACGGCGATAATGTGGTTGGCAAAACCAAATACAAAGACGGTAAAGTATATATCAACGACATTCAGTATTTTGACAACGTGCCACAAATCGCCTGGGAGTTTTACATTGGCGGTTACCAACCTGCTCAAAAGTGGCTCAAAGATAGAAAAGATAGAGTATTGGAGTTTGACGATATTCTGCACTATCAAAAAATTATTGTCGCCCTTTCAGAAACTGACAGATTGATGAAAGAGATTGACGCAATTGAGTTCTAATAAAAAGCACATAACAAGGCGCTCAACCGGACGGGCTAAAGCCCGCCGGTTAGCTTGGCGTTATGTCGCTCAAGGAGGGCATTAGTGAGTTACACAGCCACCACATTCAACGTAATGATTGCTTCGCCTGGCGATGTAGCATCCGAACGCGCAATTATTCGCGATGTAGTTTATGAATGGAACGCCGTCAACTCTGGCACGCGAAAGATTGTTTTACTTCCCGTTGGCTGGGAAACCCATTCCTCCCCAGAGATGGGCGCACCTGCACAGCAAATTATTAATTGCCAAGTATTGAATAAGTGCGATCTTCTAGTAGGTGTCTTCTGGACTAGGATCGGAACACCAACTGAGAAGCATCTGAGTGGCACGGTGGAGGAAATTGAAGAGCACATTGCATCTGGCAGGCCGGCCATGCTGTATTTCTCAAGCCAACCTGTTGCAATGGACACAGTCGACCTCGATCAGGTTCAGAGGCTGAAGGAATTCAAACAATCGTGTCAAAGTCGTGGTCTATATGAGGGCTATGACAGTCACGCGGAGTTCAAGGAAAAATTTTACCGACACCTGCAATTGAAATTGAATGAGCACTCGCTATTTCAAGTGGGTGGGGTGAGCCTAGATGACACGACAATTGTTGAATCCCGTACCAAGATTCCCAAACTCTCTCAGGAAGCACGAGTACTACTGAAGGAGGCCAGTCAAGATGATGGCGGCACCATTCTCCATGCTCGATATATCGGGGGTACTGCTATTCAAACAAATGGAAAGAATCTGATCCCGTCTAACGACCGGCGTGAAGTGGCGAAATGGGAAGATGCGCTCGAACAACTCAGGTCTTACGATCTTGTACTTGATCGTGGCTATAAGGGCGAAGTATTCGAAATTACAAACCTCGGGTATCAAGTCGCCGAAATGATCGCGCTATGAGCGATATAACCAGTCGCTCCAGCGGACCGCCTCCGGCGGCCGCTGAGCTTCGACGTTGTGCTTACGAAAAAAACAAAAATCTGCGTATACCTTTCCTGACACAGGGGGTCTGTGGCTTCAATAAAAGGATATTTCTATGCTTCAACTGAAAATGATAGAACTCTTCAAGGAAGGTTGTCA
>JAVERM010000109.1:0-5972 GCA_034007105.1 Trichlorobacter sp.
GTGGCAAAACTGAAAGGGCAAAAGAATTATTCATAGTGCGACCAAAGGCGTAAGACCTTGATTACCTGTTCTTTTGGTAATATCTGATAGACAAGACGATGTTGGATATTGATTCTGCGCGAATATGCGCCAGATAAATCACCAACCAGTTTTTCAAATGGTGGTGGATTCTGGAAAGGATTGTTTTTCAGGATTTCCAGCAGGGTTGCGGCTTTTCCTCTAAGACCTGCTGCTGACAGCTTTGCAGCATCTTTTTGTGCCTGTTTGGTATAAACAACCTGCCAGCTCACCAGCCAGGCTCTTTGGTGCAGCTTTCTACAGACTCTGACATACCTTCCCTTATAGATTCACGCATACCAGGTATTGACAGCAGATAAAGGGTTTCTTGTATTGCGCTCCAGTCTTCAGCAGAAACCAGTACGGCATTGCTTTTTTTACCTGCAATGGTGATTGGCTGGTGAAACTTTGTTGTCTGATCTATCAGACGGTAAAGATTGGCTTTTGCTTCACTGGCACTAAAAGTTTGCATATGCATGTCCTCCTGAAAAAACACTATCAAAACAAAAGGTTAAAGTAAAGAAAGTACAGGCAGCAGCCATAGTCCCCCTCTTAAAATAAGAGGGGAGCATGCACCAAAAGTTGTCATCCTGCGCTTTAGTCGCAGGATCTGGTTTTTAGATTCTGCAACTTCGCTAACGCTTCGTGCTGAATGACAATGGTGGGGAGTTATTTCCCCAACCAACCCGTCAGGGCATGGCACGCCATGCCCGTACATTTAATTTTGTAATTTCATATTTGTTGTAGGGGCACGGCGTGCCGTGCCCAGGAACCGTGCTCCCCTTAACCCTGTTTTTGTCCTGATCTTAGCCATTTTTGCAGTTTGTCCAGCAGGTCTGCCACTTCCACCGGTTTTGACAGATAGTCATCCATGCCGGCTGCCAGGCATTGGTCGCGATCCTCTTTCATGGCATTGGCAGTAAGTGCAACTATCGGAATCTGGTGGTTACGCACAGTGGATGCTGTGTCGCGGATGGCAGCTGTTGCTTCAAAACCATCCATACCAGGCATCATGCAGTCCATCAAAACCAGATCATAGTCTTCATTTGACAGCACTTTAACCGCTTCTATGCCGTTTGGAGCAATATCAATCTGATAGCCGCTGCGCTCCAGAATCGCTTTAATAACCTTCTGGTTGGTCAAGTCATCTTCTGCCAGCAAGATACGGGCTTTTCTGCCGGAAGTCTTGCCGCTGTTTGGCGTTGTTAATAATGTTGTTTTGTCATCTGTTGCGCATTTGTGCAGGCAGCAAAGCGTATCCTGCTTGCTAAAGGTTATGCAAAAACTGAAGCTGCTGCCTTTGCCTTGTACGCTGTCCACCTCAATCTGACCTCCCATCAACTCCACCAGCTGTTTGCTTATGGAAAGCCCAAGTCCTGTTCCACCGTATCTGCGGGTGGTTGAGGCATCAGCCTGGGAAAAGGGTTCAAACACAGATTTTATCTTGGCAGGCGAAATACCGATGCCACTGTCACTGATAACAAACTTTACGGTTGTGCAGTATTCTTCATCTGCAAGCAGTTTGGCAGAAATCCCTACAGTTCCGTTATCTGTAAATTTAATGGCATTACCCAGTAGGTTGGTCAGAATCTGACGTACTCGGATTTCATCACCGAACATCAATTCTGGTATTTCATGATCCAGATCACTGATAATAGGCAGATTTTTTTCCTTTGCCCTTAACGATAGCAGTTCAACCACACTATGAATGGTGTGTTGCAGGTTAAAAAGCTCATGTTCCAACTCTATTTTATGTGCCTCAATTTTAGATAAATCCAGGATGTCATCAATCAGGCGCAACAGGCTGCGTCCGGAATCCTTGGCAAGCTCGGCATATTCTCTTTGTATTTCGGTCAGTTCTGTGGTCAGTAGTAATCCGACCATGCCGATTACGCCGTTCATTGGTGTGCGGATTTCGTGGCTCATGTTGGCAAGAAAACGGCTTTTGGCTATGTTGGCAGCCTCGGCAGCTTCTTTTGCCTGCAACAGCTCGGCTTCCATCTGCTTACGCTTGGTTATATCGTGGATGATGGAAAAAAGTACGGTTTTACCCCCTGATTTTACCGGTGTACTAAAGACCTCAACATCTTTTTTACTGCCATCAGCCAGCAGGTGGCAAAAAACAAAATGATTCTTCTGCAAGGTTTCTGCATTCCATATTTCAGAGCTTATACTTAAAGGAGTTGATGTATTGATATCAGTGATTTTCATTGATTTAAGCATATTTGCTGACCAACCGTAAAACACTTCGGCAGCAGGGTTGGCATCCAGTATCTGCATGTCTGCCGGATCAATCAGCAGCATCACAAATGCACGGTTTCTGAAAATACTTTGATACCGTTCTTCACTTTCCTGAAAAGCCTGCACCCTTTCTGCAACCCGTTCTTCCAAGGTGGCGTTAATCTGGCGGATACGCATAAATTGCTTTAACATACTTTCAGACATCTGTTGCAGGTTGTTGATAAGCAGCCCGGTCTCGTAAACCGATGTTTTTGGCCAGATAATATCAATGTCGCCAGAAGCCAGTTTGGCAGGCAGGTTTTCAGTGACTGTTCTTAGCTGCTCAATTGTAATGGCAAAGCGGCGGCTAACCAGTTCTGCGGTACCAAATGTCAGCAGCAAAAGCACAAAAAGCACTGACATCCGTTTAGCATAACGGATAGACATCTGTTTTTGATGTGGTGCAAGTGGTTGTTCAAGAATCAGCCGCCATTCTTTTTGAGGTCCTATGGCTGACTCTGTAATGTAGAAAGAGTTTTTCCACTCATCGGTGGTGGGGCTATTTTTAGGTAGTACAGGAATCCAGCGGAACAGTTTATCTCCAGCCGGCACAATAGTGCCTTTGTTGCGTTTGAAAACAGTCAATATTTGCTGATCTGTCCGGTTAGTGGCGATGATTCTTCCGTTATTATCAAGCAGGGTAAACAGATTAAAGTACTGCCGTGAACTGCTCTCAAGGTAGCTATTAAGCTGGTCAAGATTTAAAGAAGCTGAGATATAGCCGCTGAATTTATCATCTTTTACAATGGGAATGGCAAGCAGTACCCTTGGCATACCTTTGTTTATACGGCACTCTGATACTTCAGAAAGCATGGTCTGCGGGCTTTTGCTTAAAACCTGAAAATACGGTCTATCTTTGTAGGAGGTACCCAGAGCAGAGTCTTTGTGCGGTGCAGTGGCTAAAAGGGTTGCTTCTTTATCAAGCACCAGAAGCTGGATAAAGTTCTCATCTGTTTTTTTAACCTGCTCAAGCTGTGGTTGCAGTGTTGCAAGGCTGTCGGTTTTTGCCTGCTGCGCCAGAAAGGCAAGGCTGATTGTGCGGTTGTAAATCCAGGTTTCAAAGCGGTTTTGTACCTGTTGCATATCCTGCAAGAGCAGGTTTTTTGTATGTTGATCAGTTTCCTTAAAATCAGAGCGGCTGGAAAACACCATTAAAAACAGGACAGGCAAAAGTATAAACAGGCTTAAAAGGTTGTGGGTTATTTCACGGAAAGAAAACTCAACACCGCGGGAGCAGTAGCGGCAAAGGTAAAAGATCATTCTGGCGCACAGCGTGTTAAATATGCCGTTTATCGCCTGTTTAATGACAATGGCAAGGGCAGTTTCTGTGTTGGCTGCCATCAGTTGGTAGTAAATCAGAAAAGCAAGTGGCATACCAATACAAAGCCAAAACAGGATGTCTGCCAGCAGCATACCCTGTTTGCGCCGCAATAACAGCCAGCCGACAAACAGTGCTTCAAGGGTAAAAAGGACTATGGAGTAGGGATGGTGCCAGATTAGATAAGTGCTGCAAGATACAAGAAAAGCGGCAGCAACGCCAAGCCTTAACCCAAGCCTTTGCAGAGCAAGCATGGAGAAAATGCTGCCAAAGACAAAATCAATATTAAGTAACAGGTTGAGTTTAAAATGATTACCCAGAAAACCTGCAATAACCAGGCCTGTAAAAATAAAAAACACAGATTTTCTGTTATCAAAACGGGTATACGGCATGTGAATGCTACTCCGGTAAGTATTTGCTGTTAATCAACGCAAACTTAATGCTTGTGCGTATAATAGCCGTCTTGGTTGTCCGGTTGCAACTGCCGTCATGGTTGCTGCATCTTTTACAGAATAACCTTTTGCAAGCAGACCACGTAACTGCTCTTCAACAGAGTGCGCATCTGCCTCTTTGTCCTGCTCTTTTGCAGCAGCAATTAAAATCACCAGCTCGCCTCGCTCTTTGCCTTTTGAAATTTGCTCAATAATATCAGGCAGTTCACCAGTGATAAACTCCTCATAAATTTTGGTCAGCTCTCTGGCAATGGCAATTTGCCGTTTTCCCATAACCTCGGCAATGTCACCAAGGGTTGCCAGCAGGCGATGGGGTGCCTCATAAAGTATAATTGTTGCAGAAAGGGCAGCCAAAGGTGCTAGAAAACTGCGCCGTTTACCACTTTTGGCTGGCGGAAAACCGGCAAAGTAAAAGCTGTCTGTGGGCAGACCTGCCGCTGAAAGGGCTGCTGTTGCAGCGCAGGCACCAGGAATAGGTACAACTTTAAGCCCATGTTTTAAAACATCATGCACCAACTGGTAGCCAGGATCAGAAATACAGGGGGTGCCTGCATCGCTGATTAAGGCAATATTTTTACCTGCCAGCAGCATATCCAAAATCTGCTCGCCTTTAAGGGTTTGGTTGTGATCAAAATAAGAGGTGAGTGGGGTTTTAATACCAAAATGGCTGAGCAGTTTGCGGGAGTGTCTGGTGTCTTCTGCGGCAATCAGATCCGCCTCTTTCAGGATACGCACAGCGCGAAAGGTCATATCTTCCAGATTACCGATTGGTGTGGCAACTATGTAAAGTATTCCGCTCATTGGTTCAGGCTGTTTATGTAGCTTCTGACACCTTCCATAATCCCTTCAGCGGCCAGGCTTTGGTAGGCAGGGTTTTTAAGGTTGGCTTCTTCATTTCTGTTACTGATAAAGGCGATTTCCGTAAGAATGCTGGGCATGGTTGCACCCACCAGTACATAAAACGGACCTTGCTTAACCCCCAGGTTTTTCGTTGCCGGATATCTGGCACTGATGGTTTTATACAATGCCTTTTGCACTTCTTCAGCCAGATGGGCAGAGTCATTAAGTTTGTAGTTCGCCATTAAATCAAACAATATTGCCTGCAAAACCGATACTTTTTCCAGGGTGGTACCGTTTTCCTTGGCTGCCAGTTCGGCTACTTTTTCTGTTTTTGCGAGGTTTAAATAATAGGTTTCCATGCCTGATGCGGCTCTGTTTAAGGCAGCATTGGCATGTATGGAGATAAAAAGATCAGCTCCCACTTTGTTGGCAATGGCAGTACGTTCTTCAAGCGGTATAAAAACATCAGTGGAGCGGGTCATCACCACATCAAGTCCCAGTTTATCTTTTAATAAATCCCGCAGCTTAAGTCCTATGGCCAGCACCACATCCTTTTCCTGCAATTTGTTCGCACCAACAGCACCAGGGTCATGGCCACCATGCCCGGGATCAAGCACAATACGGCGAATTTTGGAGATGGCAGGTGCGGCTTGCGGCATAGTCTCTGGTTCAGTGGCAGAGGTTGGCAGCAAGGCTTTTACAGGTGATTCAGGTGGTTTTGCAGCAGCGGACTGTCCTGCATCATCCTGAACCTGGCGGGAAAGGGTTGTTTCAAGGCGGCGAAGTTCGGCACGGCGATCACCTTTTACATCAATTACAATCCTTGACGGGTTGGCTAGCGGGAAAACGTTATAATCCTTAAAATCATCAGTATCAAGTACCACCCTCACCACGCCCGGCTTGAAAAGGGCAGCACGCACCTGTTTCAGCAGCCCGTCACCAATGGGCGTATCTTTAAGTCCGGCACCAAGGTAGCTGTTTTGCAAATCAATCACAATACGCCCGGGTATGCCGGATACCCCTTT
>JAVERM010000111.1:0-5945 GCA_034007105.1 Trichlorobacter sp.
TTGTCTCCTTACTGCAATCAGCAGAGGACAAACAATGGCTGGTGCAGTTCCATACTGCTTTTGAAGCTTGCCGGATGCCTGCCAGACAGTTTGTTGATGCCCTGTCAAAGTCTGACCTGCATAGGGTGGAAACAGGTTTGCTGGTTACTGCATTTAACAAAAATTTCAAGATTGCTGACAAGTTGCTTGCAGAAATGCTTAACCTCAAAAAAACCGATGGGGATGTATCGTTTCAAAACGCACAAAACCAGATTGAAACCGCTATTTTGCTGACTATTTGCCTGCTTGTGGCAACCATAGTGCTGGTTGCCGGTTTTGGGTATCTCATGGTTATGTCTATACGCCGCCCAACTGAGCAGATCCGTTTTGCTGTTGAACAGCTGGCTGACGGCAAGCTGGATGTGCAGGTGCCGTATACAGATTATTTTAATGAATTTGGTGAGTTAGCGCGCTCAATAGAAGTGCTGCAATCCGAGGCAAAACAGATGGCAGCACAACGCTGGCTTAAAACCCACCAGGCAACCATTCAGGCGCAATTACAGCTTGCCAATAACTTTACTGATCTGGCACGACGGTTTTTATCAACATTATCACCACTAATAAGTATCGGGCAGGCAGCTTTTTATATTTTTGATGAGCGCAGGCAACATTTAAGGATGCTTGGTGGTTATGCCTATAAAGAGCGCAAGCATTTTACCCCGTTTTTTTCCCTGGGGCAGGGATTGGTTGGTCAGTGCGCACTTGAGCGGGAACCGATTATTATCAGTGAACCACCCGAGGATTATCTGCATATCGGCTCCAGCCTGGGAGCAGCAAAAGCAACCACGGTTGCTGTCTATCCTGTGGTTAATAAAGACAGGCTGCTGGCAGTGGTGGAGTTTGCTACGTTTGCAAAATTCAGCAAGGAAGAGCAGGAGCTGCTTGCTAGTATTATGCCGATATTGGCCATGAGCCTTGAAATTTTAGAGCGTAATGTGAGAACACAGCAACTGCTTGAAGAAACACAACGTCAGGCTGAAGCCGGGCTTTTTGAAAGTAGTGTTTAGGAGCCTGCCTATCTGTTCTTGTGCTTGACATATTCATATATGCTGTTATTATCTTTCGTCTTGATAAAAAGACAAATGATGTTTAAATACCTTGGCACAAAGCTTATCAAGCTGATTCATATACAAGCAAAGTTGATAGTGAAGGGGGGGATTATGGATGCCAGGTGTAAGAATAAGGGAAAATGAGCCATTTGACCTCGCTTTGAAGAAATTCAAGAAACAGTGTGAAAAAGCAGGAATCCTTTCTGAAGTACGTAAGCGTGAACATTATGAAAAACCAAGTATCAAGCGGAAAAAGAAAGCGATTGCAGCACGCAAACGCGCACTCAAGAAACAACGTAAAATGATGGACTAGGTATTTTGATAACATTAACAGGTTTTTGAAAAACGTTATGAGGAAGGCTGTATACAAGGCGCACGGAACGCAGCGACGAGGCATAACAAAATAGTTAGCCGAGGAAGCGAGTACCGCGCAACGCAGTAGGCAGCCTCCGCAGTAGTTTTTAAAAGCTCTGTTAAATCTGCTGATGAAAGAAGACATTTTGTTGGCAAACAAATTTTGGCAGATCAAAAACCAGGCAAGGACGGGGCTTTCGCAAGAAAGCCCCGTCTACGTATTGTTTTACCTGTATTTAAAGACACTGTTTTTGTTGGCTTGTAATTTTCTCCTTGTTGTACCAAATGCATACCTGCAACGTCGCACCCCTTACCACCCTGGTATCACCTTTGAACTAAAACCGGAACTGGCCTGGCAAAACCGGTGCCTGGCATGAGTATCCTTCTTACTGTCATAGCAGCAATAATTATAATCGGAGGCCTGCGGGGGGCTTTTCGCGGTTTTATTGCTGAAGCAGCCTCTGTAGCTGCCCTTTTTGCAGGTGGCTGGTTGTCATTTCGCTATTATGCGGATGCTGCGGGTATGTTGAAAGCTTTTATGCCGTTAAAAGCTGCTTTGCCGGTTACTTTTTTTATGTTGCTGTTGGTTGGAGGACTGGCGGTCAGGTTTTTGGTAAGCATACTTACCAGGCTTGTCAGAATGGCGTTGCTTGGCTGGCTTAATCGCCTGGCTGGTCTGTTGCTGGGTTGTTTTGAAGCTGCCTTACTGTTGGGGTTGGTATTCCAGTTGCTGCTTGCAATACCGATTGATTTCAAACTGAAAGAACAGGTAAAGGAAGAACATGCTGCAATGATGCTGGCTGATTTTGCTGGCTTTTTACTGGCAGAGGCTGGTGCTGCGGAGGTTTTTCAGCCATGATTCCGGAAGGAAAAGTAAGAGAGGTTGCAGAGCGGATTTCCATTGTGGATGTTATTGGCGAATATCTGCCTTTAAGACGCAGTGGCAGCAACTTTGTGGGGCTTTGCCCTTTTCATGGCGAAAAAACACCATCTTTTAATGTTAATCCTGCACGTGAAATCTTCCACTGTTTTGGCTGTGGAGCTGGTGGTGATGTATTCAGTTTTCTGATGAAGATTGAAGGGCTTACCTTCCCTGAGGCGGTCAGAAGGCTGGCAGGCAAAGCCGGAGTTTACATTGAAGAGCGTGCGCTCACCCCCAAAGAGCAACGTGCAGAAAGCCTGAAAACAGAACAGCAAAAGATTATGGCACTGGCCACAAGGCATTACCGTGAACTGCTGGTTGGGTCAAATGAAGGTGCGGCAGTGCGTAGTTACCTGCAAAATCGCTGCATAACTCCTGAAATATCTGAAACATACGGTCTTGGTGCTGCCTTTGGCAGACGTGACGCTTTGGTTAAACAGCTGGGCAAAAATAATTGCTCTTTGGAAGTTGCCGCAGAACTTGGGCTGGTACGACGTGGTGATTATGGCTGGTATGATCTGCTGCACAACAGGCTGATTTTTCCCATCCGTGACAACAAGGGTAACACAATAGCTTTTGCCGGTCGGGTGCTGGATGACGGGTTGCCCAAGTACCTGAATACACCGGAATCACCGCTTTATCATAAAAGCTCTGTGCTTTTCGGGCTTGACCTTGCTCTGCTTGATATACGGCGAGAACGTGCTGCCATTATTGTGGAAGGGTATTTTGATCACCTGGCTTTGTATAAGGCTGGTGTGCGTAACGTGCTGGCAACCTGCGGCACTGCCCTTACTGAAGGTCATATCAGGTTGCTGCGTAAACATGCTGAACAGTTGTACCTACTGTTTGACAGTGACAAGGCTGGTCGGGTTGCCACAGTACGTGCAATGGAATTGTGCCTGGAGCATAATTTGCCAGCCTATGTTATCAGCCTGCCTGGCGATGATCCGGACAGCTTTATGCAGCAAAACAGTGCTGAAGATTTTGCTGCCCAACTAAAGCTTGCCAGACCTGCCTTTGAGCAGTTTATGCACTGGCTGCTTGCCAAAACCTCACCGGACAGCGTAGACCGGAAAGTTCGCTTAATGGATGAAATTATTCCTCGTTTCAAGCGTATTTCCGATCCGGTGGAGCGTAACCTTTATGAAAAAGAGATCTGCCGTCTGCTGGAAGTGGATCTGCCGGCTTTCAGAAAAAGAGTTGCAGCAGAAGCTAAAGGGGCAACACGCAATAGGGATTTTGCAGCCCAAGGGGATAGGCAACAAACGGTTAATCCCCTGAAAAACAAAACAGCTCCCAATGATCCGATACAGGAAACATTGCTGGGGATTTTGCTGCATTACCCTGAATCCCGCACAGAAATGCAAGTAGTTGGGCTTGAAAAGCTTTTTAACAGTGACTATCTTCCACTTGCCGGTAAAATCGCTGCACTGGATACAGCAGATAGTACTCCAGCCAGCCTGAAACTTTCCGATATAACTACTGACTGGCAAAAAGAGCTGGCAGCCAGATTGCTTGTTACTGATGAACATTTGACTGACATTAACTGGCGCGTTGCATTGCAGCAGTGTGTGCAGCGCATTAAGCAAAATGCAACCCGTGAATTAAAACAGTTGTCTGTAAAACTGGCTGATCTGGTGCAAGACAGTCCGGAATATCATGAGCTGCTTATAAAGGCAGATGAATTACGTAACCGGAAATCCACATTGCAATAGCTGAGCTCGTCCTGTTTGGCGGACAACACTTTGAATTATGTACGTATCTGAAAAGTTTCCTTCTGAAGGGATTATAATGGCCAAAAAAAATATGGATGATGTCAAAAAGCTGATTGATATAGGCAAGGAAAAAGGCTTTCTCACCTTTGATGAAGTTAATGACATGATGCCTCCTGATATCGCCACTGAACAGATCGAAGATGTAATGGGTATGTTTGGTGAACTTGATATTGAAATTATTGATGCAGCCAACAAGGTTAAAATCTCAAAGGCCAAGATTGAGGTTGATGGCGAGGAAGAAAGTGAAGGCGAATCAGAGGAGGTTGAGTTTGAACCAGGCTCAATCGGTCGTACCAGTGATCCTGTAAGAATGTACTTGCGGGAGATGGGTTCTGTATCACTACTTACCCGTGAAGGCGAAGTTGAGATAGCCAAGCGAATAGAAGATGGTGAGCGGGAAGTTGCCGAGATTATTTTAAGTACTCCGGTTACTGTACAAGAAGTACTTGAGCTTGGTGAAAAACTGCGTAACAACGAGATAGCCCCTTCAGAAATCAGCAAGGATATTGAAGAAGACCCTGATGCCGAACCGCTTGATGAAGAAGAGATTATTGATCAGCACAAAATAAGATTAATGGAAGTTATTGATCTGATCAGTGCCAATGATCAGCGTGTAAAAGAGCTTAAAACAGAGTTGTGCGAAGCAAAAGCGGCAACAAAGAAAAAAAACCTGGAAAAAAAGATTAAGGACATAAAAGGGCAGCAAGCAGAACTGCTTACTTCAATGAGACTTGAAAGCCGTCATATAAACAGGGTGGCTGATCGTCTTAAAGAACTTTCAACAAGAGTGCTTAAGGTTAAAAGAGAGTTGGCAGGCGTGCATAATATTTTGTCGTCCGAGCAGCTGCAAGAGCTTTTGTATACTTTTCGCAGTGATACAGAAAAAGGGGTGGAAGCACTTAAAGAGTTCAAGCTTTCAGAAAAAGACTTTAAAGCCGTTGAAAAACGACTTTGCAGGGCAGCCACCAAACTGGCGACTGTTGAACATGAGTCTGGTTTCAAGGCAATGGAGCTTTCCAAGGCGATTCGTGCAATCCGTGAAGGCGAACGTAAAGCCAAAATTGCCAAATCAGAGCTGATTGAGGCTAACCTGCGTCTTGTTGTTTCCATAGCCAAAAAATATACAAACCGCGGATTGCAGTTTCTGGACCTGATTCAGGAGGGCAATATAGGTCTGATGAAGGCAGTAGACAAGTTTGAATACCAGCGCGGTTACAAGTTTTCCACCTATGCCACCTGGTGGATTCGCCAGGCGATTACCAGAGCCATTGCTGACCAGGCGCGTACCATCCGGATTCCGGTGCATATGATTGAAACCATTAACAAGCTTATCCGCACCAGCAGGCAGCTTGTGCAGGAAAACGGTCGCGAACCCACACCTGAAGAGATTGCAGACAAGATGCAGCTACCTTTGGAAAAAGTGCGCAAGGTACTTAAAATAGCCAAAGAACCGATTTCTCTTGAAACCCCCATAGGTGAAGAGGAAGATTCTCATCTTGGTGATTTTATTGAAGATAAAGGTGTGGTTTCTCCACTGGAGGCAGTTATCAAGTCCAACCTTTCCGAGCAGACTTCCCGTGTACTATCAAGCCTTACTCCAAGGGAGGAAAAGGTTTTAAGGATGCGTTTCGGGATTGGTGAGAAAAGTGACCATACACTGGAAGAAGTAGGACAGGATTTTGAAGTTACCAGAGAGAGGATCAGGCAGATTGAAGCAAAAGCTTTGCGTAAACTGCGCCACCCTAGCCGTAGTAAAAAGCTGAAAAGCTTCTTTGACTAACAGAGCTTTGAAAAACTACTGCGGAG
>JAVERM010000110.1:0-5945 GCA_034007105.1 Trichlorobacter sp.
CTGGCTTCTTCATCCTTTACCTCACCTTTTTCAAGGTGCGGAATTACACGATTTACAACATAATATTTATCAGTGGATTCTTCAGTGGGACCGGAAATAATCAGCGGTGTACGGGCTTCATCAACCAAAATGGAGTCAACTTCGTCCACAACAGCAAAGTTAAAATCCCGTTGCACATAATCGTTCAGGGAAAACTTCATGTTATCCCGCAGGTAATCAAAACCAAACTCGTTGTTGGTGCCATAGGTAATATCAGCAGCATAGGCAGCACGTCTTTGGGCATCATTTAACCCATGCACGATGATTCCGGTGCTAAAACCGAGAAAACCGTAAAGTCTACCCATCCATTCGGCATCACGGCGGGCAAGGTAATCGTTTACAGTAACAACGTGTACCCCTTTGCCGGAAATGGCGTTAAGGTAGGCAGCAAGGGTTGCCACCAGGGTTTTACCTTCACCGGTTTTCATTTCTGCTATCTTACCGGAATGCAGCACCATGCCACCAATTAGTTGCACATCAAAATGGCGCATACCCAGCACCCGCTTGCCTGCTTCACGGCAAACTGCAAAAGCTTCCGGTAAAAGCGCATCAAGGCTTTCACCGTTTTTATGACGCTCCACAAACTCACTGGTTTTATCCTGTAACTGCTGGTCAGAAAGAGCCTGCATACCTGCTTCAAGGCTGTTAATCTTCTCCACCTTGGGCCAAAGCTTTTTTAGTGTCCGTTCGTTTTTGCTGCCAATTACTTTTTTAAGCAGGGTGCCGATCATTTATATCTCCCGTAAAATAATTTGCATAAAATTTAAAATTTTAACATGAAATCTCTGGTGTCTCAATTGCCAAATTGTTAATTTCTCACAAACTTGACAAACATCCTGGAGTAAATACCACTTTAAATGAAGGCCTTAAATAAAATGAAATGCAGAACTGATTGTGGTGCCTGCTGTATTGCCCCATCCATATCATCACCCATACCTGGTATGCCTTACGGTAAACCGTCAGGTATACGTTGTGCGCAGTTGACGGCTGATAATCGATGCCGTATCTTCAACAGTAAAGACCGCCCGTTGGTATGTTCTGGTTTAAAACCTGATCCCGAAATGTGCGGCAACAGCTCTGAAGAAGCGTTGGCATACCTGTATTATCTTGAATATGAGACGAAAGGTTAATCCGGATGGCAAAAGAACTTTATGTAGGACATCTACCATATGAATTTACTGCGGATGATCTGCGCAGATTTTTCAGCGTTGCCGGCACAGTAACATCAGTACATATCATCACTGATCCTAGCACCGGTAAATCCAAAGGTTGCGGTTACGTGCGCATGGCTGAAGCAGATCAGCTACAGGAAGCTATTGAATGTCTGGATGGTGCATTGATCGGTGACCAGACCATCACCGTAAGTATCGCCAATCCGCCAAAACCTGTAACCAAACCATCTGGCAGACCAACACCAGGCATGAAACCTGGCTCGCGCAGATCACGGGCACGCCAGAAATCTGAAAGGGGGTAGCATCAAATGGATGTTTTCTGTAACTTTTTATCCACTGTTAAAGACACCGTAAATCCGGCAACACAACCGGTGGCTGTCAGCATCATTAAAGATGCAGCACTGCTTGAAGGTAAAAAAATACGAGTAAAGGATAAGCGTCTTGCCATCTGTCAGCAGATCGCCTACAGCAGGATGTACGGCTGGTCAACCTGGACAGACCAAAACAGCAGCCATTGTGTACTTGGTGCAGCCTGCGCCGGGTTGATTGCCCCGCCTGAACGGGTGCTAAATGGTTCTGTAAATAATGGCATTTATCAAAAAGATGAAAAGGCTGCCGCAGCCATGCAGCAGCAGATGCCCCGCCTGCCGTCTGGAACTGCCGGTGTTTTAACCGCACCACTGGCAAGACTTGTGGAAGATCAAAAACCTGATCTGGTGGTTGTTTACGTAAACTCGGCACAAGCAATGCGCTTTGTACAGGCTTTTTTGTATCAGGAGGGCGGCGAATTTACCATGAAAAGCTCTGGTGATGCCGGTGTCTGCTCCCGTGCCGTTGCCCAGGTATATCTAACCGGCGAGCCCACCATTGAGATCCCCTGCCTTGGTGACCGCCGCTTTGCCATGACCCAGGATGACGAACTTTGCGTCGGTATCCCTGTAAGCTGGTTAGAGCGTGTAACCACAGGGCTTGCAGCAACCCACAAGGCAGGTATCCGCTATCCTGTACCGTTCCAGCTGCCTGTTGGCTGCGAACTGCCCCCTGATTACATCACTAACTGTACGGACTGCCAGTCATGATTATGGAACAATTCCTACTGCCGCTTTTTATGCTTAACCTGCTGCTGGTTTTAATTGATGCTTCGGTTGGCTACCATCTGGCACCACTGCTTTACAATGCTGCCGGAGGCGAGGAAGAAGATGCCCTGAAAGGGGTGGGCAAAATCCGCCGTATGCTTAAATTTATGGTGGCACTTTATATGTTTTTCAACTGTTTTGCCTATTTCAACTACAACCACAGTTTGTTGATGGTTGTTACTGTGCTGGTGCTGCTTGATCTGGGGGGACAGCTTTATGTGCGTCACCGGATACGTGTTCATCAAAATGATGAGCTGGAAGACTGATTTTCACAGGAGTAGCTAAAATGTCGATTGTTGAAGATGTAAAAAACATGGCAGTTAATGCACGTAAAGCATCATTTGAGCTTGCCAGCTTATCCACAGCAACAAAAAACCGGATGCTGCTGATGATGGCAGACGCAATTATTGCAAACTCTGCCACCTTGATTGTAGAAAACAGCAAAGACCTTGCCAGCGGTCGTGAAAAAGGGCTGTCGCCTGCAATGCTTGACCGGCTGATGCTGGATGAAAAGCGGATAAGCTCCATTGCCGATGCCCTGCGCGAGGTGGCAGCCTTGCCTGATCCGGTTGGCGAAGTAACCAGAATGCAGAAACGCCCCAATAATCTGATGGTTGGCAAAATGCGCATCCCTTTGGGGGTAATCGGCATTGTCTACGAATCCCGCCCCAATGTAACCGCCGATGCAGCAGCGCTTTGCCTTAAAAGCGGTAATGCCGTTATCCTGCGGGGAGGTTCTGAGGCTATTCATTCCAACCGCGCCATTGCCGCTGTTTTGCAAAAGGTATTGCAAGAGCTGTCCATACCAACAGCAGCATTATCCCTGATCCCCTTTACCGAAAGGGAAGGTGTGCTGGAAATGCTGAAACAGGAAGATAGCATCGACCTGATCATCCCCCGTGGTGGCGAAAGTCTGATTCGTTTTGTGGTGGAAAACTCCCGCATACCGGTAATCAAGCATTACAAAGGGGTTTGCCATGCGTTTGTTGATAAAGATGCGGATATTGATAAGGCTTTGTCCATCATCATCAATGGCAAAACCCAGCGTCCGGGCGTGTGCAACGCACTTGAAACCGTACTGATTCACCGTGATATTGCTGCCAGCTTTGTACCAAAAATGGTGCAGGCTTTGTCCGAGTTGAAGGTGGAGCTTAGGGGGGATGTTGAGTTTAAAAACATTGCTCCGCAGGTTGTGGCAGCAACAGAAGATGACTGGGCAGCCGAATATCTGGAGCTGATTCTGGCTTGCAAGATAGTGGGTTCGCTGGCAGAAGCAGTGGAACATATCAATAATTACGGCTCTTTACACAGCGAAGTTATTATTACAGAGAACTACAGCAATGCCCAGCGTTTTGTGCGGGAGGTAAATTCATCCTGCGTGCTGGTTAACGCTTCCACCCGCTTTAATGATGGCGGTCAACTGGGACTTGGAGCTGAAATCGGTATTTCCACAACCAAGCTGCACTCATTTGGTCCCATGGGACTTGAGGATCTGACCACCACCAAATTTGTTGTTTATGGCGAAGGGCAGATCAGGCAATAGTACCCCATCTTTTGAAAAGATTATGGGGAATATCAGCCTGATCCAGTAGCTTGCCCACCACAAAATCCACCAGATCAGCCATTGATGCAGGCTGGTGGTAAAAGCCTGGCATGGCTGGTACTATGCGGGCACCCATCTCGGCAAGGGCAAGCATGTTTTTAAGATGAATAGCAGAAAGCGGTGTCTCTCTGGGCAGCAAAACAAGTCGGCGGGATTCTTTAAGCATCACATCTGCTGCCCGCTCTATGAGATTACCGGAAAATCCGGCAGCTATGCGAGCCAGACTACCCATACTGCAAGGGGCAACAAACATTACATCCGCTGCTGATGAACCACTGGCCTCTGCTGCCCACAGATCATCAGCAGCACGCAGCACAAGCAGACCAGGGTCTGTCTGCCAATGTTTTGTCAGCATAGCGGCAACAGTTTCATTGTCACCCGACAGATCAATACCGGTTTCCAGACGACAAACAGCAATACCGCTTGTGCTGGCTGATAAAGTAACGCTGATGCCGGATTTTAACAGCTCTTCTGCCAGACGCAGACCATAAATTGAGCCAGAGGCTCCGGTAAGGGCAAGAAATACTTTCATGTTTATTGGAAATCCTTAATTATCTGATTCATCTCCACTGGAAACCGGACAAATATAATACAAAGTTGAGGTAAACCCAAATGGCAATAGCTTGGCGCGAAGAACTGTCAATAGGCGTAGAAGAGATAGATGACCAGCACAAAGAACTGATTGAGCGTTTCAGCATGTTGCTAACGGCATGTAAGGATGGCAAAGGCAGTGATGAAGTACGCCGACTGGTCGCTTTTTTAAACGAATATGTAATCAGTCATTTTAGTGATGAAGAGGAATTGCAGCGCAAAAGCGGTTTTCCGGATTATGAGGCGCACCGCAGGGAACATGCCGGATTTTGCCAGCAGCTTGCTGACCTGAAACAGCGGATTGACAGTGAAGGCGAGATACTGGTGGATCATGTGCTGGAAGCCAACCAGATGCTGCTTAACTGGCTGATAAAACATATATCAGTAAGGGATAAGGCCATCGGGCGGCATATCAACAAAATGAAGTAAACTGTTTCTGCAACATCCCCTACCCTTCTTGACCTGGTATTCAGGTGAAACTGGTTTCATTTAGGAAACAGCTTCCTGAACAGCAAGAGGAGTTTTTCCTTATGGCAAGAAAAACTCCTCTTTCTGTACTAAAACCAACCAGGGATTACAGAGTTACACCGGTCAAACGCTGCAACGCCTCCTTATATTTCTCGCCGGTTTTACGGACAATTTCTTCCGGCAGCGGGGGGGCTGGCGCAGTCTTGTTCCAGTCCAGGGTTTCCAAATAATCCCGCAAAAACTGTTTGTCAAAACTTGGCTGGGGACCACCTGGCTGGTACTGATCCTTTGGCCAGAAGCGGCTGGAATCCGGGGTCAGGCACTCATCAATGATAATCAGCTTGCCTTCATAAACACCAAACTCAAACTTGGTATCTGCAATGATAATCCCCTTTTGATCCGCAATATCGCGGGCACGGCAGTAAATGGCAATGGTGGCAGCCTTTGCCTGCTCTGCCAAATCATCTCCGCACAACTTTGCCATCTGCTCAAAGGTTATATTTTCATCATGCTCACCAAGTTCTGCCTTGGTGGAAGGGGTAAAAATCGGCTGCTCCAAGCGGTCAGACTCCTTAAGCCCCACAGGCAGGGTAATGCCGCAAATTGCGCCGGTCGCCTTGTAATCTTTCCAGCCAGAGCCGGAAACGTAGCCTCTGACAATACACTCGGCAGCAAGCGGCTGTGCTTTTTTCACCAGCATGGAACGCCCATCCAGCAGCTCTGCATAGGGCTTGCAGGCAGCGGGGTAATCCGCAGGATTGGTGGAAATAATATGGTTGGGGATAATGTCGCTTATCTGTCCAAACCAAAATTCCGAGATTTTGGTAAGCACCTTGCCCTTGTCCGGAATCGGCTCATTCATGATCACATCAAAAGCCGAAATACGGTCACTGGTGACCATAAGCAGGCTGTCGCCAAGATCGTAAATATCGCGTA
>JAVERM010000009.1:0-36545 GCA_034007105.1 Trichlorobacter sp.
TTAACAGTCCGGCAGCCATTGCCCAGGAGCTGCTAAACCGTGGTGATGACGGCTTTGAAGCCTGGGTTTGTGAAGACCTTGGTCTGGTTTCGGAGAAGTTTACCCGCACTGATATACGTGGTCTGCTGACACTTGAATGCTCTGCGCTTAACCTGCTGATTCTCATCCGCACCTGGCAACCGCAGCTGGCCAACTACCCGCTGATAGGCATTGACGATGAACATTTTGCCTCCATCAAAAAACTGATCACCCGGCAGGAGGTCAGGGCAATTACCCTTGCCAAGCTGCAATTACAAAATGAGCTGGTATTCTGGGATGTGGGGGCTGGTTCTGGTTCGGTTTCCATTGAGGCATCCAACCTGATCCCTGGTGGTAAGCTGTTTGCCATTGAGAAAAACCGGCAATGTGTAACCTACCTGCGTGAAAATCTGAAGAAATTTGGGGCTTACAATGTCAAACTGATTGAAGCCAAGGCACCGGAAGGGCTGGAAGAACTGCCTGATCCGGATCGGGTGTTTATCGGCGGTGCAGGCGGTAATCTTGAAGAGATTATCGGCGAGGTAAGCCGCAGACTTGCACCAAGCGGAATAGTTGTTATCAATGCTGTTACACTGGATACACTTAACAAGGCTGTTGAGCTGCTGGAGTACCACGGCTGCCAGGTGGAAGTGACCTGCATAAATATCGCCCGCACCAAGGCAGATACTGAACACAAAATGCTGGAAGCGCAAAATCCGATTTATATTATTACTGCCTGGTCATAGCTTAACAGGCTTTTGAAAAACGTTATGAGGAAGGCTGGATACAAGGCGCACGGCACGCAGCAACGAGGCATAACAAATAGTTAGCCGAGGAAGCGAGTACCGCGCAACACAGTAGACAGCCTCCGCAGTAGTTTTTCAAAGCTCTGTTATACACTCCATTTCAATTTCTTCACGCAAAGCAGCAAGCAAATCAGCAGTTTCCCTTTCTCTGCCTGCTGCCGGGGTGATGCGGATTATTCCGGCAGGTATGTCAACGGTACTGACAGTTGCCAACCCATCGTATGCTTCAAAAATAAAGGTAACGTAATTGTGGTTTCGCCTGGGAACTTTAAAGTAAATGGGTGTAATCATTGGCTTTCCTTTTGATGTTCTGTATCAGGACAGACACGCTAGCATTGACAAGCAGACTTCATATCACGTACAAAAACCATTTGTAGCAACACAAATCCACTAACAGGAGTCATAAATGAATCATACCCGTTCTGAACAACTGTTTCAGCAGGCAAGCCAGATAATTCCTGGTGGCGTCAACAGTCCGGTAAGGGCATTTAAATCCGTTGGCATAACCCCTTGTTTTATTAAAAAAGCTGAAGGCAGCCGTATTATTGATGAAGATGACAATAGCTATATCGATTACGTCGGTTCCTGGGGGCCGATGATTCTTGGACATTGCCATCCGCAAGTGGTCTGGGCAGTGAAAGCAGCGACTGAAAACGGTGCCAGCTTTGGTGCCCCCACCGAGCTTGAAATTACCCTGGCAAACATGGTGATTGAAGCAGTACCTTCCATTGAAATGGTACGCATGGTCAGCTCTGGCACCGAAGCCACCATGAGTGCCATCCGCCTTGCCAGAGGCTACACAGGCAGGGATAAAATCCTTAAGTTTTCAGGCTGTTATCACGGACATGCCGATGCACTGCTGGTAAAAGCCGGCTCAGGCGCTGCCACCTTTGGCGTGCCGGATTCTCCGGGCGTACCAACAGATTTTGCCAGGCATACCCTTACCGCAGAGTACAACAGCCTTGATTCAGTAAAGGCATTACTTACCGAAAACCGTAATCAGATAGCATGTATTATTGTTGAACCGATTGCTGGCAACATGGGCACAGTACCACCTGCAGAAGGTTTTCTGGAAGGGCTGCGGGAGCTTTGCACCAATGAAGGCATTATCCTGATTTTTGATGAAGTGATGTCCGGCTTCAGGGTTGCCTATGGTGGTGCCCAGGAGCTTTACAAGGTTACTCCGGACATGACCACGCTGGGAAAAATCATCGGTGGTGGTCTACCTGTGGGAGCCTTTGGTGGCAAGCGTGAGATTATGGAAAAGCTGTCGCCATCTGGTGGTGTTTACCAGGCAGGTACTCTTTCCGGCAACCCGCTGGCCATGACCGCTGGCATCGCCACCTTGCAACAACTTAAGCAGCCCGGCTTTTACCAAAGCCTGGAAGAAAAATCAGCCCTGTTGGCAGACGGCATTGCCAAGGCAGCTAAAGATGCTGGCTACCCCATTTACTCCACCCGTGTAGGCAGCATGATCTGTGCGTTTTTCAGCAAAAATCCGGTAAAGGACTGGACAACTGCTGCCACCTGCGACACAAAAGCTTTTGCCAGCTATTTCCGCTCCATGCTTGCTGAAGGGATTTATCTGGCACCGTCACAGTTTGAAACCGCCTTCATGTCCCAGGCGCACAGCGAAGCGGATATAGAGGCAACCATTGCTGCTGCACAAAAAAGTTTTAAACTGATCGCCTAACGACAACCAAAAACAGAATCAGCCACAAACCTACATACAAAGTTCGTGGCTGATTGCTTTTTACGCAACACCAAACTCCTTTTCACAATACTGTCTGATCAGTTCCACTGACCCAAGCAGCAAAGGTGACAGTACCAGGACCTTGCCATATATCTCGAGAATAGCTTCAGGCAGATATTCATGGGCAATATCATTTCTCAACATACGTATTGTTACAAAGTCTTCAGCCCGCTCGATAATACCCCTTTTTTCTGCCCGATTTATTCTGTCCCGTATGGAGCCTGGCGTCTCCAATGACAACTCATCCAGCAGCCTGAAAAGCTTCTGGATCACAATATCGCTTAGCCTTGCAAAGCGGCTACAAAGTGATTCAAAGCTTTCCAGCTCTTCAGGGGTATATTCATCTTTGATGCCGATACTGCTGCACTTTTTGAAGGAATAATCAAGCACTTGCGCCGCATCCCTCAAAAGTTGCAGCTCTTTAAAAAGCAGGCTTTTCAGATCGTTCATCATAATAACGGCACTCCGCTTTTTAATGCCAGCCTGACAAACGGGTCTGAATCATCACTGGCAATGAGGATATCTATTTTCTGCTCGCCAATCTTTTCCCACAGATTCCAGCGGATTATTCCACGGTCACCACGCTGCAGATGGTCAGACAAAATAAGCAGATCAATATCACCGCCACGCTGTGTATCATCAACACGGGAGCCAAACAGATAAACCTTTGCATCAGGATCAAAAAGGGCAATGGTTTGCTTGATGGCTGCGTATTCGTAATCAGTTAATCGCATGGCAAGCCTACGGATAAATCGCTAGTCCTGTCAGACCCAACCCTTCATCAAAACCGCAGACCAGGTTCATATTCTGGACAGCCTGACCGGAAGCCCCCTTAACAAGGTTATCTATGGCTGACACCACAATAATTTTATTGCTGCGCTGATCCAGAGTTACGCCAATATCACAAAAGTTGGTGCCACGCACAAAGGCTGTTGACGGATAACTGCCTGCTGGCAGCACACGCACAAACTGTTCATGCTTATAGCTTTCCTGGTAAATATCCTGCAATTGCTGAACCGATGTCTTTTGCAGTGGAGTAGCATAAATGGTGGAAAGAATACCCCTGTCCATGGGAACAAGATGGGGGGTAAAGGTGATAATCATATCTTTGCCAGCCAATTTTAATAGTTCCTGCTCGATTTCAGGGGTATGACGATGTTTGCCGCCCACTCCGTAAGCTTTAAACCCTTCATTAACTTCACAATAAAGGGAATCGATTTTGGCACTACGACCGGCACCGCTTACGCCGGAGCCACTATCTGCAATAATATTATCCGTATCTATCAGACCATGCTCAAGCAGTGGCTTAAGAGCCAAAATAACACTGGTGGGATAACAGCCCGGGTTTGCAACCAGTCTGGCTGCGCGGATTTTATCCCTGTGTAGTTCCGGCAAACCGTATACTGCCTCCTGCAATAGCCGCGGATTTTTATGGGGCTCGTACCACTGCCCGTAAACATCGGCATTGCACAGACGGTAATCAGCAGAAAGGTCTATGACAACTTTACCTGCCTGCAAAAACTCCGGCACCACAGCCATGGCTGATTGATGCGGCACGGCAGTAAAAATGATGTCTGCCTTGGCAGCAACCGTTTGCGGGTTCAGCGGTTCAAGCAGCAAATCAACCCGATTTCTAAGACCTGGAAAAATTTCAGAAACTGCTTTACCGGCACTTTGCTCTGATGTCACACAACTGATTTCAATTTCAGGGTGCGCATCAAGCAAGCGGATAAGTTCAAGACCAGTGTAGCCACTGGCACCTGCAATGGCAGCTTTTTTCATTTTGTTTCCCCACCTTCCATAATTGGTTCAACTGTTTCTTGCTGCTCCGAATTTTGCTGATTATTCACAAAAAGCTCGTAAAGTATGGCAAGGAGAAGAGGTCCAAATATCGCTCCCAGCACACCAAAAGCTGCAAATCCTCCCAAAGCTCCCAGCATAAGCGGCAGTATCGGCAGGCTTACCTTGCTGCTCATAAAAAGTGGACGCACCACATTATCAGCCATGCCAACAACCAGCAGCCCCCAAAGGCTTAAAAGAATTGCAGATGTGGTGCTGCCTTGCCAGAAAAGATAAATTGCAGCAGGTAGCCAGATTATTGCTGTGCCAATAACCGGTATAAAACCTCCGATACCTGTAAGCAAACCAAGCAGAAACGGCGATGGTACGCCTGCTATCCAGTATGCCAAACCTGCCAGCAACCCTTGCAAAAGGCTGGTCAGCAAAGTGCCAAAGATAAAAGCCGTAAGTACATCCTGAATCACCTGGGGAATCAACCTGCCGTACCTGTGTCCTTGCGGAGTCAGGTTATGGATCAGCCAGTCTTTAACAGATGCACCATCACGAAACACGAAAAAAAGTATGAACAGCATGAAAAGCATATCAAGCACAAAGGCAGCAGAGTTTGTAAGTAATGAAGTCAGCAGCTTGAGCAGCCTGCCTAAAAACTGCTGGGAATCTGCCATCATCTTTTCCAGCAAATCAGCTTCTGTCATACCGGTTGTAAACCTTACCTTGTCCATAAACCAGGTAAACCAGTGGTTGTTTGTAAAGCGTTGCAACAATGCAACCGTCTCACCGCTGCTGATGGAACTTTCCACAAGACGGTAAAGTGCAGCCACTTCCTTTGCCAGAACAGTTAGTAAAGCTATACCCGGCAACACAAAAACAAGCATAACCAGCATGGTCATCAGGGCAGAAGACACACCTGCGCCAGTTTTGAAAAAGCGGCGCAGCTGACGATATAAGGGAAAAGTAATAATGCCGATAATCACTGCCCAGGCAAGTGCTGATAAAAATGGAAGCAGCATGACACCCAGCAGATAAACACCAAGCAGAAGCAAGGCAAATGCAGTTAAAGTTTTAAACAGTTTCAGATCCATATCTGTATCCTGAAAATAAGATAGCAGGCAAAAACCCTTTACGAGTTAGGAGTCTGTCGGAAATAAAACAAAAACGGGGAAAAATCCACTCTGGATTCTCCCCCGTACAAACAGCTCTTGCCTGTTGAACAAAAAACAAATTAACGTTTGGAATACTGGAAACGTTTCCTTGCAGCGGCAAGTCCGTACTTTTTACGCTCTTTAACACGGGAATCACGGGTAATGAAACCGGCTTTTTTCAAGCCGGCACGCAGCTCAGGATCTGCCTCAAGCAAAGCCTTGGTGATGCCATGCTTGATCGCACCAGCCTGACCCGAATCGCCACCACCACACACATTGACATAAACATCATATTTTCCAACGTTTTCTGTCAATTCCAACGGCTGGCGCACGATCATTTTTGAGGTTTCGCGACCAAAGTATTCATCAATAGTTTTTTTGTTTACTACAATGCGACCGCTACCTGGCTTGAGCCATACCCTTGCAATCGAACTTTTTCTTTTACCAGTGCCGTAAAAGCTTACTGCTGCCATTTCTATCTCCTTGATGTTTCAAATAAAGTTTATGTGATAATTTTTTATAAAGCAAGCTGTTGAGGCTGCTGTGCTTCATGGGGATGGGCACCACCAGCATAGACTTTAAGCTTTTTAATCATCTGCCTGGCAAGCTTGTTTTTAGGCAGCATACCTTTTACAGCCTTGCGAATCAGCTCTTCCGGCTTTTTTTCCAACAGCTCACCTGCTGTTACGGACTTGATACCGCCAGGAAATCCGGAATGGCTGTAATATGTTTTGTCCGCAGCCTTGTTGCCGGTAAGGGCAATTTTATCGGCATTAAGTACAACCACAAAATCACCGGTATCTACACTTGGTGTGTAAATGGGCTTATGTTTGCCACGCAATACATCGGCAATACGGGTCGCCAGACGACCCAACACGATATTTTCAGCATCTACAACAAACCACTGGTGTGTTACCTGCTCTTTTTTTGCAACTTCCGTTTTCATACTGACCTCACAACAATAAATTGCCCCTGCCAAAACCGGATCTGGCAGATAAAAGGCATAATAAATTAAGTTCACGAAGAGAGACACATTACGAAAACAACAAGTTACTGTCAAGATGTTTTTTAACCAACAGACTTTAGCACAGTTGCTAAAAAATGCATTTATGTGGTATTAAATCATGGCTGTCTTTTGGCGTAGAGCAGAGATTGAGACATTGGACTGGAGGAGGATTGAAAACATGAGCATTGATAATGCAGCAATCAGCCAGATAGCAGGTCTGGCAAAGCTGGCTTTGTCTGACACAGAAAGCAGGCAGTTTGCCGCAAAGCTGGAAACAGTACTTGCCAGCGTAAAAAACATCGAAAACCCGGTCACATCCAATATCCCTCCCTTGTTATGTCCTTTACCGTTGCAAAATGTTTTCCGGGCTGATGTCGTTCGCCCCTCAAATGACACGGAAACATTATTATCCGTTGCAGTGGACAGATATGGTGATTACTTCAAGGTACCTCAGATAATTGAATAGAAAATAACAAGGACTGACCAGCCATGGAACTTTTTGATTTAACATTGTACCAACTGCACGAAATGCTGCATAACCGTGCCATTTCATCCCGCGAGCTGACTAAAACAATGCTGGAAAGAATTGAGGCAACCGATCCTGAAATAAACGCCTTTATCAGCCGGACTACCGATCTGGCTTTTGAGGCAGCAGATCGTGCTGATTACAAGCTTGCCACTGGCAACTGCACTCCCCTTACCGGTATTCCCATTGCCCTTAAAGACAATATCATGACCTCCGGAATCCGCACCACCTGCGCGTCAAAAATGCTGGAAAACTTCATCGCACCTTACGATGCCTCGCTATGGGTACGACTTAAAGAACAGGGTGCTGTGCTGCTTGGCAAACTTAACATGGACGAGTTTGCCATGGGCTCAACCAACGAAACCAGCTTTTTCAGACCGGTACATAACCCCTGGAACCTGTTGCACTCAAGTGGCGGCTCCTCAGGCGGAGCAGCCGCAGCAGTTGCATCAAGGCAGACGGTTGCCGCAATCGGCACTGATACCGGCGGTTCTGTACGTCAGCCGGCTGCCCACTGTGGCTGTGTCGGGCTAAAACCGAGCTACGGGCGCATTTCTCGCCACGGCATCATCCCTTACGCCTCATCCTTTGATCAGGCGGGCACCATCACCAGGGATGTGCGTGATGCCTCCTTGATGCTAAAGGCAATCGCTGGCTATGATGTAAAAGACTCCACCTGTGCTGACAGGGCAGTTCCTGATTACAGCTCTGCACTCACCGGCGCAATCAGAGGCTTGAAAATCGGGCTGCCTGAAGAATATTTTTCAAAAGAACTTTCTGCTGACGTTAAAAAAGCGATGGATACTGCAGTTCAGGTATTTAAAGATCTGGGTGCAGAACTCCATCCGGTATCACTGCCACACACAGATTACGCTGCTGCCTGCTACTACCTGCTTGCTAATGCCGAAGCCAGCTCCAACATGACCCGCTTTGACGGCGTACATTTTGGTTATCGGACAGAAAACAGCACCAACCTTGAAGAGCTGATGATTATGTCCCGCACCGAAGGCTTTGGTAGCGAGGTGAAATTCAGAATTTTACTGGGCACCCATACCCTTACCGCAGAGAACTACCAGAAAAGGTATGTAAAGGCACAAAAGGTGCGCTGGTTAATCCAACAGGATTTTGACAACGTCTTCAGCAAAGTGGACATCCTGCTCACTCCCACCACGCCAACACCGGCACCTTTGCTTGGTGAAGGGGCAGAGGATCCTTTACAAACTGCCTCATCAGATATTTTTACCAATCCGGCAAACCTGGCAGGAATATGCGCCATTTCAATACCAGCCGGTTTCAGCTCAAATGGACTACCGATCGGGCTTCAGCTTATGGGACGTCCTTTTGATGAAGAAGGCATACTAAAGGCGGCTTACGCCTTTGAACAGACCACAAAATGGCACATGGAAAAGGCTGCGCTATGAACTATCAACCAGTTATCGGACTAGAGGTTCACGTTCAACTCAACACGCAAAGCAAAATTTTTTGCGGCTGCTCAACCCGCTTTGGTGCTGAGCCTAACCACAACACCTGCCCGGGCTGTCTGGCACTGCCAGGCACCTTGCCTGTGCTAAACCGGCAGGTGGTGGATTTTGCCATCATGGCAGGTCTTGCCACCAACTGCACCATTACCCCCAACACCTTTTTTGCCCGCAAAAGCTACTTTTATCCGGATCTGCCCAAAGGCTACCAGATCAGCCAGCTAGATGACCCGATCTGTGCAGACGGCTGGCTGGATATTGAAGGTGAATGGGGCTTGAAGCGGATTGGCATTACACGCATCCACATGGAAGAAGATGCCGGCAAACTTGTACACGGCATGGGCGGCGGCTCAGGCGTTGACCTTAACCGCGCCGGCATGGCACTTCTGGAAGTTGTATCCGAGCCGGATATACGCTCGGCAGCTGAAGCAGTTGCCTATCTCAAGCAACTTTACCAGATTGTCACCTACCTGGGTATTTGTGACGGCAACATGGAAGAAGGCTCTTTCCGTTGTGATGCCAACATATCGGTAATGCCGGAAGGTTCCAGCACCTTTGGTACACGTGCTGAAATAAAAAACATAAACTCCTTTAAATTCGTCCGGCAAGCCATTGAGTATGAAATTGGTCGCCAGGTTGACCTGATCGAAGACGGCGGCAAAGTATTGCAGGAAACCCGTCTTTTTGACCCAGCAAAGGTAATCACCCGTGCCATGCGCGGCAAGGAAACAGCACATGATTACCGCTACTTCCCTGATCCTGATCTGGTACCCATTGTTATCAGTGCCGACTGGGTGAACCGTATTGAAAAGAATCTGCCCGAATTACCGGATAAAAAACGTCAGCGTTTTATCACCTATTATGCTTTGCCGGAATACGACGCCGATGTTCTTACGGCATCCAGGGATTTGGCTGCATATTTTGAAGAAACCGCCGCTTTTGCCAATAATCCCAAGGCAGCTGCCAACTGGGTAATGGGTGAAGTAAGCCGTGCCTTAAACGATTCGGGGCTTTACATCAGCCAGTGTCCTGTGACACCCAAAGCACTTGGCGAGCTTATCCGCCTGATTGACAGCGGTACCATTTCCGGCACCATTGCCAAAAAAGTATTTGATCAGCTATGGACAGATGGCGGTAATCCTGCCGAAATCGTGGAAAAACAGGGGCTTGCACAGGTTTCTGATACAAAGGCGATTGAAGAGGTAATTGATAGTTTGCTGGCAGCATCTCCTGAACAGGTGGCAGAATACCGCAGCGGTAAAGAAAAGGTCTTTGGGTTCTTCGTGGGGCAGGTAATGAAAGCAATGAAAGGCAAAGCAAACCCTGCCGTTGTTAACGACCTGCTGAAAGGAAAACTTGCCTGATGCCGGTTTTAAGAACTTGCATATTACTTGTACTGATAATCTGCCTGTATATCTCTTCTGCCACAGCCAAAGAAGCAACCCTTGCCGAGGTAATCAGTACGGTTGAACAAGGCTACGGTAATTTACAGGACTTGCAGGCTGATTTCAGCCAGGTCACCACCTTACCGGGTCTGCCCCGCCCGCAAAAAGGTAATGGGCAGCTGTTACTGCGCCGACCGCAAAAAGGGGCAGCCCAGTTCCGCTTTGATTACAAAATACCGCAGCAGCAGATTATCTCCAACGGCAGTACACTCTGGCTTTATCAGCCAGCAGAAAAGCAGGTGATTATCGCCTCCACAGCAGCAATGCTGCAAAGCGGCGGCAACCTCGCCATGTCTTACCTGACCGGGCTTGGCAACATTTCCAAAGATTTTACCCCAAGCTTTGCCAAACCATCCAGAGATGACAAAGGTAACTATCTTATTCAGCTTGCGCCCCACAACCCGACACCTGCTCTCACTTTACTGAAGCTGACCATAAGCAAGGAAGCAGTGGAAAAGTATCTGGCAAAAAACAGTGGTAGTATAAGCTTCCCTGTTGTCACATCAATTGTGGCAGACTTTAACGGCAGCGAAACCCGCATTGATTACAGCCGGATACGTACAAACAGTGGTGTAAGCACCAAAAGTTTTGAGTTTAGCCCGCCAAAAGGGGTGGAGATCATCAAGCAGTAAAAGGAGTGCTCAAATGCCGTCATTTGACATAGTATCCAAAATCGACATGCAAGAGGTGGATAACGCAGTTAACCAGGCCATAAAAGAAATCAGTCAGCGATATGATTTTAAAGGTTCCAAAAGTGAAATCACCCAGGAAAAAGATATTATTAAAATTCTGGCTGATGATGACTACAAACTTAAAGCTGTTGTTGATGTACTGCAATCCAAGCTTATTAAACGCGGGCTGTCACTTAAATCAATGCAGTACGGCAAGGTTGAACCGGCTTCAGGCGGTATGGTCAGGCAGATTATTACCATGTTGCAAGGCATTTCCAAAGAAAAAGGCAAAGAAATTGTGGCTGCCATCAAGGCAAGCAAAATCAAGGTGCAAGGACAGATTCAGGATGATCAGGTACGGGTAACCGGTAAAAACCGCGATGACTTGCAGGAAACAATCCAGCTGCTGAAAAGCAAGGAGCTGGAGGTTGAGATGCAGTTTGTCAATTTCCGTGATTAAGGGAAAAATCTGTTACTGGCTAAAGCCTTTTCATATTTAAGTAAACTAAAAAACCGGCTCTGCCGGTTTTTTATTGGTCTGTCAGAATGTTTACAAAATGAACAAACCTGCAAATAACCCATCAATACTGGTAAAAAGTCCAGGACACCTTAATGAAAGCTGGGCACAGGCAGTGCTGCAACACCATGATGCTCAGGCAAAGGTTGCACGGCTTGAAATCACCTCCATACATATCGGCACAACCACCAGGATAAAGCTGTCCCTGGAGCATAATAGCCCATTTGTGGCAAAAAACTGGTTTGTCAAACTTCCGTCCCAAAACCTGCGCGCCCGCCTGATTACCGCTTTGCCACGGCTTTTACAAACCGAAGTGCGCTTTTATCAACAACTGGCGCAGGATGTTCCTGTGCAGACACCAACCTGCCTGGCAGCAATCAGCAAAACAGGCAAAGGCAGCACTTTGGTACTTGCTGATATTACTGAAGAAGGTGGTTTTGCCGGTACAGCCGGAGATAACCTGGCTATTCCCCAGGCCTACAGTGTGGTTACCAATCTGGCAAAACTCCATGCCAGATTCTGGCAGGATAAAACCTTGCCCAAACGCTGCCCCTGGCTTGCTGATTCAGTGCGCAAGCTGGAAGATTTGCTGGGTACTGCTCTGGCAGTGCCACTTATGCGCCGTGGTCTGCAAAAAGCCGGTGAGTGCATACCGGCGAGCCTTCATCAGCCTGCATTACAATATGCCAAAAAACGCAGCAAAATCATGCGCTTTCTCAACGATGCTCCCAAAACCCTGACCCATCATGACTGTCACCCGGGCAACCTTTTCCGGCACAAAGACGGCAATCTCGGATTTCTCGACTGGCAACTGGTGCGTATTGGTGAAGGTGCAGGCGATCTGGCCTATCTGCTGACCACCACCTTGTCACCGGAAAACCGTCGCCAGCACGAGCAGGCACTGGTACAGCATTACACAACCATCTTGCAGGAATCAGGAGTGCAGCAAACACACCCTGAATTTTTTGCACGCTACCGCGCACATTGCTGCTATGCCTTTGAAGCAATGGTTATTACACTCGCCATCGGTGATATGATGGAACTTGATAACAACCTGGAACTAATACGAAAAACTGCTACTGCCGTTCATGATTTGAACTGCTTTGAAGCCTTGCCGTTGCACTGAACAGTTGCACAATAGTTAAAAAACAGTTACCAAAACATAAGTTTATACACTGAAGAACGCTCAATTTCAGTGTAGCTCCGATTCCGGTTCAAAGGTGAATCAACAAGATATTGAAATCGAATTGGAGTAATCCCAAACAAAAAGGAAAATAATTATGACCCTATTGGATGAGATTGTTGAGCATAACCAGAAGTTCTCCCACCCTGGCGCATTTTCGCCCCTTTCAAAATCCCCCCGCAAGCAACTGGCTATTTTCACCTGCATGGATACAAGACTGGTGGATTTTCTTGAGCCAGCCATGGGGCTTAAGCGCGGCGATGCCAAGATTATTAAAAACGCTGGCAACACAATCATAGACCCGAATCAAGGTGGTGTTATCCGCAGTCTGGTGGTGGCTATTTACGAGCTTGGTGTGGAAGAAGTATTTGTGATTGGGCATGAAGACTGCGGCATGTCCAGCGTGGATGGTCCTGGCTTGCGGGAAAAGATGATCGCCAGAGGGGTGGAACCGGCTGTGATTGATGAAATGATGCCTGATATCTGCCAGTGGGTGGGGGCATTTTCACACCCCAGGGAAAACGTGGCACGGGTGGTACAGATAATCCGTGACAATCCGCTGTTTCCGGCAAGTATCCCGATTCATGGTCTTATCTTCAGCCCTGAAGACGGCAGCCTTGATGTGGTTACATCCGGCTATGACCAGTCCTGACCATAGCTGAAAGTACACAAAACCATATAAAAAGGGCAGACTTTGTAAATTGTGCCTGCCCCTTTTATTGCAAGAGCACTGATTAATATTTTGGTAATGGTGAGGCAATGGTCGCTGCTGCATCAATGGCTTTGGTCGGGTCACCAAGATTGTCGGTTCCTTCTGCTATCCTGGCGCGGATACGGGCATTAACCATCGCCAGATCAAGCCCGTTATCAGCGGCAAGCTCTGCTACAATTTCTTCTGTGGCAATAATGTGGTACGCCATACTTTCTGTTTTTTGTGCCAGCACATCAACTGTTTCAGTCAGGTTTGTAACCAGTGCAGACAGGGCTGTCAGGTTTTGCAGCATCAGTTGCTCAACAGTTTCGGCACTTCCGGTTGTAACATCTTTGCTTGTTTCCATTACAGTACTCCTTTCACAGTTCAGGTTTTATTCCGCTTCATCAGGTGCCAGAAGCCGACACTTTTGAGTCGGGGCAGTCGCTGAAGACGCTAATTTATACTATTTTCGTACAGAACCTACCACCTTTTTATGTAGCAAAACAATATTTTGCAAACCTCACCTGACTAATCAGGGATGACAACTCAGACTGCAATTGCTACAATCCGCGCCAATAATCAACAATGACTGCAAGGAGCCAAAAAGAAAATGAAAAGCCTGCTGATCATCGCCTGTTTTTTACTTATCCAGACAACAGCCACTGCATCCGAAACACAGCTGCTGCCCAAAGATTACAACGGCTGGCAAAAATCTGTCCGCAAAATTGATAATGACAAAAAATCACTGTTTTACGGTATTCATTATATTTACGCAGATGCAAAAGCCATGCAGGGGTACAAAAACAAAAACCGCTTTCCTGAAGGCAGCCGTATCATAATTGAGCATTTTAATATCAAAAACAGCCCGCAAGGTCCTGTTGAAGGCAAAAAAAACATGGTGGTACTGATGCAAAAAAGTAAAAATGAAAAAGCAACTGGCGGCTGGTTGTATGCTGGCTATACTGCACAGGGTAAACCCAGCGGACTTGATCCGGTTAAAAACTGCTTTGAATGCCACCAGAAAGAAGTTGCTGATCGTGATTATGTGTTTTCTGACATCAAAGACTTTAAATAAATTACCTTTTAAGTAATAAATTTATTATACATATTCGAGCATACAGGCTCCTGGCAGTCACGGAGGAAAACAAAATGCGTTGCCTTATAGTTGAAGACGATTTTATCTCCCGCAAAATACTGCGGGAACTGCTTATTCCGTACTTTGACGTTGAAATTGTAGTTGATGGCGAAGAAGCTGTTACAGCATTTAAAATGGCGCATGAAGCCAAACAACCCTATGACCTGATCTGCATGGATATCATGATGCCACGCATGACCGGCAATGAAGCTTTAAAAGCCATCAGGGAAATGGAAAAAGCAATGCACATACCGCCAAACCTTGAAGTTAAAGTGATTATGACCACCGCACTTGATGATCCAAAAACCGTTTTTGATGCTTACTACAATGCCGGTGCAGCAGCATATATTGTTAAGCCGATCAACAAAGCCAAACTGATGCGTGAGCTACGTTCTTTGGGGCTGGCGAGTTAAGTCAAAACAGCAGACAAAACTTACCCAAACTTTTCAAGAGAAAGCTTTTATATGGCACAACAGATTTGCAAACAACTGAAACAATGGCACGAACGTCTTGACCCAACCTTGCAGGTTTTAAGAAGATTTGCCGGTGAAACCGAAGATCAGTTTTTGCAGCTTGGCGCACAACTGCAAAACTTCTCTTTTCGCTCCAGCAGTATTTCTTCAGATGCCAGTGACCTGGTTGAGCTTGTTGCTGGCGATGAAAGTAGTAACCTAACCAGCCAGCTGCGCCAACTTTTTACCAACATGCAGATCTACCTGGAAACAGTACGCACCCAGGGTGACGCAAGCAGCAGCATACTGGAACAGGTGCTGGCACAGCTTGATACTGTTGTGCAGCCACTGGAGGGCTTCCAAAAAATGGACAAAGCATTGCGGATGCTGTCCATCTCCACCAAAATAGAATCTGCACGGATAGGTGAACTTGGCTCTGGTTTTACCACCTTGGCTCTGGATGTTGAGAAGCTGTCCCATGCTGTAAATGAAAAATCCGCCGGTATTATGGCACAGCGGCAGTTTCTGGAAACCCTGATCCGCGAAAACCTGGACAAGGTAAAAATGACAGGTGCGGAACAACATGCCGATGCCAGCCGTATTCTTGCCGAAATAAGCAATGGCATAGACAGCGTACTTACCCTGAACCAGACCTGCTCACAGGCAGGAGAGCGTGCTCGGGAAGTTGCCGGTGCAGTTGCTTCTGAAATCGCTTCTGTGGTCTCCTCCATGCAGTTCCATGATATAACCCGCCAGCAGGTTGAGCATGTTGTTGAGGCACTGGAAAACCTCAAGCAACATATCTGCACCAAGCCTAATGAGCAAAATGATGAAACATGTAAAGCAATGATTTCTGAAACCGGTGATGTGTGTGAACTTCAGGCAGCACAAACCCGCCATGCAGCAGACCAACTTGCCCAGGCAACCCTGGCCATCCTGGATAGCATCAACAGTATCAGTGCCCAGCAAAGCCAGATAAGCCATGAGTTACAAATGGTTCTGCTTGGCGATAACAGCTCGGGTGATGGCTCCGTACTATCAGCCATGCAACGGGATATGCGAGATGTAATCACCATCCTTAACCGCTGCGCTGATGCTGATCAACAGCTGGCAGATGCCATGTCTGAAGTTGCCACCACCACAGCCCAGATTTCAGGCTTTGTCAGTGATATCGAGGCTGTTGGCTCCGAAATCAACCTTATTGCCCTTAATGCGCAGATAAAGGCTGCCCATACCGGTCCGGAAGGAGCGGCACTGGGCGTTCTGGCAGAAGCGATCAAACGTCTTTCCCTTGATGCGGTTGTCCAGACCGAGGAAGTTTCGGCAACCTTACGTGAAATAAATGCCATTACGGTTGAAATCAGCCAGGAAGGTATTGAAGAGCAGCGTTCCCTTGAGCAGGTAAACATCATGGAGCAGGAGGCAGGGCAGATTATCAACCGCCTTGGCACCATCACAAAAACCTTGCAGGAGCGGCTGGTTTCACTCACCACCAACGCCACGGGATTATCTGAAGAGATTGAAGCCCTTACATCCAGTATCCATGTTCATGAAGAAGCTACCCACCTTGCCAATGAAGCAGAAAATGTACTTGAACAGATTTATCAGGAAGCCCGCAAACTGGTTCCGGCAAGTGCAGAATTTAGCAGCAACCTTAAACATATGGAGCAACGTTACACCATGGAAAACGAACGCCTTATCCATGAAATGATGGCTGCCCGTCATGGTGCTGCCATCAGTATCAGCAACACCAAAGCCGAAAGCACAGGCAGTTCGGGGTTTGGTGACAACGTTGATCTGTTCTGATTTTGATTCTGTTTGGCAGACCTTGTTGAGCAGAAAAAACAGAATTTTGGAGTTTATTTGAAATGGATACCTTAACACTTGCGCACCAGCAAAATAATGATGGTTGCTTGACTGTAATCATGGCAGGCAGGCTGGCTATTGATACAGTAGCCGAGCTGCACAGCTTTTTAAGCACAAAGCTTGATCAGGCTTTTGCTGTAAAGTTTGACATAAGCGACATCACAGAAATTGACCTGTGCGGCGTACAGCTTATCTGTGCTGCCTGCCATACTGCACTGACATCAGGGAAAAACCTTTCTTTTTCAGGCGCAGTGCCACCTTGCTTTTCATCTACTGTCAGCGGTCTTGGGCTTACTGGCAGTGAAAAATGTAAATATCGCGGGGATTTAACCTGCATCTGGTTTGAAGGAGCAAACTGAAATGGCAAAATTGATTATGACTGTGGATGACTCGGCCAGCATACGGCAGATGGTCAGTTTTACACTTAAACAGGGTGGCTATGATGTACTGGAAGCTGTGGATGGTAAAGATGCGCTGACAAAGCTTGCTAACAAAAAAGTGGATATGCTGATCACTGACCTGAACATGCCCAACCTTGATGGCATTGGTCTGATTAAATCAGTGCGTGCAAGTGGTCTGAATAAATTTATTCCGATTGTCATGCTTACCACTGAATCACAGGAAAGCCGCAAACAGGAAGGCAAGGCAGCCGGAGCCACCGGCTGGATTGTAAAACCATTTAACCCCGAACAACTGTTGGCAGTGGTTAAAAAAGTACTGGGCTGATTTTAGTTGCAACTTTGGGAAACCATTTCAAGGAACATTATATAAATATGTCCAACCCTCAGGAACAATATATTGCCGCTTACCGCGAAGAAGCTACAGAGCTGCTTGCCGAGCTGGAAAACTCCCTTTTGGAGCTGGAGGAGCAGCCGGAAGACAGTGACCTGATCAATCGGGTTTTCCGTGCCATGCACACCATCAAAGGCTCTAGTGCCATGTTTGGTTTTGATGACATTGCCCGTTTTACCCATGAGGTGGAAACAGTCTTTGATCATGCCCGTAATGGCAAGATAAAAGTCTGCAAACGATTGCTGGATCTGACACTGCAATCCCGCGACCAGATATCCGATATGCTTGCCTGCTCTGCTGATGGCACTGCTTTTGATGAGGAAAAAGGGCGTGATATCATCATCGGCTTGCAGCAATTGCTGCCGCAACAGGATGAAGTGTCGTTTATGGCTGAAGCAAAACCTGTGGTCAGCACAGCAGATGCTCCGGTCTGCTACAGCACTTTCCGCATCCGCTTCAAGCCTGATGCAGAAATTCTGCTAAGGGGGCAAAACCCGCTGGCACTGCTCAATGAACTTCGTGAGCTTGGTCATTGTGACATTGTAGCCCAGCTTGAACAGATACCGCTGCTGCATGAACTTACCCCTGAGCATTGCTATGTTTACTGGGATATTGTCATCACCACCACCAGCAGTTTGCAGGCTGTGAAAGATGTATTTATCTTTGTGGAAGATGATTGTGACCTGAAAATAGACCTTATATATGACACTTGCACCCTGACGCTTGACAATGACAGCCAAAAGGAGCTGGGCGACATTCTGGTTGAGCGGGGCGATCTTTCACCTGTGGAGATGCACCGCATCATTTCCATGCAGAAAAAGCTGGGCGAACTGCTGGTTGAGCAAGGGATTGTACCGGCAAGCAAGGTGGAATCAGCACTTAAAGAGCAGCAGCAAATCCGTCAGGTACGTAAGGAAAAAGCAACCACCACCGCCGGAACAGCTGACACATCCCTTTCTATCCGCGTGCCGGCAGAGCGTCTTGATTACCTGGTTAACCTGGTGGGAGAACTTGTAACAGTACAGGCTCACCTTTCCCAAACCGCAGAAAACAGAAATGACAGTGATCTGATTACCATTGCCGAAGAAGTTGAACGGCTGATCTCAGAACTGCGCGACACAACACTAAACATGCGTATGTTGCCGATCGGCTCTACTTTCAGCAAATTCAAACGCCTTGTCAGAGACCTTTCAGCAGAGCTTGGCAAAGAGATTGACCTTGAAACCAGCGGTGCAGACACAGAACTTGACAAGACAGTTATTGAAAAACTGAACGACCCACTGGTGCATCTGATCCGCAACAGTATTGATCATGGCATTGAAATGCCCCAAGAACGCCTGGCTGCCGGCAAAACTGCCAAAGGTATTGTCCACCTTGGCGCAGAACATTCCGGCGACAGCGTACTGGTCACCATCCGCGATAACGGTGCCGGTCTTGACAAGGAAAGAATCCGCAACAAGGCAACTGAGCGTGGTCTGATCACCCATACCAGCGAGCTGACCGACAAGGAGATTTACAACCTGATTTTTGCCCCTGGCTTTTCCACTGCCAGCAAGGTAACCGGGGTTTCCGGCCGCGGTGTTGGCATGGATGTGGTGAAAAAAGCGATTGAAGCCTTGCGGGGCAGTATTGATGTTGACAGCACACCTGGCAAAGGCTCGGTAATTACCCTGAAAATCCCCCTTACCCTCGCCATTATCGAAACCTTGCTGGTCAGGGTTGATAGCAGCTACTTTGTGCTGCCACTATCCAAGGTGGAAGAATGTGTTGAGCTTAGCCGCGCCGATATTGAAGCTGCCCACGGCAGACACCTTGCCCATGTGCGGGGCAGCCTGACACCATATATCTCGCTGCGTGAGCAGTTTGGCATCACCACAAACAAGCCGGAAATTGAACAGATTGTTATCCTTTCAGCCAATGGTAGTAAAATCGGTTTTGTTGTGGATAGCGTGGTTGGTGAGCACCAGACAGTTATTAAATCCTTGGGCAAGCTTTATAAAGATGTGCGGGGAATTTCCGGTGCAACGATTCTGGGCGATGGCACTGTTGCCCTTATTCTTGATCCTGACCTGCTGATACACCAGGCAGAATTATCAGAAAGCACCCTGGGCTGATGGCTTTTACGTTTTTCTTCCGCGATCTTCCGGTGCTTGAATACGCTGTTGAAGCCACTTTAAAGCTGGCTTTGGGCAGGCTTAAAATCAAGGTATGGGATGCAGGTTGCGCCCTTGGACAGGAGCCATACACCCTTGCCATATTGTTTGCAGAAAGAATGGGGGAAATGGGTTTTAACACCTTGTATCTGGATGCAACCGACTATGATCAAGAAAATAACTTTGGTGATATTGTCACTGCCGGTGAGTACAAAACCGATGAACTGCAACGGATACCAAAGGATTTTTTCAGCAAATACTTTGAAGAAGTAAAGGAAAAGCCTGGCTACCATCGGGTAATAGAAAGAATCCGCAAACGGGTATTTTTTAAATACAATGATCTGCTGGATTTGCAACCGCCAGGCTCTGATTATTCTTTGATTGTCTGCAAAAATGTCCTGCTGCACTTTTCTTATGAACAGCGTATTGAAGTAATCAGGATGTACCACAAAAGTCTTGCACCAGGTGGCTACTTTGCCACCGAGAACACCCAGAAGATACCACAGGAAATTAGTCACTTGTTTGAACAGGTTACACCGGATGCCCAACTTTTCAGAAAACTGGGAGCGTAAACTGAAGGTGGATTAAATTATGAGCGAACAAAATACTGAAGAAAAACAATCAAAAGTACTGCTTGGTAAAAAACAGGGCTACACCATCAGCTTTGAAATCAGCCCTGACAGCCTGGAATGCCGTGCCAGTTACACCCCTTCAGGCATGGGCGGCACCCCGATGAACGAAGCTGAACTTGCCCTTTTTATGAAGCAGTACAAAATAATTGAAGAAATCCAGCCACAAAGTGTGGAAAACCTGCTTCATGCCGCAGCCACCGGCATTGCAGCCAATGATATCCTGCTGGCCATTGGCAAGCCGATGCGCACCGGTAAAAACGGTTACATCAAACTGGCGGTTACACCTCCCGAGGTGGAAACAGCAGCAGCAGAAGAAGAAGAAAGTTTAAGCGATCAGGTTGATTTCCGGCAGGTGCAGGTATTTTTAAACGTAGAACCAAACGATCTGGTGGGTACGATTATCCCCCCAGAATCCGGTACTGACGGAAAAAATATTCATGGTCAGGTCATACCGGCAAAAGCTGGCACTTTGCTAAACGTCAAACTTGGGAAAAATATCAGACTGGCAGATGATCAGGTATCGCTTTATGCCACGGCAGCCGGCAGAATCTATTGCAAAGGCAGTGATATATCGGTTGAAGATGTCTACACTGTTTCCGGTGATGTGGATTTCAAGGTGGGCAACATTCAGTTTAAAGGCTTTGCAGAGATTAAAGGTGATGTACTGGACGGTTTTTCAGTAAAGGCAGACAAAGGTATAAAAATCCACGGTAACGCCGGTGTCAGCACCCTTGAATCAGATGGCGACATTGCCATCTGCGGTATGAACGGTCAGGGTAAGGGAACAATAACCTGCGGCGGCACCTTTTCTGCCAACTTTATCTACGATACAGACATTGAATGTGACGGTGATGTGCTGGTTGACACTGAAATCCGCAACTGCAATATCAGCTCATTGGGGATGGTCAAAATTGCCAAAGGTGGTCTTGCCGGAGGGGACTGCATCGCCCTTGGTGGCGTGGAATCCGCTGTTATCGGGACTGTAACATCTTTAAAAACCAAGGTTATAGCCGGTGTCCATTACCGCGACCTGATTGAGATAAACCGTCTGTTTGCCGAGCTGAAACAATTAATTGAAGAATTGAAAACCTCTTCAACCGCAACACAAAATCTGACTGATTTCAGTGTCAGAAAAATGGCAATCACCAAACAGATTCAGGAAATACGTGCCAAGGAATATGACAACAGCAACCCTAAAGTAAATGTAAAAAAGCACCTTTACGAAGGGGTCACAATCGTATTGGGCAGCCTTACAGAGCAGGTAAAAGAAGAGCGTGACGGTGCCATGAGCATTATTGAGAATACCATTGAAGGCGGTTTTCGCTATCTTGGCATGACCGCACTTGAATTTAAGGCGGCTGACATAGAAAAATCATTTATCTTGCAGGCAGAGCGTGAAAAAGCTGCTGCCAGGCAAAAACAAGAACAGATGGCAAAATCGGGGTAAACCGTATGAAAGCTTTAGTAGTTGATGACCAGGAAATAAACCGCGAAATATTGCAGATTTTACTGGAAGAGTTTGGTGATGTGGCAGTCGCTGCTTCAGGCAGGGAAGCTGTTGATCTCTTTGCGGCAGCACTGGCCGAAGGCAGCCCTTTTGATCTCGTCTGTATGGATATCAGTATGCCCGTAATGAACGGACATGAAGCGATGCAGCAGATACGTCTTTTGGAAACAGATAAAACATCCCACCGCGCTACAGCCTTTATGGTTACAGCCAGCAGTGATCCGGAGGATATGTTTTCAGCATTAACCCAGGCAGAATGTGACGATTACCTGCCCAAGCCGGTTATAAGGCGCACCTTTGTAGAATTACTGCAAAAGCACAACCTGATTTAAAGCTGTGCAGGCATAAACTGTATGCGGGTATTCCAACTGGCTCAAAACCCTGAAATTTACACCTGTCGGCCTTACCTGCTGCTGGGGGAGTGGAACCAGCTTGAAGATGTAAACACATTGATTGACCCCGGCACAGATGACCATGTTTTTTTCGAGATTGACCGCATCTACACCGGTTGTGGCAAAGTTCCGGTGGAGCAGGTACTGCTTACCCACAATCACTTTGACCATGCAGCCTCTGCCGAGCTTTTTAAAAAACGTTATGGTTCACGGATATATGCCTGGGTGGATGGGTCAGGTGTGGATGCTACTTTAAAGGATGGACAGCTGCTGCACTGCGGCGATGATTACCTGGAAGTAATCCATACCCCTGGTCATTCATCAGATTCAGTTTCTTTTTATTGCCAGGCAAAGAGACTGCTTTTTTCCGGAGATACCCAGCTGCGGATTCTTACCAGCGGCGGACGTTATACCAGAGAATATCTGGACACCCTGCACAAACTCAGCCAGCGTGAAATAGAATATGTTTACCCTGGTCACGATGAACCGTTTAACAACAACGTGCGTTCCATCATTTTAGAAACACTATATAATGCCAGAAACAGTGAAATCATATAATAAACTAACAGAAACATTTTTTACAAAACAGCTTGTTTGCAGTCAACCAACAGTGAGGGAGGTAGAAGGAAATGTTTAAAAACTTGAAGATCGGCACAAAGCTTGGGTTTGGCTTTACGGTTATACTTGTGCTGCTGTCGATTCTGGCAGTTGTCTCGTACATCAACGTACAAAGCCTTAATCGGGAGATAGATGATGTCATTAATGACAAATATGTCAAAACCAGCCTGGTAAACCAAGCAGTGGAAGGAGTTAACGAAAACGCTCGTTTCCTGCGCAATCTAATTATCAGCAATGATAACAATTTAATAAAAACCGAGCTGGAAAGGCTGGGCAAATCATCAGAAAAAGTCTCTGAAGCAATGGATAAGCTGCATGAGCTTATCACTCTTGAAGAAGGCAAAAAACTTTTAAGTACAGTAAGTGATATCCGCGCCACTTTTCGGGCTTCACAGACAAAAATGATAGAATTGATCACAAGTGGCAAAAAACAGGAAGCAGTCGAACTGCTTTTTGGTGCTTACAGGCAACAACAGGCTGACTATTTGAAAGCACTGGATGATATGACTGCATTCCAGGAAAGATTGATGAACGAAGCAGGTGCACATGCCGCAGCCACCAGCCAGAACACCCAGACCATTGTCATGGTGCTGGGCATAGCTGCGCTGGTCATCGGTATTTTACTTGCCTTCATGATTACCACCTCCATCACCCGCCCGATCAATGCCTGTGTTGATGCTGCCAACAAAATAGCAGTGGGCAATACTGCTGTTACCCTGGATACCACTGCCAGTGATGAAACCGGTATGCTGCAAAAAGCAATGCAGCAGATGGCTGATGCAATTACAGCACTTATAAAAGATGCCAATCTGCTTTCAGAAGCAGCTGTTGCCGGCAGGCTTGCCACACGTGCTGATGCAAGCAAGCATCAAGGCGGTTTCCAGGAAATAGTATCGGGCGTTAACGAAACCCTGGATGCGGTTATCGGTCCTTTAAACGTGGCTGCCGAGTATGTGGATCGTATCTCCAAAGGTGATATTCCGCCGCGCATTACTGATAACTACAACGGTGATTTCAATGAAATCAAAAACAACCTGAACATCTGTATTGATTCCATTACCGCACTGGTGACCGACACAAACACACTGGGACAGGCTGCCGTAGAAGGTAAACTTGCCACACGCGCCGATGCCAGCAAACATCAGGGTGATTTCCGCAGGGTAATTACCGGAATTAACGAAACCCTGGACGCGGTTATCGGTCCTTTAAACGTGGCTGCCGAGTATGTGGACCGTATCTCCAAAGGTGATATTCCGCCGCGCATTACTGATAACTACAACGGTGATTTCAATGAAATCAAAAACAACCTGAACATCTGTATTGATTCCATTACCGCACTGGTGGCAGATGCCAACATGCTGGCAAAGGCAGCCATGGAAGGCAAACTGGGTACCCGTGCCGATGCCAACAAGCACCAGGGTGATTTCCGCAGGATAGTTGCCGGTGTTAACGACACCATTAACCGTCTTGTGGGCTTCCTGGATATCATGCCTGCTCCGGCAATGATTATTGACCGTGACTTTAACATCCTTTACATGAACAAATCCGGTGCCGAGCTTGGCTCCAAAACGCCACAACAGCTGGCTGGAACCAAATGTTATGACCACTTCCGCACCGGTGATTGCAAAACTGAAAAATGTGCCTGCCACAGGGCAATGGTTGACGGACAGATTTCCAACAGTGCCATCGATGCCCACCCTGGCAACCATGACCTTGAGATCGACTACACCGGTGTTGCCATAAGAGATGATAACAACAATATTATCGGTGCCTTTGAGGTTATCAGCGACCAGACCGCAGTCAAACAGGCAGCACGCAGAGCAGAAAAACAGGCTGGCTATCAGGATGCAGAAGTTGAAAAACTGCTGGTTAACCTGGAAAAAATGGCCATTGGTGATCTCGCCATCAGCACCGTTGTTGCAGAAAGCGATGAAGACACCAAAGAAATTGCTGCAAACTTCAACAAAATCAACACATCCATTAAGCAAAACATTGAGGCACTTAACTCAATTACTGCCAACGCCAAGCAGGTTGCCCAGGGCAATCTGATGGTAGAGCTGAAAAAGCGCAGTGATCAGGATGAACTGATGGATTCACTTGCCACCATGGTGGACAAGCTGAAAGAAGTGGTGCGTGAAGTGCAAACCGCAGCAGATAGCGTTGCCACCGGCAGCCAGGAACTTTCTGCAACAGCGCAGTCACTTTCCCAGGGTGCCACTGAACAGGCTGCATCTGCCGAAGAGGTTTCAAGCTCCATGGAGGAGATGTCTTCCAGCATCAAGCAAAATGCTGATAACGCTTCACAAACTGAAAAAATCTCCAATAAATCAGCTTCCGATGCCCGCGAAGGCGGTAAGGCGGTTAACGAAACAGTTGAAGCAATGAAAGAAATCGCCACCAAGATCAGCATTATTGAAGAAATAGCCCGCCAGACCAACCTGCTGGCACTTAACGCTGCCATTGAGGCAGCCCGTGCAGGCGAGCATGGCAAAGGTTTTGCAGTGGTTGCTTCTGAAGTACGCAAGCTGGCAGAACGCAGCCAGGCTGCTGCCGGTGAAATATCCGAGCTTTCCGGCCGCAGTGTGCAGGTTGCTGAAACCGCCGGGCAGATGCTCACTGCCATTTTGCCGGACATCCAGCGCACAGCCGAACTGGTGCAGGAAATCAGCGCGTCCAGCAAAGAGCAGGATTCCGGTGCAGACCAGATTAACAAGGCTATCCAGCAGCTTGATCAGGTAATCCAGCAAAACGCTTCTGCTGCCGAAGAGCTGGCATCCACCACCGAAGAGCTGACCGGGCAGGCAGAACTGCTTAAAGGCACCATTTCCTTCTTCCATATTGATTCGGGAATGCGACCAGTTCAGCGTGCCCTGCCACAGTACAGCTCACAGCCAGCAGCCAGAAAACCGGTCCAGGTTGCCCATGCTCCGGCAAAACCGTCCAAACCAGCAGGCGGTGTACATATTGATCTGGGCATAGGCGGCAAGGATCATCTGGATGACGAGTTTGAGAAATTTTAAAGGAGGCTCGCCATGGCAGTTGCATCTATTACAGAAACAGTGCAGTACCTGACCTTTAAGCTGGCAGATGAAGTATTTGCCCTTGATGTTGCCAAGGTACGTGAAATACTTGAATATACCAGCATAACTAAAGTACCCCAGACACCTGAATTTATGCGTGGGGTAATCAACCTGCGGGGCAGTGTGGTACCGGTGATTGATCTGCGCCTTAAATTTGGCATGGCTCCCACCGAGCAGACCATCAACACCTGTATTATTGTTGTTGAAGTAACCCTTGACGGTGACACCACCGTACTTGGTGCTTTGGCTGATTCAGTACAGGAAGTAGTGGAAATGGAGCCGGAGCAGATTGAACCGGCTCCACATATCGGCACCCGTCTTAATACCGAGTTTATTAAAGGGATGGGCAAACATGATGACAATTTCATCATCATCCTGGATATAGACCGTGTTTTTTCAGAGCAAGAAATTATAGCTGTTGCTGAAGCAGGCAGCATGGAACAACCCTGAATAGTAGCTGACATATAGCTTGCAGGCTAAAGAGCCTTTTCAGACAGAAACTGATTACCTGAAAGAAAGCCCCGCTCGTGATGTTCACACACGGGAGCGGGGCTTAAAATTAAACAACAATGCCGGTTTTAGCCTAAAGGACTACATTGTGAAGAAAATCCTGCTAATAGATGACTCCATGACCCAGCTTATCAATGCCAGAATCACATTGCAAAGGGCTGGATATCAGGTTGAAATTGTCGCTGATCCGCTTCAGGCTATTGACAAAATCAAGGAGGTATCACCTGATCTGGTGCTTACTGACCTGAACATGCCCAACCTGGATGGCATCGGTGTTATCAAGGCTATCCGCCAGCTTGAACAGTTTTCCAGAATACCTGTGCTGGTGATGAGTACAGATTCACAAAAACACAAGTTTCAGGAAGCACGGGATGCAGGTGCCAATGGCTGGCTGATGAAACCTGTCAAGCAAAACGCTTTGCTGGGTGTGATTGCCAAGCTGTTGACAAAGGACTGAACAAATGACCGCAAACCGTAACAACAACTTTGCCACAGCTCCGCTTTGTACCATGAGTAACAGGGAGTTTGAGCTGTTCAGCAAGTTTATATACGATGAGGCAGGCATAAAAATGCCGCACACCAAAAAGACCATGCTTGAAGCACGTCTGCAAAAGCGTCTTAAAGCCCTGGGCATTGATAACTTCAAGGAATATGCCGAATTTGTTTTTTCTGACGCAGGTCATGATCAGGAAATTATCCACCTGATTGATGTGGTAACCACCAATAAAACCGACTTTTTCCGTGAACCCCACCATTTTGATTTTCTGGTGCGCACTGCCATCCCTGCCATGCGGCAAAAAAGAAGTGCTGGCGAAAGCTCGCTAAACCCGCTGCGTATCTGGAGTGCCGGCTGCTCTACAGGCGAAGAACCCTACACCATGACCATGGTGCTTGCCGAATACGCAGCCCAGACTGATATCCGTTTTTCTGTGCTGGCAACAGATATCTGCACCCGCGTATTACAATCTGCTGCCAACGGGGTTTACACCGAAGAACGTACTGACACCATCCCGCTGCCCCTTAAAAAGAAATATCTGCTGCGCAGTAAAGATCGCAGCAAAGGGCTTGTGAGAATCATACCGCCACTACGCAGTATGATTGATTTTCGGCGGGTAAACTTTATGGATGACCATTTTGGTATCCCCGAAAAGCAGGATATTATCTTTTGTCGTAACGTAATCATTTATTTTGACAAGGAAACACAGGCAAAACTGATGCTTAAATTTCATCGACAGCTGCAACCTGGCGGTTTTTTATTCATTGGTCACTCGGAAACTCTTAACGGACTTGGTCTGCCATTCAGCCAGGTGGGCAATACAGTTTATCGCAAGGATTGAAGATGTCCCGCAAAATAAAAGTACTAATAATTGACGATTCTGCCCTTGTAAGGCAGGCGTTGACCGAGATTTTAAGCAGCGATCCTGCCATTGAAGTAATTGGTGCTGCCCAGGACCCCATAGTGGCTGCCCAGAAGATTGCTGCCCAGGTACCTGATGTAATTACACTTGATGTGGAAATGCCCCGCATGGATGGCATTACTTTTCTGCGCAAACTGATGAGCCAGCATCCCATACCGGTGGTAATGTGCTCAAGCCTTACCGGTGATGGCAGTGAAAGTGCTTTAAAAGCCCTGGAATACGGGGCAGTGGATATTATCACCAAACCCAAAATGGGCACCCGTCAGTTTATTGAAGAATCCCGTATCAGGATTTGTGACAGCGTAAAAGCTGCTGCCTCAGCACGCTTGCAACCTTTACGGGAAATTAAAGAAGTAATTCCTAAATACACAGCTGATGTAATTATGGATAAGCCGCCCAGCAAGGCAATGGCACAAACCACTGAAAAGGTTGTGGTTATCGGTGCATCAACCGGTGGTACCGAAGCTTTATCACGCTATTTACAGATGTTGCCGGCAGATGCACCAGGTACGGTGATTGTCCAGCATATGCCAGAGCATTTTACCGCTGCCTTTGCAAAGCGGCTAAACAGCATCTGTCAGGTTAATGTTAAAGAAGCAGAAGATAATGATTCGGTTGTACGCGGCAGTGTGCTGATTGCGCCTGGCAACAGGCATACCCTGCTAAAACGCAGCGGTGCCCGCTATTATGTGGAGGTTAAAGACGGCCCGCTGGTATCGCGTCACAGACCGTCTGTTGATGTCTTGTTCCGTTCTGCTGCCCGCTATGCTGGCAAAAACGCCGTTGGTGTAATTTTAACCGGTATGGGTGATGACGGTGCCCAGGGCATGAAAGAGCTGCACGATGCCCAGGCCTTTACCATTGCCCAGAATGAGGAAACCTGTGTGGTTTTCGGGATGCCCAATGAAGCTATCAAAAAAGGTGGTGTGGACAAGGTTATGCCACTGGACAGTATAGCTGCTGAAGTTGTACGTCGCTGCCAGTTTTAGAGTTTTGCAGATAACTGTTGCAACACAGAAAGGGACAGAAAATGGAAACCATTGCTGATGAAAGATTGCTGCAAGAACTGTCTGAACGTTTAAGGAAAAATCGCCGTTCTTTACAGGATATTTCGGTAATGAATAATAAGCTTACCGAGATGAACAGACGGCTTGAGCGTTCCGAATCATTAAAAAGCAATTTCCTGTCCAATGTCCGCAATGAAATCAACAACCCGTTAAATGCCATTATCGGGCTGGCAGGCAATATGGTGGAAATAGCTAAAGACCCTGAATGTGTAGAAATAGCAAGCCTCATCTACTCGGAAGCCTTTAACCTTGAATATCAACTGCGCAACATCTTTATAGCAGCCGAGCTGGAAGCTGGCGATGCACAGCCGGAAATTGATCTGGTAAATGTTGTTTCAATCATTAACAGCACGCTGGATAGCTTTAAAACCTCTGCCGAAGCCAAAAACATCAGCCTCACATACAGTTTTACCGAGGCAGACACACCCGACTTGCAACGCTTTGCAACTGATGCAGAAAAATTGCAGGTAATTCTTGCCAACCTGGTGGCAAATGCCATTGAGTTCAGTGATGATGGCAGTAAAGTGGAACTGCTGGCAGGGCTGCTTAATGATGAGCTGCGCATTCAGGTGAAAGATAGCGGCGTGGGCATTGCTGCAAATGATCTTGAGCGGATTTTTGACCGTTTTACCCAGCTTGATAGCGGTTCTACCCGCACCCACCGTGGTCACGGGCTTGGGCTTTCCATTGTCAAGGCTCTGCTTGACCTGCTGCAAGGTAGTATAGACGTGCAAAGCTGCCCAAATGTGGGCTCTGTGTTCAGCATTACCCTGTATCCGGCTGTTTTTGACGAAACCGCTGCCACCTTTGTGGAAGACGGCAACCTTTTCCTTTTTGATGACCTGGATGAACAATAATCGTGACTAACGGATCTGCTGAAGACACCCGCAAACATTTTCTTTTTCCTGGCACCTTGCATGTTGATGCCGGAGAATGCGTTATCACCACCGTACTTGGTTCCTGTGTGGCTGTCTGCCTGTGGGATGAAGCCAAAGGCGGGGGTGGTATGAACCATTTTATGCTGCCACTTTGGAACGGCGAAGGTCTGGCTACCCCCAAATACGGCACCATTGCCATGGAAAAACTGCTGGAACAGGTGCTGGCTGCCGGATGCAAAAAAGAGCGGCTGGTGGCAAAGGTTTTTGGCGGAGCCAATATTTTAAACATGAGCCAGGCAACCTACCCCATTGGCAAGCGCAATGTTGAGCTGGCACTTGCCACCCTGGATGACTGGCGCATAAAAGTAGTTGCCTCTGATCTTGAAGGCACTGTGGGACGCAAGGTGATTATGAATACCAAAACCGGCGTAGTGTTGATGGGACGGGGCAAGCACAGAGGATAACAACCAGCCAAAGACAAGCTGCAACATCATCATTTCCATCTGGCTTTTCCGCAGCAAAACAGTGGTAAGCCCGACAAACTCCTAGATTTCAACATCGACTTTCAAATCCAAAAACGGTTTAAAAGGAATAAAACCCTATGAAAACAGATATTTCCGAAGCTCTTTCCCAGCGTATTTTGGTACTGGATGGAGCAATGGGTACGCAATTACAAACATTTAACCTGACTGCCGATGATTTTGGCGGCAGTGATTATGAAGGCTGTAACGAAGCACTGCTTTTAAGCAGACCAGAGTTGATAGAAAAGGTGCATTGCGATTATCTGGCTGCTGGTGCAGATATTATTGAAACCAACTCCTTTGGCTCCACTGATATTGTCCTTGCTGAATACCAGCTTGAAGACAAGGTATTTGAGCTTAACCGGCTGTCCGCAGAAGTGGCACGAAAAGCAGCAGCAAAGTTTTCCACGCCTGACAAACCCCGTTTTGTGGCTGGCTCCATCGGTCCCACCACCAAAACCCTTTCTGTTACCGGTGGCACAACCTTTCGGCAACTAACCAGCTCTTTTTGCCAGCAGACTTTGGGGCTTTTGGCTGGTGGTGCAGACCTGTTGTTGCTGGAAACCGTACAGGACACCCTTAATCTGAAGGCAGCTGCCGAAGGAATCAGGCTGGCATTTGAGCAGACTGGTCAAAAAGTGCCGCTGATGATCTCCGGCACCATTGAACCAACCGGCACCATGCTGGCTGGTCAGAATGTGGAGGCATTGTACACCAGCATTGCCCACCTTGAAGATAACCTGGGGCTGATTAGTATCGGGCTTAACTGTGCCACCGGGCCAGAGTTTATGACTGCTCACCTGCGTGCCTTATCCGAGCTGGCAACCTGCCATGTTTCTGTTTACCCCAACGCCGGACTGCCCGATGAAAACGGCTGCTACGCCGAATCTCCGGACTCACTTGCTGCCAAGCTTGCCCGCTTTGTGGATAACGGCTGGCTGAACATCATCGGCGGCTGCTGCGGAACCACACCGGCGCACATTGCTGCCATGGCTAAAATGGTGGCAGGCAAACCACCACGCAAGCCCCAGACTACCCACCGTAAAATAGTTTGCGGCATTGAGCCACTTTACATTGAAGATGATGCCCGTCCGATTTTAGTGGGTGAGCGTACCAACGTAATCGGCTCCCGCAAATTTAAAAACATGATTGTTGCGGAAAAGTTTGAGGAAGGGGCTGAAATTGCCCGTAGTCAGGTTAAAAACGGTGCCCAGGTAATTGATATCTGCGTAGCCAACCCTGACCGTAATGAAATTGAAGATATGACCCGTATTTTGGAATTTCTGCCCAAAAAAGTGCGGGTACCGATCATGATCGACTCCACCGATCCGACAGTAATGGAGCTTGCACTTACCCGCTTGCAGGGCAAATGTATCATCAACTCCATCAACCTTGAGGATGGCGAAGAACGCTTTGCCAATGTGGCACCACTTTTACGCCGCTTTGGCGGTGCAGTGGTGGTGGGCTGCATTGATGAAGACCCACAAAACGGCATGGCAACCACCCGCCAGCGCAAGCTGGAAGTGGCACAACGCTCATACGATCTGCTTACCGGTAAATACGGTTTACGCCCCGAAGATCTGATTTTTGACCCACTGGTTTTTCCGGTGGGCAGTGGTGACGAAAACTACATCGGTTCGGCAATAGAAACCATTGAAGGAGTACGGCTGATCAGCGAAGCTTTTCCGCAGTGCAGCACAATTCTGGGGATTTCCAATGTATCCTTTGGACTGCCTGCTGCCGGTCGCGAGCTGCTAAATGCCGTATTTTTGTACCATTGTGTAAAAGCCGGACTCACCTATGCCATTGTAAACAGTGAAAAACTGGAGCGGTACGCATCCATGGACAAGGCTGAACTGCAACTGGCAGAAGATCTGATTTTCTGGCGCGGTGCTGATCCGGTGGCTGCCTTTGCTGCTGCTTTCAGGGATAAAAAACCCGCCAACGCAGCCCCCAAAGCTACCCTGCCCCTGGATGAACGGCTGCCTCTTTATGTTATTGAAGGGACAAAGGATGGTCTTACTGACGACCTTGATGCACTGCTGGCAAGGGGTGATAAACCGCTGGAGATTATCAATGGACCACTGATGGCAGGCATGTCAGAAGTGGGCAGGCTTTTTAATGCCAATCAACTGATTGTGGCAGAGGTCTTGCAATCTGCCGAAGCGATGAAAGCAGCGGTCAGCCACCTGGAGCCATACCTGGATAAGAACGAAACCGCTGCCAAAGGGAAAATGCTGCTGGCAACCGTAAAGGGTGATGTGCATGACATCGGCAAAAATCTGGTGGAGATTATCCTTGCTAATAACGGGTTTGAAGTTATCAACTTGGGTATCAAGGTGGGACCTGAAACCCTGATTGAAGCCGCAAAGCGGGAAAAACCGGATTTTATTGGGCTTTCCGGGCTGCTGGTGAAATCTGCCCTGCAAATGGCAACCACTGCCGCAGACCTTAAAAGCGCAGGGATTGATGTTCCGCTACTGGTGGGTGGTGCAGCATTGTCTGCAATTTTTACAGAAACCCGCATTGCCGCAGAATATGACGGACCTGTGCTTTATGCCAAAGATGCCATGGCAGGACTGGAGCTGGCAAATCAACTGCTTGATCCCCAGGCTCGCCAGACACTGATGCTGGGGCTGGCAAAACGCCAACAACAAAGGGAAGAACTGACCAGGCAGGCAGTAAAAACAACGGACAAAGTGGAAAGCCACGTTGCTGTAACCCTTGGCGAAACATCACTTCTTGCTGCACCGGATTTTGAACAGCACCTGCTGCGGGATATTCCATTGACACAGGTAATACCGTTTTTAAACCGGCAGATGCTTTACACAAAACATCTGGGTCTTAAAGGTGCAGTTGAAAAACTTCTGGCAGCAGGTGATGAAAAGGCGCAAACACTGCATCAGAATGTGCAGGATATGCTGATAAAAGTGCAAAAGGAGCAGCTTATCCGCCCCCAGGCTTTGTATCGCTTTTTCCCTGCCAATGGTGATGGCAATGATCTGGTGATTTTTGATCCCCAGGCAGCAGACAGGGAGCTGGCACGCTTTAGTCTGCCGCGCCAGCCAGCAGGCAAACGGCTTTGCGTTGCAGACTTTGTAAGACCATTACAATCCGGAGCACGTGATAATCTGGCTGTTTTTACTGTCACCTGCGGACTTGGTATCAGGGAGCTTTCAGAAAACTGGAAACAAAATGGCAACTATCTTGATTCCCACCTGTTGCAGGCTTTGGCACTGGAGCTGGCAGAGGCAACGGCAGAGTTCATCCATAAACGGATTCGCACTTCCTGGGGGATTGTTGATGATCCTGCACTGACCATGAAAGAACTTTTTAATGCCCAATACCAGGGAATAAGGGTTTCATTTGGTTACCCTGCCTGCCCTGACCTGGCTGACCAACGCACTCTGTTTAAACTGATTGCACCAAAGCAGATCGGCATCTCGCTTACTGATGGAGACATGATGGATCCGGAAGCTTCAGTGTCAGCACTGGTGTTTTACCATCCAGAAGCAGGTTATTTTGATGTAAACCGTTAATACACCTTTTCCTGTTGCTTATTTTACAACTGCTGATACTATTTCAGACTTGTCGCTGGTTGATTTTACGCAAAAGTCTTATTAACAAAAGCATAGTTATACCAGTATGAATTTCAAAGGAGTAAGCCATGGGATTTTTTGGCGGATCAAACAAGCAAGAGTTGGCAGCAAAAGATGCTGAAATCAACAAGCTTATACAGGTGCTGGAAAACGTGGATAATGTGGTTATGCTGTGCGACACCACCCATGACAACAAGATTTTTTACATGAACCGCAGTGCCAAAAGGTTAATGCAGGAACAACGCCAGGGGTTGAACTCGGGGCTGCGCGGTGCTGATGCTGCCAACGCCTTTGGCAACTCCATTCACCAGTATCACAAAGACCCTGATCGTATACGCAGAATATTTGCTGACCCCCGCGGTGCAATGCCCCATATGGCAGACATCCCCATCGGCAGCGTTACCTTGCAGACCACTGCTTACCCTATCTGGGATGCAACTGACAGCAACAAGGTAATCTGCTATATGGCTTGCTGGCGTGATGTAACAGCCGAGCGGCAGTTTAAAGAGCAACAATACAAGGATATTGAACGGAAAAATTATCTGGAAGAACGGGTTCACCAGATCGCCACTGCCATGGAAGAAATGAGCATGACAGTGAACGAAGTGGCAGGCAACACCACCAATGCCGCTGATGCCGCCTCCCAGGTGGCAGATACTGCACTGCAAGGGCAGCAGGTGGTAAACCAGGCAGTAAGAGGGATGCAACAGGTGGCTGAAGTGGTGCGTTCATCTGCCACCATTGTGGGTAATCTTGGTGCCACATCAGAACAGATTGGTGAAATAGTTAATGTCATCAACGAGATAGCTGACCAGACCAACCTGCTGGCTCTTAACGCAGCCATTGAAGCTGCCCGTGCCGGCGAAATGGGACGCGGCTTTGCTGTGGTTGCCGATGAAGTACGCCGTCTGGCAGAGCGCACCATGGCTTCCACCAAGCAGATTGGTGCCATGGTTACAGAAATACAGTCTGGCACACAAAAGGCAGTTGCCTCCATTGATGCAGGTAAGACCGAGGCTGAACGTGGTGAAGAACTTTCCCACCAGGCAGAAGCTTCCTTGATCACCATTGTTGAGTCAATTGAAAACATCAAAAACATGATCGCCCAGATCGCCACTGCTTCTGAAGAGCAGGCAGCAACGGCAACGGTTATTGCTGGCAATCTGGAAGAAATCTCCAGGGCAAATTAACTATACAGGTAACAGATAGCAAGTTTGCAGAACAAAAAAGGCGACCAGATGGTCGCCTTTTTGATTGGTTGTTTGCACAGAAATTTACTGGGAGCCTAACGGACTTGCGCCTCCACGGCATCAACTGCCATATGGTCATTATTCTGGGCATCTGAATCCATCTCCTCATCTATTTCCAGGATCAGGCTTTGCAAGTCAATGGTATCAGGGTTGATTTTTTCAATACGCCTGGCACCGATATAACGGGAAAGATAATAGGGAGTGTCCATGGAAGAAACCACAACCTGCTTGCTTCTGGAAGAAGCGTGGATCATTTTGCGGTTACCCAGATAGATGCCAACATGGGACGGGAAGGATGCGTAGGTACGGAAAAAGACCAGATCACCTTTGCGCAGATCACCCTGGGCTACTTCATTACCGATTCTGAACTGCTCCCTTGCTGTTCTGGGTAAGGTTATTTTCTGTTCCCTAAAGACTTGTTGGGTAAAGCTGGAGCAATCAAGGGCGTTTCTGCTGTTGCCGCCAAAACGGTAGCGGGCACCAAGAAAACCGTAGGCACTTTGCTTCAGCTCGGCAAAACGGTTACGCTCTTCAAACTTTTGTACAAGGTCAACAGATTTACTGGTGTCAATGTCAGTCAGTTCCTCAAGTGTGGTTCTGAATTCATCTGCCTGCAAAATATCTGAATTTACCAGCTTGAAGCCTTTGTTCTGTGCAGCAGAGCCGGATACAACAGGAATAGTGCAAAAGGAGGCTGAACCAAGGCTCAAGGTTTGTCCGGTTCTGATGGTGTTGCCGGCAAGACCGTTTATGCGCCTTAAATCAGCAACACGCAATCCGGTTCTGCGTGAAATACTGTATAAGGTATCTCCGGATTCAACAATATAGGTTCCGCAGTTTTTCGTCTGCTGATTGGCAGGCTGGGGCTCATTGACAGGGATCAGGATGGTTTTGCCCGCAACTATTTTACTACTTTTCAGTTTATTGGCATTTTTTATTTCTTCTACAGAAACCCCGTATTTTCGGGAAAGACCGATTAGCGTATCCTTGGCTTTCACCACATGTCTTTTGGCTGCAAAGGCTGGCAGGGGCAAACTGAGCAGAAGAACGGATATTAAAGCTGTCATCTGGATGCGAAGCTTCATTTTTCCTCCTCTTCGGCGTTATTGGCAAACTGTTTCCCGCTCGGGAAAAGAACCTTTAAAGTACGGGAACCAGTTTTGCTGTATATAACAATAGTTGCCTGTCTGTCAAGAAAGCTCTGGCTCAAAACTGCTGGAATGACCGCCTGATATATGTTACACAAACAGACGTATTTAGATTATCTTTGATAGTATGTAAAAGGACTTGTATGTTCAGACTTTCTGAAAAAGGGGAGCAGATCCAGCAGATGTTTGGTGCCATTGCACCCCGCTATGATTTTTTAAACCGCCTGCTAAGCTTGGGTATTGATCGTCGCTGGCGCAAACATGCGGTACGGCTTGTAAAAGTTCCTACTGATGGAAAGGTGCTTGATGTTGCCACTGGCACCGGTGATGTTGCCCTTGAAATTGCCAGAACCACCCCAGATTCGGTAAAGATTTTTGGTGCAGACTTCAGCTCGGAGATGATCAGGCTGGGCAAGGAAAAGGTTGCCTCCACCCCATATGCCAACCGGATTGACTTTAAGGTTGCGCCTTGTGAAGACCTCCCTTTT
>JAVERM010000039.1:0-15608 GCA_034007105.1 Trichlorobacter sp.
AACCGCTCGGCCACCTCTCCGTGTCTGCTTTTGGGTTGCAAGTTGTAAAAGAGTATTTATCCGATATTTTGCGTTTAATGTCAATAATCTAGTTGCTGCCCGAAAAAATCTATGCTTCCAGACAATATCCCACCTGCGCCAGTTGAAATGCAGCAGGAAACTCGCGCAGCAGTCGTGCAGAGGCGGTAAAACCGGTGCAATGGCTTACTGCCAGCTTGGTTATTTTGTATTTTTTGAGCAGGGCAACTGTCTGTTCAAGCTGTGTTGCAGTGCAAAATCCCAGGTGGGTTCCTCCCAAAATTGCATAAAAGTTTCGCTCACCTGTTTTGTCCTTAATATGTTCTAAAGTATTGATTAAGCCGGCATGGCAGCAGCCCAATAACAACAGCAAGCCTTTGTCAGTTTCCAGAATCAGTGACTGGTCATCGTTAAAAGGATCGCTGACTGTTTTGGTTGTATCAAGGTAAAGCCCGCTGTCTCCAAGCTCAAAATCATTGGAGCGTTTTACCTGCCCGGACAGGTGGATGCCCGGCAGGATTTCGCGAAACTGGTCAGAAAGGTTAAACATCGCCCCCTGACCCTCCAGATATTCCCTGGGATAAGGTATGCCTAAAGAGATGGAATCGCCGGTGTCTTTACAACGGTAGCGGGGGGTGAAAATTTCAGGATGCGCAAACACGGTTTTTTTGCCACAGGTACGCAGCAGAGGTAAAAGACCACCGGAGTGATCGTAATGCCCGTGGGAAATGGCAACATATTGTAAATTGTGCAGGTTTTTGTTCATGCGCTGGGCATTGTGCAGCAGTGTGAAACCCTGTCCGGTATCCCAGAGCAGCGCGCCTTCCTGCCATTCCACCAGGGCACTAAAGCCATGTTCGGCAATGGTACCGGATATTGGTCCAACGCTGTTTTCACAAAGAATGGTAATACGATATTTCATCTGCCACCTCTCCGATTTGGCAACCATTGTTGAATGCAATGCAACTGTAGCTTCCGGATGGGAACTGACTGTTTTATCTGTGGATTAAGCGTATTAACAGGAATCAGGTGGTTTCTAACGGAGTACTTTAAGGGGGGATGATAATCTATAGCCTTCGGCATGTACAGTTTTAACAGGCTGCGGCTCATCCGTTGCCATGCTGATTTTACTGCGCAGCCTCCTTACCAGGGCATCCATGGCACGATTTGAGTGCATGTCATTACGGTTATAGAGTTTCATTAACAGGTCATCGCGGGATATGGATTCAGACGTATCAGCAGCAATATCGGCAAGCAGTTCAACAAACTGTATTTCCTTGCCGGTCAGGTCGATGCAGGCTCCATCCGGAGCAATCAGCTGCCAGGCAGACTTGTGCAAAAACCAGCAGCATGATCCTTCTGTTGTCGCAAGCGGTTGTTCAGGCATTGCTCTTTGCTGGCTGCGTTTAAGAACATTATGGATGGCAGCCACCAGTTCGCGCCCGTCAACCGGTTTGGTCAGGTACAGGTCTGCACCCACATCATAGCCTTTTATTCTGTCATCGGCAGTATTGCGGGCAGTGAGGATAATGGCACTTAAACCGGTGTTTTTATGCAGATGTTGCACTAATTCATAACCGGATTGGTCAGGCAATCCGATATCAATCACTGCCACATTCCATTCCTTGTCAAGTTGCTTGTAAAATTCTGCTGCAGTGCCAACACCAACAGCATTAAAGCCTGATGCGATTAAAAAATCGATCATGCTTTCACGCAAATCAGTATTGTCTTCTACGACAAGAACGCTGTTTGTTACCACTTATGTTCTCCAGATAAATTTTAGCAAGAATAAATTCTACATGAAACAGCAAAAAAACGAAACCCACTAAAAACTACAAAAACAAGAGACACGAACAGGAACAAAGTTAAGAATCATCAGTTTATACCGGTCTGTACAGGCAAGGTAACGTTGGCGCAGGTTCCGTTTTTCAAATCACTGGTTATCTCAATACCTCCACCCAGCTGCTCCAGGATTTTACGCACAAGAAAAAGACCAAGTCCGGCACCGGGTGTATTAGTGCTGCCATTGCCACGGTAATATTTTTCAAACAGCTTTCCAAGTTCTCTTTGGGGGATTAAGGGTTTGTTGTTTTGTATTTTAATTATGGCAAAACTGGCATCAGCTGTAACAGTTATGTTTACAGTTTCTTTAGCCGGTGAATGTTTTATGGCGTTATCCAGCAGGTTAAGCAGTGCGGTTTTAAGTAGTGCCCTGTCAGCCAGCATACATAAGGTCTGCTGTTCTGGCAGTTGCAGGTTTATCGTGCGTTCATTCCAGAGAATGCGGGATTCATCCACCAGTATTTTAATAAATCCGATAAGTTCCAGCTGCTGCATGTTTAATTTGCTTTGGGTATAGTCCACTCTTTCGCTGGTCAAAGAGCTGTCCATGATTTCAGCCAGACGGTTAACTGCCCGCTTCATTTTGGCATAATTGGCTGCAAAATTATGCTGGGTTTCCTGTTCTTTAAGCTCAATAATATCAATATTGGCGCGGATAATTGCCAATGGTGTACGGTATTCATGGGAAAGCATTTCAATAAAGCGCACCTGATTATCCAGAGTTTCGCGTTCAATTTTAAGCAGCGAGGCAAGTTCTTCACGTATTGCCAACAACCGTGCAGTAATTTTGCTTTGTCGCTCTACTTTTGCATTAATCCCTTCGGCAGACAAAAGCCCGAATAACCCTTTTTTGCCTGTCTTTGCTCCGTACTTGTGCGCAGTTTTGCCCAGTAAAGCTGTAACAGCTTCAAATTCCTGATCAAGTCGGCTTGCTGCCGCTGAAAGTCTTTGCAGGTATATGGCAGTAAATAATGTGGTGTCAGCTGCCATGAAAATCACTGGCTGTACCCACAGGTTAAGATAGAAAATTGCCAGCGAGGCTGCCGGTATCAGAATAAGTGTTGTTATCCAGAGCAAAGTAGCCTTCTGCTCGCCAAGGGAGATAAACAGATATGCCAAAAGCAGGCTGATAGCACACAGGATTGAAAATGCAAACCATTGGGGGATACTGTTGATTGTGGTGCCGTCAAGCAGGTTACAAAATGCAGTGGCGTGCAGCTCAACGCCTGGTGTTTTGTTGCGCTGCTGGCTGAAAGGGGTGGGCATCTGGTCGGCAACACCACCAGCAGTGGCACCTATAAACACAGCTTTACCTGCAAAAAAATCAGGGGTGTAGTGGTTATTTAATACATCAACCATTGAAACAGTGGTTACTGTGCCGCCCAAACCATAAAAATTTATTCTGTGACTGTCCTGCTGAATCAGTTTGTCTGTACTGCTGCGAGGTTTGTCACGGGGGAAGGTTTTGCCGGTAAATGCCTCAAAAGCAGCAGAGGAAAGGGAGGGTATCAGCTGCCCCTTGTGGTAGATACTGTGGTACAGCTCACGCACCACATGATCAATGCCTGGCTCAATATGGATATGTGCTGTGATTAGCGGAGAAAATGTTGCAAGCGGGTTGTTAAGGTTTTTATCGTGGCGCAGGTAGGCAGGTAAAATCACCTGCCCATGTTTGCTGATTGCTTTGGCAAGCAGTTCATCATCAGGGGTTTTTTCGCTAAAAAGCAGATCAAAGCTGACCACCTTTGTCAGGCTAAGCTTGTCCAGCAAGGTTGCGTAATGTTTGCGTGCAATCGGCCATCTGCCCAGGTTGTTTAATGTTTCGCTGTCAATGGCAACTATTACAACCTTGCCGGATACCTGGCGGCTACCCCGTAAACGGAAAAACTGGTCGTAAAAATAATTATCCAGCCCGGCAAAAAACCCAAGGCTTTCAGCACCAATAACGGCTAAAAGCAGCGCAAACAACAGTGTGTAGAAACGTATCTTTTTCAAGACAGGTGCAATGGTTTCTTAAAGTAAAAGCAGCAACAATAATGCCAGCCCGCCAACTGTGCCAAAAGTACCCAAAGTGGAAAACAGGCTTTGCTCCACATCAATATAGCTGGCCTGCGAAAACCCACCCTGCACGCCTGCTGCATCCTGCCCAGCGATCCGGACAGCATGGCGACCTGCCGGCAGTTCATCTTTAAGGGTAATCTTTGAGTCGCTGACGATTTTATCTACATATAGCTTGTTGAAAGTGTCATCTGCTGCAATTTGCAGATGATAGGCAGCGGCATTGGCTAAAGGTGGCCATTGCAGGTGGGTTTGCCCGCTGTCGCTGGTAAGGACAAGGGATGGTGCCTGCTGTTTTGCCACAGTAAAGGTTTGTGCATCTGACCAATCGCCCTGGTAGCCATCGGCAGCCAAAGAGCGCAGGCGCAGACGGTAGCTGCCTTCATCAAGCGGGGCAAGTGTCATGGAAGTTTGTCCGGTTTTTTCAGCTACCAGTATTTTCCCGTTTAAATCATCGTTACTGGCAAGTTCCACCTGATAGGAGTCAGCACCGATTACATGGTGCCATTGCAGCGGTATGGACATTTCAGGCAGGGTTTCGTTATCCACATTTTGCAGCAATGCTGGCGGAACCGGTTTGCGGCGCACGGTTATGCTGTGTGGCTGGGATGGCTGCCCTTCAAGACCGGTTTTGTTGATTGCACTGGCAAACAGCCAGTATTTACCGTCAGCCAGCCCTTCAAACTGAAAAGGCTGGTCAGTCGGGATGGTCGCGCTTTTCACCGGATGCAGACCTGCTTCATCTGTTGTCAAAGCTATCTGATATTGTAATGCTTCTGGTTGTGCTGCAAAAAAGATATTACTTACCTGATCTCCGTAAACCGGCTCAAGCTGTACAGGTTCTGGTGGTGCCAGCAGTTTTACTGGCTGCTCAATTCTGCTTTTATCAGTGCCGATAACCACACCGCTGCCTTCTGTTAAAAGCAGGTTGTCATTGGTTGTTTGTATGGCAATGTCATGCTCCAGGCTTTCAATTCTGGTAACTTTTTCAGCATCATGGGATACACGGTAACTGGTGCCGCGCACGGCTGCCAATGCAGAAGGGGTTTCGACTTCGTAGCGGGAAGCGCGACCGGTGGCTTGCCGGATGCGGTTAATAACCTTGCCGCCAGAAAGTGAAAGTTTGCGTAACAGATGCAGCGGTCCTTCCACAGAACGCTCAACAAAAAGCTCACTGTTTTCACGCATACTGAAACTTGTGCCATCAGCAAAGCGTACAGTAAGCTCGCTGTTTTTACCGGTTTTCAGGGCATTTCCTGCATTTATCCGGTCATTTGTGTACACCGGCTGCCAGGTTTTGCTGCTGTCCATAATTTCAACATCACCTTTAACAAACTCGGCAGTACCGCTGGCAATTACTCCTTTCAGCATTTCAGCAGGGAAGTAGAGTTTTTGCCCAGCCAAAATCAGGTCAGGATTTTTCAGCTTGTTAATTTTTGCTATCTGCTGCCATTTTTCCGGTTCAAACAGATATTTCTCGCAAATACTGATCAATCTGTCCTGCTTGACCACCGTAAACTCAACCATTGATTTTTTGTCTGTCCCTGCAAAGCTGTTTGCAGTAAAAAGCAGGGAAAGCAGCATCAGTAAAGGGATAAAACGGGTATATGATTTCATTTGGAGGCTCCTGCAAAGGTCTGTTTAGTTTGTGCTGATTGAAGTAGTTATTATGTTCATGGTAGATAAGAATTATAAATATAACAAAAAACAGAAGGGTACACAAAAAAGATGTCTGAAAAAGAGCTGTTAGTATCTGAAATTTTACCATTATATCTGCTGAAGGATATGGTGGCGTTTCCATATATGGTGTTTCCGATTTACATCAGTCAGGAAGATGCAGAATGTTTTCTGATGGCACAGGATGAATATGACGGTTTTATTGCCGTGGTCAGCCAGCTGGCTGGTGCGCCTGATAAAAACATAATGGAGCTGTCCGGCGTAATTGGAACTGTTTGCAGGGTAACACGCATCAAACCGGTTTCCGGTAACCGCCTTAAAATTACCCTTGAAGGTGTAAACCGGATAAGCATTGAAAATGTTGAGCAGGCTGATGCTTTTACATTGGTGCAGACACGCCTGCTGCCAGAATATGTGGAGCAAGGACTGATTGCTGACGCACTGGTGCAAAGCCTGATCGGGCTGCTTAAAATATCCCTTTCCTACGGCAAGCCACTGCCAGACGATGTGATGAAAATGGTGGATTATATTGATAATCCTGCCCGCTTGTCTGATCTTGTGGCACTTTACGTACATTTGCCACTGGATGAGCTGCAAGAGCTGCTGGAAACAGTTGATCCGCTGGAACGGCTGAAAAAGGTTTATGTTCATTTAACCAATGAAGTGCAAAAGCTTCAGGTTAAAAGTGAGCTTAAAACCGAGGTAAACCGGCGGGTTGGCAAAAACCAGAAAGATTATATTCTGCGTGAGCAGATGAAGCAGATCCAGGAAGAACTGGGGGAGGAAGACCCCCGAGCTGCGGACATAAACGAACTGCGTAAACAGCTGGATGCTGCCGGTATGCCGGACGATGTGCGTAAGATCGCCATGAAAGAGCTGAAACGTCTGGAAAGGATTAACCAGGCATCTCCTGAATATAATGTTGCCCGCACCTATCTTGATTACCTTGCTGGTATGCCCTGGGATAAATCCACCGAAGATTCCCTTGATATTGACAAGGCAGAAACCGTACTTGATGAAGATCATTACAATCTGACAAAGGTTAAGGAACGGATACTGGAATACCTGGCTGTACGGTCACTTAAAGATACCATGAAAGGGCCGGTAATCTGCTTTGTGGGACCGCCAGGTGTTGGTAAAACTTCCCTTGGGCGTTCCATTGCCCGTGCCATGGGGCGCAAGTTTGTACGTCTTTCCCTGGGTGGTGTGCGGGATGAGGCAGAAATACGTGGGCATCGCCGTACATATATCGGTGCCTTACCAGGACGTATTATCAAGGAAATCCACCGCTGCGGCTCCAATAATCCGGTGATGATGCTGGATGAGATTGATAAAATGTCCAATGATTTCCGTGGTGATCCGGCATCAGCACTGCTGGAGGTGCTTGATCCGGAACAGAATTTTTCCTTTCAGGATCATTATCTGGATGTTCCTTTTGATCTCTCCAAAGTCATGTTTATCACCACAGCCAACCAGCTGGATCCCATACCAGGTCCACTTCGGGACAGGATGGAAATTATCCGTCTGGCAGGGTATTCAACCGAAGAAAAGCAGCATATCGCCAACCGTTTTATCATTCCCCGAGAGATTGAAGAAAACGGACTTGCTGCAAAACCGCCGGTTTTTACAGAAACCGGTCTGCTAAAAATCATCACCGAATATACCCGTGAGGCAGGGGTGCGCAACCTGCAACGCACCATTGCCCAGGTACTGCGTAAAATAGCCAAGGAAGTCACCCAGGGCAAAGAGCCGCGTAATGAGGTAACGCCCGAGGTGGTTACCAGCCTTCTGGGGGCACGTAAGTTCCACAATGAAGTGGCAGCTGAAAAAGATCGTATAGGTGTTGTAACCGGACTGGCATGGACTGCCACAGGCGGGGATATACTTTTTGTGGAGGCAACCAGTATGCCCGGCAAGGCAGACCTGTTTTTAACCGGTCTGCTTGGTGATGTGATGAAGGAATCAGCGCGGGCTGCCCTTTCTTACATAAGGGCAAATGCTGCCACCTTTGGCATAGAGGATGATGTTTTTGAAAACCGCACCATCCATATCCATGTACCGGCTGGTGCCATTCCCAAAGACGGGCCATCGGCAGGTGTAACCATAGTAACTGCACTGGTTTCACTTCTGACCGGCAAGCCGGCACGCCGTGATCTGGCAATGACCGGTGAGATTACCCTTACCGGCAGGGTAATGGCAATTGGCGGTCTTAAAGAAAAAGCATTGGCTGCCCACCGTGCCGGAGTTACCACAGTGCTGGCACCAAAACGCAACCGCGATGATCTGGAAGATATTCCGGAAAATGTAAGAAATGAGCTTGAGTTTATTTTTATTGAAGAGGCAGCCCAGGCTGTACAGGCGGTGTTACAGGTATGATACGACTTGCGGTGATAGATCAACATGTATTGCAGTTCCTTGCCCGCTTTCAGGAATTTTTTCAACTTGCCATGCAGTCGGTGGGGCGTATGTTCCGCAAGCCATACTATTACCGTGATTTTGCCATCCAGTTTGACAAGCTGGGTTTTTCTTCGCTTTTTATCTGTGTATTGACCGGTCTTTTTACTGGCATGGTAATGGCGTTGCAGGCATTGATACAGCTAAAGCCGTTTGCTGCCACAAGCTATGTGGGCGGCATGGTGGCAGTAACCATGATTAAAGAGCTGGGGCCGGTGCTGGCAGCGTTGATGGTGTCTGGCAGGGTTGGTTCTGCCATTACTGCCGAACTGGGCACAATGGTGGTTACAGAGCAGGTTGATGCAATGCGGGTGGAAGGCACTGATATTATCCAGCGGTTGGTAACCCCCCGCCTGAAGGCAATGTTGCTGGCTTTGCCGCTTTTAACCATCATCACAGATGCTGTTGCCATGCTGGGCGGCTATCTTATCTCCACTGGCTATGGTATCAGTCCGGCAATGTACATTTCCACCTTTACCCAGTTTATGCGACCGCTGGATTATCTGGAAGGGGTGGTGAAACCGGCGGTGTTTGGTTTTCTGATTACCATGATCGCCTGCCAGACCGGGCTTAATACCGGTGGCGGTGCCGAAGGTGTTGGTAATTCTGCCAAAAAGGCAGTGGTAATCGCTTCTGTTGTGGTGCTGATGGTGGATTTTTTCATTGCCAAAATTTTTGTAATGTTCAGGTGATTAAATGGGCTGTGAACAGATGACAAACTGCATACGGATGGAAAAAGTCTGCTACAAAGTTGGTGGACGGACAATTCTGACAGATTTTGATCTGACTTTGGAGCATGGGATTAACCGTACCATCCTGGGGGTAAGCGGTTCCGGTAAAACCACCATCTTGAAGCTGCTTTTAGGGCTTATTCACCCGCAATCCGGGCGTGTTTTCATTAACGGTATGGAGATTACCGGACAGCCGGAAGCAGCCTACCGTGAACAGCGTAAAAACATCGCCATTGTCTTTCAGATGGGCGCGTTATTTGATTCAATGACAGTTGGTGAAAATGTGGGCTACCGTCTTTTTGAGGAAGGGCGATTAAGTCAGAATGAAATTGAGGAAATAGTGCGGGAAAAATTGCGCTTTGTGGGGGTTGAGCCGGCACTTGATCTTTATCCTGCTGAGCTTTCCGGAGGGATGAAAAAGCGGGTTGCCATTGCCCGCGCCCTGGCTGCTGATCCTGAATATATTTTTTTTGACGAACCAACCACCGGACTTGATCCGATAGGAGTTTACAATATCGTATCCTTGATGAACCGCTTGCAGGAGGCAGGTAAAACCACTTTGATGGTGACCCATGACCTGCCCACTGCCTATGCCACTTCGCAGCGTTTTTCTCTTTTGCACGAATCCCGCCTTGCCTTTGAAGGCACTGAGGAAGAGCTGAAAGCCTGCAAGTTGCCGATGGTGCAGGAGTTTTTGCAACCCACTGATGCCTCGCTTTTTGTGTAAGTTATTGTCATGAGCCACATTATCCGTGAAAATCTGCGCTGCCGCAGAAATGCCGAAACCGCAACTTTTCCGGTTAGCCGTGGTGGCAGTCTTGCTGTCTGCCTGATTTATCCCAACCGCTATTATACTGCCATGAGCAGCCTTGGTTTTCAGACCGTTTATCAGCTTTTTAACCAGCAGCCTGATGTCTACTGTGAAAGAGCGTTTTTGCCGGAAAAGACCGAGCTTGACCGTTATGACAAAAGCGGTGAAACCTTGCTCTCCCTTGAATCAGGTCGCCCTTTGACTGATTTTGACCTGGTCGCTTTTTCCATCTCCTTTGAACCTGATTTCATCAACATTCCACTGATTTTGAAGCTTGCCCGTATCCCGTTGCTTGCCAGCGAACGTGGCGGGGAAAGTCCGCTGCTGATTGCTGGCGGTGCAGCCTGCTTTCTTAATCCCGAGCCGATTGCGGACTTTTTTGACATCTTTGCCCTTGGCGAGGGTGAAGCTTTAATCCCTAAACTTTGCAATCTTCTCCTTTCCGGTGCAACTGATGAGTGGCAAAAGCTGCTGGATGCCATCGGTAGTCTGCCTGGTTTTTATCTGCCTGCATTACCACGGTCTTTGCCCTGTAAAAGAATTTCTGCATCGCTGGATACGTTGCCGTCCTGCTCTGCACTGCTTACCGATGAAACCGAGTTTGGCAATATGTTTCTGGTGGAGGTAAGCCGTGGTTGCCCCCGTGGCTGTCGTTTTTGTGCTGCCGGTTTTGTCTGGCAGCCTTTTCGCTGGCAACCGCTGGAAAAGCTCAAAGAGGTGTGTCTGCACGGTTTGCAATACCGTAAAACCATTGGTCTGGTTGGTGCTGCTGTGTCTGATCATCCGCAAATTGTTGAACTTTGTCGTTTTATAATTGATAACAACGGTGTGCCATCCCTTTCATCATTGCGGGTTGACCGCATTGATCCGCAACTGCTGGAGCTTCTGTTTGCCAGTGGCTGCAAAACCATTTCCCTTGCGCCAGAAGGTGGTTCACAACGGATGCGGGACATGATTCGCAAAAACCTGACTGAAAAGCAGATTCTTGAAGCAGTGGAAATGGTGGCAGATGCAGGCATCCTTAATCTCAGGCTTTATCTGATTATCGGCTTGCCTGGTGAAACTGACGAAGATCTGGCAGAACTGGTTTCCCTTGCTAGCAAAGTACAGGCTGCTGTGGTGGAAAAAGCGCGTCAGCATAAAAGGCTGGGTGAAATCACGTTGTCAGTAAATCCCTTTATTCCCAAGCCGTTTACGCCGCTGCAATGGGCTGGTATGGCTTCTGAGCATGAACTGAAGCAAAAGGTGAGCTATCTGGAAAAGGCAGTACGCAAGATTCCCAATTTGCGGCTGAAGGTGGAAGAGCTGCAAGGGGCAGTGCTACAGGCATTGCTTTCCCGAGGAGGTCGCCAGCTGGTGCCGCTGATACAGGTAATGTCAGGCGGTGTTAAATTACGCAAGGCAGCCAAACAATGCAGCATTGATTTTACAACAGAAGTCACCAAAACATTGCCTGTTGACGGGCAACTGCCCTGGGATAGCATTGAAAGTGCAGATAAGAACCTGTTGCTAGCGGAATATGCAAAAGCAATGGAATTGATTGGGGTTAAGCCATGAGAAGTTGCACAATATGCGGTAATGAATTTGATGAAACAGCTAAAGCAGCTTCTGTTTTTGAGGAAGCAGGTGCCTGGCTGGCTGAGGAAATCTGGCAGGATGCAGGGGACTTATGTCCTATATGCCTAGAGAACAGGGCGAATTTGGTGATGATGTATGGGCATGATTGCAACCGCTAACCCTGTACGGAAAGGGTTCTTTTCCCTTCTGGCTGTGTCAATCTGCGGGATTGTTTGTGCGACGTATTTATATATACGCCTCTGCAATAGTTTTTCAAAGCTCTGTTAAGGCGATGCCAGCAGCTCTGGCAAATCCAGTATCAAAGCAATGGTGCCGTCACCCAATATGGTGGCACCTGAAATAATCCGCAGGTCTCGGCAACTGTTGCCCAGCGGTTTGATGACCGCCTTTATAGCTCCTTCCAGATGGTCAACCACCAGTGCTGTGCGCTTGTTGCCCACATTTACCACCACTGCCGAGCGGATTTTGGGCTGTTCACAATCTGCCTGCAACAATTTGCGCAGATCAAGGCAGGGGATCGCTTCTCCCCGCAGATTATGGTAGCCATGATTTTCCAGCCAATGCAGATCATCAGGCATCAAGTCAATGGTTTCACTCACCAGCTCCATTGGCATAATATAAAGGTTACTGCCAACCGTAACCATAAAACCGTCAATCATGGCAAGGGATAACGGTAAACGGATGCGGAAAGAAGAACCTTGCCCTTTTGTGCTGCTTACCTCTATTCTGCCTCGCACACTTTCCACAGTCTGCTTGACCACATCCATTCCAACACCACGACCTGAAAGGGTTGAAGCTGTCTCCATCGTGGAAAAGCCAGGCATAAAAATCAGTGATAATGGATCACAGACAGCAATATCTTCCTGTCTGACTAACCCCCGCTCCATAGCTTTTTGGATGATTTTCTCCTGGTTAAGCCCCTGACCATCATCGCTAACCTCAATCATGATATTACCAGCTTCTTGCCATGCATTAAGGCTGATGGTGCCAAAGGCAGGTTTGCCGGCAGCAAGCCGTGCCTCCGGAGCCTCAATGCCGTGGTCGGCAGCATTGCGCACCAGATGCAGCAAAGGCTCGCGCAGTTTTTCAGCAAGCACTTTGTCCAGTTCGGTTTCTGCTCCTGATGTTTTCAGGTGCAGTTCTTTGCCGGTTTCAAGGGAAAGATCATGCAAAAGGCGTTGAAAGCGGCGGAAAAGGTCATTTACCGGTACCATTCTGAAGACCATTGCTCTTTCCTGCACCTGTTTAACCAGTGCAGAAACCACAGTTACTGATTCTGTTGCTGCCGGGTCACCGCTGCGTTTTACATGGGCTTCCAGCTCAGAAGTGGCAGTAACCAGCTCCACCACCAGGTTAATCAGCAGATCAAGCTTGACTGATTCCACTTTGACAATCTTCCGCTCTGAATTGCTTTCAGCCAAAACCGTAGAAGAGGCAGCAAGCTGGCTGTCTTTTACACTGTGGTCACTTTCAGGCGGGGAGTCAGCAGTTTCCTGGGCGGGCAGCTCAAGCAACAGTTTAATGCTTGACAGCAACTGTTCGTGTGCAGCAGGTACTGTTTCTTCACCCTGTTCGTAGGCTGCAACAAGGCTGCGGATATGATCGTGGCATTGTAGGAAAAGGGAGATAAGGTCGGTGGTCAGAGGGAGTTCATGCTCTCTGATTCGTGAAAGCAGGTGTTCTGCCGAATGGCAGAACAGTTCAACAAAACTGGCATCAACTATGCCGGCTGAACCTTTGATGGTGTGCATGGCTCTGAAAAGAGCGTTAAAATCATCGCCAACTTCAGGTCTGTTTTCCAAAGCCAGCAAGGCTGTTTCCATCTCGCTAAGGTTTTCAGCTGTTTCCAGAGCAAAGGCAAAACGGATTTCAGCCAGTTCTTCAGGTGTCATCAAGATAGCCCAGAGCTGGATGATGCATGTGAGGGCAAGATGACACAGCAGTTGCGTCCGGATATTTTTGCCTGGTACATGGCATCGTCTGCACGTTTAAGCAGGCTGTCAGTGGTTTCACGAGTGGATATGTTGGTTACACCAATGCTGATGGTTACAGTAAGCTGCTTATTGGCGCAGGCAGGCTTGCTGTTGGCAATGTTTTCGCGGCAGCGTTCTGCCAGTATGACAGCCATGTCAAGGCTTGTTTCCGGCAACATGCAGACAAATTCCTCGCCACCAAAACGGGCAACAACATCACTTTTGCGGAACATATCACGCAGTGTTCTGGATATGTGGCGCAAGACCGTGTCACCGCAAAGGTGCCCGTGGGTATCATTTATCTGCTTGAAATGATCAATGTCTATCATCATCAGAGAAAGCGCGTGACCATGACGTTTGCAGCGCAACATCTCTTCTTCCAGCCTTTGGGCAAGGAAGCGGCGGTTGTAAAGCCCTGTAAGGCTGTCGATTCTGGTCATTTCTGTCAGCCTATGCTCATAAAGTACAAATTCAGTTACATCTTGTACTGTGATGAACAGCCTGTTGATCTGACCATCAACATCGCGCAGGGGACCAAGGGAGCAGTGCTGCTGCATTTGCGGGAAAAGCTCAAAGCCAGTATGGGGGTTACGAAAGGGGAAGATATATCCGTGCAGCTTTTGGGAGAAATAACCAAAAGAGCCAAAGCTAAAGGCACATTTTACTGCACGTATAAATGAACGCTTTTGTTCCAACGCCGGGAAAAAAGCAAAAAGTTGTTTTCCGATAATTTCGCTGGCACTAATATTACTGTGCATTTCCATCCAGCGATTCCAGTCAGTTACGACCATATCACGGTCTACCAGCACCAGCCCCTGGCTGATGGTGTCAAATATCTGGCGGTATTCGTTATTCATACTGTTTCAGGTAGTTTTCTATTGAGTTTTTAAGCCACGCCATTACTGCCGGGTTGCTGACCAGAAATAAAAATCCATTAACATCTTCTTTTTCAAAACTGAATATGGTTTTGAACAACAGGGCAAAACTTTTATCTCCGCTTAAACCTTCTGTTAAGGAGTCGTAAATCATCTCATGGGCAAAGTAGCGGGGAGGCGCGTAGGAAACAGAGTCATTTAGCATCTCAGCCAGCTTGCCTACACAGGCACCAATGATGATATTGCCGATTTCCAGCAAGGTTTCCCGTTGCAAGGTGGCAAGGTCATATTCCTGATCAAGGCCAGTTGCATCCTCATCAAACAGATGGAGAAGCTTAAGCCCTTCACCCTGTGGTATTACCAGATAACTGACACCATTTAGTTTGCCGCTGAAAAACTGGGTAATCATGCTCATGTCATTGGTGTCAGGGATTTCATGGTGGATGTATTTCATCACATCAGATGTTTCCATCAGTTTTATCTGGGGGATGGAAAGGATGACATGGATACCGAGGATTTCAGCCAGGTCAGCTGCGGCACGACCAAAGCCGATGTTCATGATTTCCTGCAAGGCATCTTTTTCAAGGTCTGTCAGGCTTGTTGCATCACTCATGGTTAAACAACTCCGGCTGCTTTCAGGGCTTGTTCAAATATAGCTTGTACTTCAGGGCGTTGCGGTGGTTTTTTAAGTACTGCAAAGGCACCAAGTTCTGTGACTATTTCAGTGGTGCGTTTTTGTATGTCAGCAGTCAGGATTATTACGATTGCAGCAGGATTTATCTGTTTTATTCCACGTAAAGCCTCTATTCCGTCCATGCCCGGCATGGTTAGATCCATAAAAGTGACATCAGGCGCAAAGTTGGTGAACTGAGCCACCCCTTTTGCACCATCATTGGCTTCTGCTATTTCGTGGTTATCCTTTGGCAAACAGGACTTAAGGCTCATACGTGCTACCAGCGAGTCATCAACCACTAAAATCTTAGCCATAAAACCATACTCCTTGGAAAAAATAATGTAACAATATGTAAAATAAAACTGTTTGTCAAAAGCTAATAAGCAAGAATTTATCCATACAACTAAAAAAGCCCGCAGTTGTCTGCGGGCTTGAAAAGGTGTTGTTTTAGTTGTCTACATTTTTTGAACGTTTGCAGCCTGAAGACCCTTGGGACCTTGCACAACATCAAAGCTTACCTGCTCACCTTCTGCCAAAGACTTAAAGCCTTCAGTCTGGATGGCAGAAAAGTGTACAAAAACATCTTCTCCGCTGTCTTGTTCAATAAAACCAAAACCTTTTGTGTCGTTAAACCATTTTACCTTGCCCTGTGCCATTACAAACTTCCTCCTTCTGGGTTCCCGGTCTTTGCCGGACAAATAATATCTAACGAAGTTTCCGGAACCGTTCGGGCATTTCCATAAAGCATTGGCAGTTACTGCGGGTGCTACATGGCGATTCGTGCCTATCCGAAACTTTTCGCTGCGTCGATTTAACACGCTGTTTGATGAGTGTCAAGGAAATAAACTGCCATCCCTATTGGATTTCATCGTTTTTCAGTTGCAGTTTTTTAAGCAGCTCACCATACCCGTTTGCGCT
>JAVERM010000032.1:0-20785 GCA_034007105.1 Trichlorobacter sp.
AAACTTTTCGCTGCGTCGATTTAACACGCTGTTTGATGAGTGTCAAGGAAATAAACTGCCATCCCTATTGGATTTCATCGTTTTTCAGTTGCAGTTTTTTAAGCAGCTCACCATACCCGTTTGCGCTGATAATTTTGTTAAACTGGGTGCGGTAGTTGGAAACAAGGCTTACTCCTTCAATGACAACATCGTAAACCATCCACTTGCCGTCTTTTTTTAATGCTTTGTAATCCAGTGTATACTCATCGTTTTTTGTACCCACCACTTTTGATTTTACTTCAGCGTAATCACTGTCCACAATCTCCCGCAGGTATACAATTTTCTCATTATTATAGGATTCGATTTTTTCAGCGTATGAATTTTCCAACAGGTTTGCAAAAAGCTCTACAAATTGCCGTTGTTCTTCCTTGCTGCGACTGTTCCAGTGCCTGCCAAGGGAGCGACGCGCCATTTCCTGATGGTTAAATACAGTTCCTATGGCCTGTTTGATTGCGGTTCGCCTTTTCTGCTCATTTGCGGGTTTTTTCATTTCCTTGTCAGAAACAATTTTAATTACTCGGTCAACGGCAACTTTTATCTCATCAGTAACTGAAGCAAAGGCAGGTAATGCGACCATCATCATGGCGATGGCAAATAATAAAATTCGTTTAAACATTAAGGTGTCCTCCTTTTAACTGCTCGCAAAAAAAAATTATCGGGTAGAGCCTGTTGCATAATCAAGGTCTGCATTAGCAATATTGTAATCGTAAATTGCCTGATAATAGGCAGCCTTCATTTTGCCGTAAACAGCCACAGATTCGTAAATCTCCTTGGCATCACCAATGCCGAAATCAAAGTTTGCCAATGCAGAAGCACCCCATTTTTTTGCATTTTTATAGGCTGTCTGGCTTGATTGCGCTGCTTGTTCAGCTTCCTGCATCTCTAGCCAGGCTTTTTTAATCTGTAACGGAATGAAGTTATCAGCGTAAATTTTGGTGCTTTCCAGTCGGTTAAGTTGCGCCTGTTCTGCTGCAACCCTTGCGCCTGTAATGCCAAAATCAAGGTGCCATTTGGCACCAAGTGCAACTCCGCCGTAGCTGTGCTTAAAGCGGTCTTCAATATATGGATTTTTGATACGTTCGCGGTCATCGGCGTATGCCCAGGAAAGTACGCCAGCAAGGAAAATATCAGGGTAATAGTTTGCCTTGGCAGCACCAACCAGGGCTTTTCTCGCCTTTAACCCTTCTTCAAGCTGTTTAAATTCAGGGCGTTTAATCTTTGCGCTGGTGATTGAGGCATCCAGAGCCGGAATTTCTGTGGTTACCATTGCAAGGTGGTTGTCGGCGATTTCAAGATCAATATCATCGGCAAGACCAAGCCTTGCTTTAAGGGCTGCCAGTGCCAGCTGCTCGCCTTTGCGGGCTTCTGCCATATAGTTGTTAATTTCACCGGCATAGGCTTCCAGCTTGTAGATATCAGCCTCATCTCCTGAAGGGCTTTCATCTTCAATCATCTGCCGGACCTTTTTTTTGCCTTGCTCGATATAGTCCTGAAGTTCGGTCAGCACGGTCTGCATTTCCCTAGCCAGCAGCAGTCCGTAATAATATTTTTTTACCTCAAGCACTACTTCATTTGCTTTTTGCTGTTTTTGGGCTTTGTTTACTTCAATGCCGTGGGTGGCAGCTTTCATGTTTTCGCTGATTTTGCCAAAGGTCCAAAGTGGCTGGGTAATCAGCATATCTGCGCTGGTGAACCAGGTGAGATTTCTGGCTTTAAACGATACATCTGTTTTGACAAACGGATTGACATCACTACGTTTTGCCGTTGGTGCTGGTCCAAATAAAGCCATAACATCAATCTGGGGCAGCATATGGGATTTTGCCTCTTTCAGTTTGCTGGCTGTAAACTGTGTATCAGCATCAGCTTCACCCAGTTCGGGCGCGGTTTTAAGTGCTGTTTTGATGCATTGTTGCAGATCAAACACCAGTGTTGTCTGCGCAGGGCTGCCAGCAAAAGCAACAGACGTGCTAGCCATCAGGCAGATGGCACAAAAAGCAGCTGCCAGTCTCTTGTTAAAAGCTGTTTTCATTTCCGGTTACTCCTAGTCCATATTGCCATGAATAAATTTGCTTACCAGTTCTTCTATATCAATGGCAGATTCTGTATCTCTTATTTTACTGCCTTCCTTCAGATATTCGTCTGAGCCACCTGGTTTCAGTTTGATAAACTTGTCCCCGATAATACCGCTGGTACGCACCGAGGCGATGACATCTTCATCTATTTTAACGCCATCTCTTATTCTCATGGTTACATCGGCCTGATCACCAGTTGCGTTATTCAGGGCTATATTGGCTACAGAGCCTACTTCCACACCGGCAATCTCCACCCGCGCGCCGTTTTTAAGTCCAGAGGCAGAATCAAACTGAGCCACCACCCGATAATAGTTGCCGCCCATCAGCTCCATTTTGCCCAGTTTTACAGAAATATAGGTAAGGCAGATGATGCCAATTAACATAAAAAGTCCTACAGTAAATTCAAGTTTTGCTGTGTTCATGGTTTAATCAACTCCAATATTGATGGGGCCGTCAAGGATGCCGTTTATAAACTGGTGTACCACCGGGTTGTCAGAATTTTTTATCTCGCTGGCAGTGCCAAACTGCAATATTTTACCCTGGTAAAGCATGGCTACATAATGAGCAATGTCAAAAATATCAGGAATGTCATGGGATACCAGTACAGCCGTAAAGCCGAATCTGCTCTGTGTGTCTTTAATCAGCTGGTGGATTGAATTGCGAATTACAGGATCAAGGCCGGTGGTTGGTTCGTCAAAAAGTATGATTTCAGGATTTACCAGCAAAGCGCGTGCCAGCCCCACTCTTTTTTTCATGCCACCAGATAGTTCATCAGGATATTTCTGCTCAACATTGCGCAGGCTTACATCAGCCAGGGCAGCTTTTACCCGTTGTTCAATTACGTCTTTGGATAAGTCGGTTTTTTCTTGCAACGGAAAGGCGATGTTTTCAAAAACTGTCATGGAATCAAAAAGTGCCGAGTTCTGGAAAACCATGGCAAACTTCTCGCGTACCTTGTTCAGGTCATTACGTTTAAGCCCGACAATGCTTTCACCTGCCACCAGCACATCACCTTTATCTGGCTTTTGCAGCCCGATCATCTGCTTTAAGGTGACACTTTTACCCTCGCCGCTGGGACCGATGATAGCTGTGATGGCACCTTTTGGTATGGTCAGGTCAAGACCACGTAAAACCTGTTGACTGCCAAAGGATTTGTGCAGATCAATCAATTGAATCATAGCAGCACCGAAGTAAGGAAGTAGTCCCAGACCAGCACCAGGACAGAGGTGAGTACAACGGCTTCAGTGGTGGCGCGGGAAACACCCTCGGCACCTCGTGCAGTATAATACCCTTTATAGCAGCTTACCCAGGCGATGATGATGCCAAAGCAGAAAGACTTGATGAAGCCTGAATAAACATCCCGCCACTCCACTGAGCGGTACATTTCTGTAAAATATGCCCCCGGATTTACGCCTAGAAGTTTGACTCCCACCAGCCAGCCACCATAAATCCCCACCAAATCAAAAATCGCGCAAAGCAGCGGCAAAGAGATCATGGCTGCGATAAACTTTGGTGAGATCAGATATTTAAATGGATCCAGAGCCATTGTTTCCAGTGCATCAATCTGTTCACTGATCTGCATAATACCGATTTCGGCAGTAATTGCAGAGCCTGCCCTGCCGGTAACCATCAGTGCAGTCAGTACAGGACCCAGCTCACGGATTAGTGAAAGTGCAACAGCAACCCCCAATAAGCCTTCAGAACCAAATTTTGCCAGTGTGTAATAACCCTGCAAGCCCAGAACCATGCCTGTAAAAGCAGCAGTAAGCACAATTACAAAAAGTGATTTGGCACCTATAAAACTAATCTGCTTTAAAAGCAGCATTGGTTTGCCAGGAAAGCGCAGCATGGAATAACATGCCTGGGCAAGAAAACTGCCCATGCGCCCCATGGCAGACAGGCTTGCCAGACCGTGCCGACCCAGTGTCTGGATAATGTTGGTCAAGTTCAGCTCCGTAAAAAGTTTCCGGATGGGAAACAAAATAGCCTCAAACTATAATGACAACTTGATATTCTGTAAAGTGTCTGGTTTGTGATTTTTGTATGCACCAGATGATAAAGTAGCGAGATGTAAGCAGGTTTGAGAAAACTTGTATTCAAAATATTGCTGAAATTTTCAATTCAGCTAAGATGTAAAGAGTTAGCAGGTAGAACATAAATTGTGGAGGTTCCCATGAAGTTAAAAGCGGTGTTGATTATTTCTTTGTTGGTTACGACATTTGCAGGGCAGGCTTTTGCAGGTGGTTTTGACATTGGTGCCCGTTACGGGCGAACAGTGGAAAAAAGCGGCAACACCGCCGAGCTGGCAGTGCGTTATTTCCCCTTACCGCTGTCTATTATTAGTATGGGAGCCAGCGTGGGGTATGCAGATATTACCCACAACAAGGGGTGGTACAGGAAAAAGTCACATATCATGCCTATTGGTGGTTATCTTAATGCGCATCTGCCGCTTGTACCAGTGATTAAGCCCTATGCAGGTATTGGTGGTATTTACTATAGCATCAATAACACCAGCTCCACAAATCCGGCTGATCGTGGCAAAGAACGTTCCGGTACCATGACAGTGCAGGGTGGGCTTGATTTTTCGCTGCCACTACCACTTTTAAGCCTTAACCTGGAAGCGCGTCGCCTGATTAGTGACAAGCAGACACAGGTGTTGGGTGGGGTCTGGCTGCGCTTTTAACAGACCCTTGAAAAGCTGCTGCGGAAGCTGCTTGCTGCATGTTAGGTCAGTCTGGCTGCAATTGTGTCAGCAGAAAGGTCTGCACCACAATCCCATTCAATGAAATAACTGCCATTGTGGATTTTCATAAATTCGGAATAATCTTGCAGGGCAGTAAATGCTTCAAAATCCAGGTAGGGGCGGACATCAAAGCGACCAACTCTGCCGTCTGTTAAGGTGACAATCAGGCTAAGATCAGTTTGTGGTTTAATATCTGCAATTCTCATTGGTCAAGTCCTTTTATTTTAAATGGTTGCTTGCCATTAACAGCCAGCTGCCAGTTGGCAAGAAGATTTTCCTTATGGATTTCAATCCATGCAACAACAAGTTTATGTTTGTTTGGCGGGAAACTTCCGGAAAGCATAGCACCATCTTCGATTGCATAAACTGCTACATTACCCTGATATTCAGCATGAACATGTGGTAAATGATGGCGTTCAATATCTCTGAAAAACATGCGTATTAAAATTCCGTAAAACATGCTGATTGTCGGCATGGCGCACCTCGCACCTCTTCCTGGAAAGGTAGCAAACAAGATATATTGTTGTAAAGACAAACAAAATAAGGGAGGAAGCGACAAGTGATGATAGCCTTTAAAAAAGCTGCACAAGCTATTAAAGAAGCAAAAGCTATGGTCATAACAGCCGGTGCCGGCATGGGGGTTGATTCAGGTCTGCCGGATTTTCGCGGTGACAGCGGTTTCTGGCAGGCTTATCCTCCCTATGCTCGTCTGGGGTTGACCTTTGTGGAGTGTGCCAACCCTGATCACTTTCGTCGTGACCCTGCTTTTGGGTGGGGTTTTTACGGCCACCGTACCAACCTGTACCGCAAAACAGTACCCCATGCCGGATTCCAGCTACTGAAAAAATGGGCTGCTGCCATTGATGTTGAGCCGTTTGTGGTTACCTCCAATGTGGATGGGCAGTTTCAGAAAGCCGGTTTTGATGAAGGTAGTATCCATGAAGTACATGGCTCAATCCATTGGCTGCAATGCAGCACGCCCTGCTCGAATAACATCTGGAGAAATAATGAACAGATTGAGATTGATGAACAGGTGATGCGAGCAAAAAAGGTTCCTCGTTGCCCTGGCTGTGGCGAAGTCAGCAGACCAAACATTTTGATGTTTGGTGACTGGCACTGGATTGGGGAGCGCAGCCAGGAGCAAGAGCAGCGGTTTCTTCAATACATGGCAGAACATCGGCTGCACCGGATGGTTGTTATTGAGATGGGTGCAGGTAGTGCTGTACCCACCATCAGAGCCACCTCCGAGAGGATTGGCTGGAACTGCCCTGAAGCAACGGTTATCCGCATTAACCCCCGCGAACCGGAAATAAAATCTCCGCATATTTCCATACCTCTGGCAGCTCTGGAAGCTTTGCAAGCCATAGACAGCCGCCTGAATTAAACCAATGACCAGCCGTTTACGCCGTCTTAATGCTGTAGCCCACAAAGAGTTTCTGCATGTTTTGCGGGATCCCCGCAGCCTTGCCCTTGGTATCATTACGCCGCTTATCATGCTGTTTTTGTTTGGCTATGCACTTACTCTTGATGTTGACCAGGTGCCGCTGGTGGTCTGGGATCAGAGCAACAGTCCCCAAAGCCGTGAACTGCTCAGCAATTTTGAGGGCTCCCGCTATTTTGATTTAAAACACTACCTTGCATCATACAAAGAGCTGGAAAGGGCGATAGATCGTCGTGAAGCATTGGCAGCACTGGTGATACCAGTTGATTTTGCCAACAAGCTGGATAGCCGCCACAAAGGTAGTGTGCAGCTTTTACTTGATGGCAGTGATCCCAACACTGCCACCATTGCCCAAAGTTACGCAGATGCCATTATCATGGGTTGGTCACAAAAGCTGCTGGTTGAGCAACTGCTGATAAATAGCGGTACAGCCAATCTGCAAAAAATAACCACACCCAGGCTGGAGATACGCGCCCGCGTCTGGTTTAACTCTGATCTTGTTTCCCGCCATTTCATCTTCCCTGGTCTGATACCGGTGATTATGATGATTGTTGCTGCTCTTTTAACTGCCCTTTCCATGGCGCGGGAGTGGGAAACAGGTACTATGGAGCAGCTGATCGCCATGCCGGTTGGCAAGGCAGAGCTGATTATCGGCAAACTGGCACCTTATTTCTGTATCGGGATTATTGATCTGATTTTGTCGGTGGCAGTGGGTAATCTGGTTTTCGGGGTGCCACTGCGGGGCAGTATCTGGCTTTTGGTGGCTTTATCCTTGCTGTTTTTGCTTGGTTCACTGGCTGTTGGTATGTTGATTAGTATTATCACCAAAAGTCAGCTTCTTGCCAGTCAGCTTGCTTTAGTTATTACAGTTTTGCCGGCTTTTTTACTTTCCGGATTTATCTTTCCTCTGGAAAATATGCCTGCACCTATCCAGACCATCAGCCATGTGGTGGTGGCGCGTTACTTTGTCACAATTTTACGTGGAATTTATCTGAAAGATGTGGGTTTGGCAGTGTTATGGCCCCACGCACTGTTTTTACTGGGTTTTGCTTTCACTGTGCTGGGAGCTTCCATGCTGGCTTTTCGTAAACGACTGGAGTAGGCGATGTTTGCACGGCTTAAAGCCATGTTAATCAAAGAGTTTATCCAGACCTTTCGTGATCCCAGAATGCGGATGGTGCTGTTTTTGCTGCCCGTAATCCAGACAGTGATTTTTGGCTATGCAGTAAATATGGATGTGCGTGCTGTGCCAACAGCCGTACTGGACAGGGATAATACAACCCAAAGCAGGCAGATGCTTGCCGCACTTTTTGCCTCCGGTCATTTTAAAGAGATCGCCCGCCCCGTGGATGAGCGAGCAGCGCAAAGGTTGCTGGATAGTGGCAAGGCAAGGCTGGCTCTCACCATCCAGCCGGGGTTTTCCGGAGAACTGGAGCATGGCAATGGCACTGTTGTGCAGGCTTTGCTTGATGGCTCTGATTCCAACACTGCCGGTATTATCATCGGTTATCTTGGGCTTTTTAGTGAAGACTACAACCGCAAGCTGCTGTTCAGGCATAGCAGTAGTTTGGGTATAAATCCCCCTGCTACGGTAAGCCTTGAAGCCCGCGCCTGGTTTAACCCTGATCTGGCAAGTCCGCCATTTTACGTTCCTGCGGTGATTGCCAACATCGTCTACATTATCACCATGCTGCTTTCAGCCATGGCGATTGTGCGTGAAAAGGAGATCGGTACCATTGAGCAGGTGATCGTCACGCCGATACGTAAAACCGAGTTTATCCTGGGTAAGACCCTGCCCTTTGTATTGATTGGCTATGCCAATGTGGCTTTAATCAGCCTGGTTGGTCTGCTGGTTTTTCAGGTGCCGATCAGGGGTAGTATCTGGTTGCTTGTGCTGGCAACAGGGCTGTTTTTAATGAGCTCACTTGGCACAGGGCTTTTCGTGTCCACCATCAGCAGCACCCAGCAGCAGGCTAAAATGAGTGCATTTTTTATTATTTTTCCTGCCATGCTGCTTTCCGGCTTTGCTTTCCCCATTAAAAACATGCCGGAAGTAGTACAATGGCTGACTTTGGTAAACCCGATGCGTTATTATCTGGTGATTATCAGGGAGCTTTATCTGAAAGGTACCGGCATTGCCACACTCTGGCCGCAAATGCTGGCACTGTTGTTACTTGGAACTTCGGTGCTGATGGTGGCAGTATTTCGCTTCAGGAAAAACATAGGTTAGGAGCCTGTCAGGCTTGAAACGCTTGTGATAATTGCAATGGCTATGTAGTATCCTGTAATAATAAAAACAGCTTAAAGGAGATGACTGTCATTATGTGTAAAAAAATCTTTATTGCCGCAACCGGACAGCACTGCGGTAAAACCACCATATCACTTTCACTGATGCACCTGGCGCGGCAGAAATATAAAAGCGTTGGTTTTATGAAACCCATTGGTCCCAAATGTATTGAATACCGCGGGATGGTGATGGATAAAGATGCTGCCATGATGGCTGGTGTCTATAACCTGCATGAAGATGTGCCGTTTATGTCACCCATGACGTTAACAACCGGCTCAACCAGGCGTTTTCTTGATGGCATTGCCGGACCGTACCCGCCACGAAAGCTGATTCTTGATGCCTGTGCCGAGTTGGAAAAACGCCATGATTTTCTGATTATTGAAGGAGCCGGACATGGGGGTGTAGGTTCTGTGGTTGGTACAAACAATGCCCAGGTGGCTGCAATGCTTGAGGCACCGGTACTGATGATTACTGGCGGTGGTATCGGTAATGTGATTGATTCGGTTGAGCTGAATCTGCCGCTTTATGAGCGGGAAAATGCACAGGTAAAGGTGATTATGGCAAATAAACTGATTGCCAGCAAAAGGGAAGATTCCCTTAATTACCTGAAAAAAGCGTTTGCCGACCGTGACCTGCTGGTGACCAGTGCTTTTGATTACTCCCGCACCCTGGCTGATCCGACATTGCAGCATGTGGCTGATCTTCTTCAGCTTGAGCTGCTTGGTAATCCATCAGAAAACAGCAGAATATGCCACAATATACAGATCGGTGCAGCATCATCCCAAAAAGTTATTGAGGCACTTACCAAATCCACCTTGTTGATTGTTACCAGCTCGCGGGATGAGCTGATTGTCACTGCCACAGCGTTGCACCATATTCCGGAATATCGTGAAAAAATCGCTGGTCTGATTATTTCGGGACATACGCCAGTGTCTGAAATTACCCATCAGATACTGGAAAGCAGTACAATCCCCTATATGCGCATTGAAGAAACCACAACAAAAGTTTATGCTCAACTGCGTGAGCATGTTTCAAAAATAGGTCCTGAAGATACGGAAAAGATTGATCTTATAAACGCCATTGCAGAAAAACATATTGATTTTGAAGCTATAGATGCCATGCTTGGCTAACCAATGGATGTTGTTTTGATGGAAAAAACTTGACCTTATCCGCCTATTTGATACTTTTGGCAAAAAATAAAACAGAGGTGCGAATGATTCTGGTAACCCGCCTTGATCGTCAAACAATGCTGCTTAACCCTGACCATATCATCAGCATTGAAGAAACCCCTGACACAGTTATTACTCTTTACAACGGTCATCATATACTTGTGCGCGAGCGTGGCAAAATTCTGCTGAACAGGATAATCGCCTACCGCACCAAAGTTTTGCGCCGTGCCGGCAGCCTGTGCAGCCGTCCGGAATATATAAAGCGTAACCGTTTGCTTTCCTGTAATGTCCGGCGGGCAAGCTGGGGCAGTATTGAAAAAAATGATGCAACGCCATCACCATTTAATTTTCAGGGAAACTAGAATATGGATTTATCAACTCTAATAGGACTTATACTTGGTTTTGGTGCTGTTTTCGGCGGTGCTGTACTGGAAGGGCTGCATATCAGCGCACTTATCCAGCCAACTGCTGCACTGATTGTTCTTGGCGGTACTTTTGGCGCGGTGTTTGTTTCCATGCCTTTGTCAGCCTGTATCCAGGCTTTCAAGGATGTTAAGATAGCCTTTTTGCCCCCCAAAGTAGACCCTGAAGGGATTGTAAAAGATATTATCGGCTATGCCACCAAGGCGCGTAGAAACGGTCTTATTTCCCTTGAGCAGGAAGCACAAAATGCAAGTGATCCGTTCATCAAAAAAGGCATATCTCTGGTGGTTGATGGTATTGATCCCCAAAAACTAAGGGAAACACTGGAAGCCGAAATTGATGCCTATGAAGCACATCAGAAACATTCAGTTGAATTTTACGAGGCAGCAGGCGGATTCGCTCCAACCATCGGTATTATTGGTGCTGTGATTGGACTTATTCACGTTATGAGTAACCTTTCCGATACTTCCAAGCTGGGTGCCGGTATTGCTGTTGCCTTTGTTGCCACTATTTATGGTCTGATGGTGGCTAATATTATTTGTCTGCCCATTGGTACAAAGCTGAAGACACGTATGAATGAAGAGATACTGCGCAGGGTAATTATCCTTGAAGGTCTTATTGCCATCCAGAACGGGGAGAACCCGCACTTTATTGAGCAAAAGCTGAAGTCTTTTGCTGGTGCCGAGTAGTTACAGGAGCCTTTTGTGGCGCGCAAGAAAAAACCCGAAAAACATGTAAACCACGAACGCTGGCTGGTTTCCTACGCCGATTTTATCACACTGCTGTTTGCTGTGTTTGTAACCCTTTATGCCATGTCTCAAACTGACAAGCAAAAGGTGGAGCAGGTGATGGAGTCCCTGCGGGAATCCTTTGGTTATTCCACCATGGCTGCTGCCGGACAGCAGGGTGTGCTTGATGCAAAGGATATACGCCAGATTCCTGCCATAAAACCGGATATGGCCATTATACCGATGACCCGCAAGATGCCGCCGGCTGGTGCCCGCCGTGGTTCTGGTCAGGGGCAAAAAGGGCAAGCCAGTGAAAAGGATTTTAAAGAGATTCAATCAGCCATTGAAGCCTACCTGATTAAGCACGGCGCAGAAAAAGAGGTTTCCATGGGGATTACCAGCAGAGGGTTGGTGGTAAGTCTTAAGGAAGCCGGATTTTTTGATTCCGGCTCTGCATCAATCAAGGCATCCGGTTATCAGATTCTAAATACCATAGTTGAGGCAATGACCCAGTATACCAATCCGTTGCGCATAGAAGGTCATACAGATAACATACCTATCAACAGCGCACGCTTTCCCTCCAACTGGGAGCTTTCCACAGCCCGCTCCACCAGTGTTTTGCGTCATATCATTAAAACCTACCAGTTTGATCCAACCGGCATATCTGCCACCGGCTATGGTGAGTACCGCCCGATTGCAGATAACAGCACAGCCGATGGGCGTTCCCGTAACCGCCGCGTGGATATTGTCATGCTTTCTGAGGAATCAACCAGAGTTGAACCGCTGCCACAGGTGGAGCCTTTCGTAAACCCCTGATGTTTTTACCGTAACTATCTTTGGTTACAGTTCCAGTACCACAGGTAAAATCATTGGTCTGCGCTCTATGGTTTTTTTGAAAAACCGCTTTAGCGTCTGGCGCACAACCTGGGAAAGTTCATCGCGGTCAGTTAATACCACCACACTTTGTTCAGACAGGGCTTCTTTGGTGACCATAATGGCCTGGTGCAGGTATTCTCTGCTCTCGTCTTCAAAAACAAAGCCACGGGAAACAATTTCAGGACCATAAATCAGTTCACCTGTCTGCTGGTTTACACCCAGAAAAACCGTTACCACCCCGTCTTCAGCCAGATGCCGGCGGTCTTTAAGCACCACTTCGCCGACATCGCCTACACCTTTGCCGTCCACCAGAACCCGTCCATGCTCAACGGTTTCCTCGATGCAGGCTGTGTTATTATAAAAACAGACCACCTCGCCGTTTATTGCCAAAAGGCAGCGTTCTTCCGGAATGCCCACTTTAGTTGCCAGCCGTCTGTGTTGCACCAGGTGGCGGTACTCGCCATGTATGGGCAAAAAGAAGTGCGGGCGCACGATGTTCATAATCAGCTTCAGCTCTTCCTGGCTGGCATGGCCGGATACATGCACTTCTGAAACCTGTTCATGGTGGACATCTGCACCCCGCCGATAAAGGTTGTTGATTAAATCCGAGATGGTCCGCTCATTGCCAGGAATATTGCGGGATGAAAGGATTACAGTATCGCCAGGTTCCACCTTTATCTGCTTGTGATCATCCATGGCTATGCGCACCAGTGCCGACATCGGCTCTCCCTGGCTGCCGGTGGAGATGATGCAGACCTGCTCTGGCGGCAGGCTGTTCAGATCACGCAAATCCATCAAATGTTCATCACTAATGGTCAGATAACCAAGTTCGCGGGCGATTTTTACATTGGCAACCATGGAGCGACCATTTAGCAGAATTTTACGCCCATTGGCTGTTGCCAGATCTGCCACCTGTTGTACGCGGTGGATGTTACTGGAAAAAGCAGCCACAATAATGCGACCTTTGCATTTGGGGAAAAGGTTGGATAAAGCATCGCCAACATATTTTTCAGATAATGTGTAGCCTTCGCGTTCCACATTGGTGGAGTCAGACAAAAGTGCCAGCACACCCTGATCACCATAGCGGGCAAAGGCGGACAGGTCTGTGGTTTCACCATCAACCGGTGTCTGATCCAGCTTGAAATCTCCAGTATGGATAACCACCCCTTCTGGTGTTTCTATTGCCAATGCGCAACCATCCACAACCGAGTGGGCTACACGGATAAACTCTGCCTTAAAGCAGCCAAGTTCTGCTTTGTCACCGGGTTTAACGGTGATAAGTTCAGCATCCACCTTATATTCATGCAATTTGCCAGACAGGATACCCAAGGTTAGCGCAGTGCCGTAAACCGGTACCGGAAATTCCCGCAGAAAAAAGGGTAGTGCACCGATATGATCCTCATGTCCGTGGGTGAGCAGTACCCCTTTCAGTTTGTTGGCGTTTTCCCTTATGTAGCTAAAATCCGGAATAACGTAATCAACGCCAGGCATATCTGGCTCTGGAAACATCAGCCCAACATCAACCACCAGAATGTCGTCACCTGATTCAAAAACTGTACAGTTAATTCCGATTTCTCCCAGACCACCCAGGGCAATTATCCGTAAAGCTTCATTACTCATTGATTTATCCTTTACCTGCCAATGCTGCAATTTTCAGCTCACTGCGTTTAATCCAGTCTTTGCCCGGCTGGAAGAGGCAATAAACAGCAGACCAAGAGCTGTGCAAGGCGCGATAGGCAAAAAGTGCATGGTCTGTATCTCCTGCTTGCTCAGCTTTGTCAGCCATTTCCCAAAGCTGCTTTGCTGCCTTTTCTGGTTTGTTGGAAAAAGGCAAATACATACGGATTGTTGACTCATATCCGGTTACAGCTGCCATGAAATCACCGTTTTTGTGGCTGTTTTCGCCAGCTAAAAACTGTACTTGCTGTCTTTTATTTGTTGCAGAAAAAACCAGCAACAGGGCAAGTATTGTTGCCATCACAATGTTGGGAAGATGTCGGTACATACAAGGTTCTCCTGGGCTTAACTGCTGGAAAACATCTGGCTGATCTGTTATATAATCTGTTTGTCTTATTGAATTTACAGGATAAGGAGGCCTAATGAAAGCGATTAAGTCAATATTTGCTTTGGTGCTGCTCTTTTTGGTTGCAGGTTGTGCGCAAAACCATTTTAACCTGCCCAAAGATGAAATGGTGCAGCGGGTTAGGGTTTTGGGCGTAGCTCCATTGATGATTGATGAAAATTCAGATATCCGCTTCCCGCAAAAGGATGAGCTTTTTACCTTGCTTGCCAATTATAATCGGATAAATGAAAGGCAATTGGTGCGCCTGCTTAAAAACAGTGAGAGCTTTTATGCTGTGGTGATGCCAGATGATGATCCCAAAGCCCTACTTGGAGAGCTTATGTTGTACCGTGAACAACGGGATGATGCCAAGGTGCAGTATAACAAGTATTTCTGGAATGAGCGGGCATTAAGGGAATATATGGATAAAAACAGTGTTGATGCACTTATGCTGGTGGTGGTAAGTGGCATCACCAGACCAGACAAGCTTTACTCTGGCACTTTGCTTAACTCCCTTGAAAACAATTACAACTTCCTGATTATGACTGCCCAGATTGTGGATAAAAATGGCGCTGTGCTTTGGGAGTATCCCAATTTTCGCCGCAGTTTCCTTAAATATGAGCCGCTGCTTAACCTGCAATATGCAGACTTTGAAGCTGCAAAAGCCAATATGGATGATACGGTACAGGTAAAATTCAAGTCACTTGATGGTGTCCGCAGGGCACTTGAAAAACGCCGTCTTAGCTTTTTCAGGCAGGAAACACCGGATTACGATGTCTATATGAGCCAGTTTGAAGATATGGTTTCGCTCATAAACCTTGATCGCACTGTTTCCCCGCTTTCTACCCGTGATACAGTGCCTATAGAGGATGCACCACAGTAAACCATTCAATAAAGTACAAGGAGAAAACAACAAGATGAAAGCAACCATAACATTTGAAGGCGGTAAAAAACTTGCGGCAACCTTTGAAGACGGTACCCGCCTTTTAACTGATCAGCCGCTGGCCTACGGCGGTGAAGGGAAAGAACCTTCCCCATACGCATGTTTCCTTGGCTCAATTGCCACCTGTGCCGGTGTTTTTGTGCTTGATTTCTGCACTGCCCGCAAAATCCCCACAGATGCCATCAGCCTGGAGCAAACCGCAGAATTTGAAGAAGATGACCAGGGCAAACAAAGGCTGGCAAAGGTGATTACCAACATTATTTTACCAGCAGATTTTCCTGAAAAATATCGTGCTGCGGTTGTGCGCGCTGCCAATCTTTGTCCAGTAAAAAAAGCAATTATGAACGCGCCCGAGTTTGTGCTTGATTACAAGGTGGTTTAAAAAAACCTGTGGACGAAACCCGTAAAGAAAAACTGATTAAGGAACTGCAAGGTATTGCAGCAGGTGCCGTGGGCGTTTTTATGCTCATGGCACTTTTTACCTATAACACCAGTGATCAAACCTTGAACAGCTGGTCTACAAACAGCACAGTAGCCAACATGGGCGGACGTGTAGGTGCGCAGGTGGCTGATCTGGCGTTAATGGTATTTGGACTTGCCTCATTTCTTTTACCGTTACTGCTTTTGTACCTGGCTTACAACCTGCTGCGCTTTAAGGAGTTGCGTCTGCGGATGTACAAGGTGGCTGCTTTTGCAGCCTTACTTGTCTCCCTTGCAGCACTATTTGCCTTTAACCGCGAGACCACCATTCTGGCAGACCAGCAACTGCCCACCGGCGGTGCCATTGGTACCATGCTGGTACATTGGCTGAAAAGTATGCTCGGTACTGCCGGAGCTTTGCTGGTGCTACTGCCGTTGCTGGCAGCATCAATCATGGTGCTGTCCGGATTTTCCTTTGTACTTTTTGTATCCTGGTGGCTGGAGGTTTTGCACTCCAAATGGGCAGCACGGCGGGAGAGGCAAGCCTTTAACCGAGAGGAAAAGCAAAAAGATAAAAGCCATACTGAAGGTCGTGTAATGGCGACTTCTGCACCGGTGATAAAACAGGCATCACCACCACCGCCACCACGCCCGAATGTTTTGCGCAAGGAAAGGAAAAAAGAAGAAGCAATAAAGCCCAAGGCAGTGCAAGAAGCCTTTGATTTTGTGCAGTCAGATGGTGAATTTATCACACCTGCACTTTCATTACTGGATCAGCCGCCACCAACAGAACGCCGTATAGAGCGGGAACAGCTGGAAATGAACGCCCGTTTGCTGGAAAAAAAGCTGCTGGATTTTGGAATTAAAGGCGAAGTCACCGAAATATGTCCTGGTCCTGTGATTACCATGTATGAATTTGCACCTGCACCAGGCATCAAAATCAGCCGCATAGCCGGACTTTCCGATGACCTGACCATGGCGTTACAGGCTCTTTCCATACGTATCGTAGCCCCGATTCCTGGCAAAGGAGTGGTGGGGATAGAGGTGCCCAACCGCGACCGTGAAACAGTCTACCTGCGTGAAATATTCACCTGTGACGAGTTTTTACAAAGCAAAATGAAACTGCCCTTGGCTTTGGGCAAAGATATTGCCGGACTGCCGCTTTTTGCTGATCTTGCCAAGGCACCCCATCTGCTGGTTGCCGGTTCCACCGGATCAGGCAAATCGGTTTCAGTGAACACCATGATTATTTCACTGCTTTATACTGCCACGCCAAAAGATGTCCGCTTCATCATGGTAGACCCTAAAATGCTTGAGTTTTCCATGTATGAAGGGATACCTCACCTGCTGTTGCCGGTGGTTACAGAACCTAAAAAAGCCTCCCTTGCCCTTAAATGGGCAGTAAATGAAATGGAGCGGCGTTACCAGCTGATGGCAGATAAAGGAGTGCGTAACCTTGAATCCTATAACCGCAAGCTGGCAGCTGAAGAAGCAGGCACAGTGGTTACTGTTAATGAAGATGAGCAGATTGAAGAACTGACCGATGTTCTGGAAGATGGCGATGTTGCCGTTGATGAAGGAGCAGCCACCACACCAGAGCCTGCACCAGCAGTTGATGATGGATTAGAGCATGGTCACCTTCCCTATATTGTTGTAATTGTTGACGAGCTTGCCGATCTGATGATGGTTGCCGGACGTGAGGTTGAAGAGCATATTGCCAGGCTTGCCCAAAAAGCGCGTGCTTCCGGCATCCACCTGATTCTGGCAACCCAGCGTCCCTCTGTTGATGTCATCACCGGTCTGATCAAAGCCAATCTGCCCACCCGTATTGCTTTCCAGGTATCTTCAAAGGTTGATTCCCGCACCATTTTGGATACAAACGGTGCTGAAACTCTGCTGGGTATGGGGGATATGCTTTATCTACCACCTGGCAGCGGGCGTTTAAGACGTGTGCATGGTGCATTTGTTGCTGATCCGGAAGTGCAGCGGGTGGTGGATTTTCTGAAAAAACAGGGTAAACCGGTTTACGATCAATCGATTATGGAAATGAAGGACAGTGATGATAAATCCGCGCTGGATACAGAAGAGCTGGATGAACGCTGGGAAGATGCACTACGCCTGGTGGCTGACACCGGTCAGGCAAGCATATCCATGGTGCAACGCAGGCTGCGTATCGGCTACAACCGTGCAGCCAGAATAGTGGAAATGATGGAACACGAAGGGATGATTGCCCAAAGTGATGGCACCAGTAAACAAAGAGAAGTTTATATGGATATCGTAAACGCCTACCTTGATTCGCAGCTTACAAAACAGTGATTTTGGGGACTCTTTCAGTTTTTCTTTAAGAGTCCTGTTAAAAGATTTTTTTAATGCTTAAGACAAACTGATCAACTGATTTGCGCGTATTGAAATCCCTTGAATATTCAAATGCAATAGTATGATTATTATCCATGTATTTTGCCTGCCTGAAGTTTACTGTGCCATAACTAAACTGCTTGCTTGTTGCATATGTGGTGCTTGCACCGGATATCATGCTTTTCATATCCCATATTTCACGTACTACTAACCCTAGTTCTGATGTCAGATATGCAGAAAATCCACTTCTGGCATAATTGACACCACCACCGCCCAGTAAGTAGAGATCAATATCATCTGTTAATCTTTCAGTTATCCCCAATGCACCATTGGCAGAAAGTGCATGATGATGTTCCAAATATCTGTTTTTTATCTGGTCGTATCCAATAAACAATTTTGTGGATATGCCACCGGTAAATACGTCCCGCGGCAAAAGGTTTTGAATTGCATAAACAGCAAAACGATCAATAAAAGGGGTTTTACCAGACAACGGTATCTTTAGTGTTGGTGAAAAAAGCTGTAATTCACTTTCATTACCGTACGTGCGGTTGTCGTCAATAAGCGTGTGGGAGGCTGGTAAGAAAGTTATTGTCATGGCAGGTTTGCCATCATCAATAATTGTAGCAAAAGAAAGCTGACTGTTAGCAGATGTTTTAATCGGGTTTTGTTTGCGATTAAAGGAAATATTCTTGTTAGTAAAGATATTGTTTCTTGCCACTTTGATATTTTCGACGTTAGTGTCGAAAATATCATCAGTGGTTTTGTTTTGCAGGTTTAAGTATTGATTATAAGCGGCTGCCAGTTCCAGTTTTATAAAATCTTTGTCATTATCTGGCATATTGCTTACAAAATCAACATTACCAGTTTCAACGCTATGTTTGATCTGCTCAAGTTCTTGGTCTGAGACTTCGTGTTGCAGCTCTCTTATTATTAGCCTGCTTGGAACTATTACTTTTGTATCGCTGATAATTCCAGCTTTATAGGCATTTTTAATTACATCTTTAGGCATGATAAACAGCTTGTTAGTAGTAGTATTTGTGCCGGTAAGTTGTAAGATAAAATTTATTACAGTCGCACAGTTGTAGCTCTGGAAAAGGTAAATCATTTCAGTATTTTTTAATTCCAGCAGGTGCAATCTTATTAACTGCTTTTGCTGTTCGTCAAGATCAAGCTTGTATTCCCAAACTTGCCGTTGTTCATCTATTACATATTCCTTCAGTTTTTCGGCATAGGGAGTAAGGGCGAAAAAACCTTTTTTCCCTGTAACCATACTTTCAATAAAAAGTTGTGGCAGATTCCACGTGCTGGCATCAATGTAAAAAGATACAGCATGACTTACTTCGTTATTTTGTGCATCGTAACCAGTCAAGCGTAAAAAGGTGTGTCCAAGCATACTTGCAGGGCTTGTGATGTTTTCACTGGCAAAGGCGAGGTAAATATCAGTAACCGGCGCATGTTCCTTAAATTCAGTAATTTCATGGCAAACATCAAGAGGTAGCTCCGGAGCTGTGCTTAACCTGGATCTCAGCCAGTAATAACGTGCCGGAAATCGACATACACTGCTGTTGTCGTCACTGTACAAATATTTTATGGTGCGTTCCAGTTCCAGCTTTGAGGATGTATCAGGATAGCTAAGCATGAATGACTTGTCGGTTATATTTGCCTTGGCATTGCCAAAATGGATGAGTGCATTCCATGCAGGCTCTTTGTGTAGCTCTTCACTGATTGCCTTTTGGTAGAGATTCTCAGCGATATTGTCATCAGCTATCGCGATATCGGCATAATATGGCAGAGTGAAATAAAAAAAAACGGCTATAAAGCCGCTTTTTTTTATCTGGTTGTTAAAAATATTATTTATTACAGTTGATAATAACATTTTCAGAGTATTTCCACATTTTTCCGGTCGAAAAATCAGTTGATGAACCAAAAGCACCACCGCTTAAAATATTGATAAAGAACTTGTTATCAACTTCTGAACTGACAGCAGTTTCTTTGGTGCAGTTTTCTGCATCGGTTATAAAAATCCTGTCATCTTTGCCCCGTTCCAGCTTAACCATTCCCGGAGTGGTGATAGAACGTCCATCAACATTAACTTTAATTGCTGAACCGTCCGAAGTGGTTACATTAACATTTTGTGTGCTTTCATTAAGGATAGACGCGCAACCGGTTAATGCAAGTAATGCTACCAATGAAACTCCTCCAAATGCTTTGTACAGCTTCTTCATGCTAACTACCTCCTGTTTATATTTACCCTTTAGCGGGTAATCCGGTGAAACTATGGTTAATCATCAGTTTTTAATTTGCCTGTCCGGTGACAACAGACAAAAAACAGCTGTTTTAAGCACCCATATAGCCTTAGGCAGACAGGGAGCTAGTTCTAAAATCATGTTATGTATCATTATACAAGTATTGCTTGTAAATAACAACATTTTTCAAGTGTAGCCCCGTGTATGTCAGCTAATTGTGGTTGTAATCTTCACCATAGGGTGTGAGTTATGAGAGAGATTCTGACAAGCTGGCAGATAGGTGAAAGATTGCGTGGCTTCCGGAAACGTCGCGGACTTACGCAAGAGCAGTTGGCGGAAAAAGTCGGGGTAAGTTTTCAGCAGATTCAGCAATATGAGAATGGCTCTTCAAGGCTTAATGCTGATAGACTGCAACAGGTGGCATTAGCTCTTGATATTCCGGTTGGCTCTTTATTTGATGATAGTGACGGACGCTCACTTACTGAGGATGAAATCAGGCTGGTCAGCAGTTATCGTGCTTTGGAAAATGCTGAAATTCAGGCTTTTATGCTATTTAGCATAACCCAGGCAGGTAAGTTCAGAAATAACAGATAGCCAGATGGTGTGTTGATGACAGGGAGGGTGCGCAAAGCGCACCCTTTTTTTGTGTTCTACTGCATTGCCTGTTCAAGGTCTTCGTACAGATCGTCCGGATCTTCCAGCCCCACGGAAAGGCGGATTAAGGTGTCGGTGATCCCTTTGCGCTCCCGCTCCTCTTTGGGGACCGAGGCGTGGGACATTTTGGCAGGGTAGGAGATGATGCTTTCCACCCCCCCCAGGCTGACCGCAAAGGCAGCCAGTTTGGTGTTTTCCAACAGCCGGCGGGTGGTCTCCAGACTGTCCACCTCAAAGGAAAAAACCGCTCCCGAGCCATCAGCCTGAGCTTTGTGGATAGCGTAGCCCGGATGCTCCGGCAAACCAGGGTAGTGGATGGCAGTAACC
>JAVERM010000112.1:0-5806 GCA_034007105.1 Trichlorobacter sp.
AACCTGGTGGATGTCAATTATCATATGTTTGTTAAAAATAAGCATACAAATAATGTAAGTGAAATAAAAGAAACGCATAAAATGCGATATTTATTTGTACCAGAGATACAGTTCCTACTTGAGGAATTTGGTTTCTATGTTGCTACTTTTGAAGAGTGGATGACAAGAAGCAAGCCGGGCTTTGGCAGTTGGAATATAGTGATTGTTGCAAAGTAATACATAAGCCTGAAAATAATTATATTATGGATAAAGATGAATTCTAATAAATGAACATTATGCTGTTTAAGAGGAATTAAGCATATGACTCTTGATAAAGAGCTTAACTATCTTATTGTTGGTAACTGTTTGGATAATTATCTGGCAAAATGTCATGAAGCATTTCGTACAGGTCTAAGAACTGTTTTTGGAGCACAATGTTTTGGAGTCGGATATCCTTTTTACGATAACAGTGTAAACGACTACAGAGATATAATCCAACTTGCCGAAAAACGCGGCAAAACTCCGGATATTGTTATTGCATCATATGGACTTGATAACGGTAAAGTAATATTTCCATTTCAAAATATTAAGCATATCAATGCATGTAAAGTGATTTTACTTGCTGATTTCTGGCAAGTAACCGAAGGCGCGCAAGACAGATTTATTGAAAGTGTCATAGCTAACGGTATTGATTATTTGATGTCATACTTTCCTCATCCATTGACGATATTCAAAGGCACGGCGCTGGATGGGCGTATCCTTTATATTCCTCCTTGTATTGATCCTCTGTATTTTAACAACTGGCATCAGGACAAAAAATTTGATGTTGGATTTCTTGGTGCAGGTACACTTAAGAAAACAGACTTCTATCCTGAAAGATATGAAATACATAATAAACTGAAAGCACATACTGGCATTAGTTATCTTTGGGCAGAGCATCCGGGATGGGAACGTCGAGATACTTTCCATCCTCTTGTTGGCAAAGGCTTCTCAGAGCAAATTAACTCTTGCCGGTTGTTCCTCAACACATCGGGAAAACTTAGGCATCCTAATCCGAAATATATTGAAATCATGGCATCAAAAACGGTTATGCTCGCAGAGGAACCTTATGATGAGGGGCGATTTGGTCTTCGTGATGGCTATAATTATGTAAAAATCACTGTGGACAATGTGATTGAAAAAGTTGATTTTTACCTGTCGCGCCCTGATCTGTGTGAACAGATAGCAAATAATGCATATGAAACTGCAATGCAGAAACGTTCCTGCTTTGTACGAGCTGCTGAATTTGATGTTGCACTAAAGGAATTAAAGAGTTTCGGCTCGGTTCATCCATCACCTCGAAGTACCTTGCCCCATGATTCAGAATTCAAAGCTACAGAGTATCTGAAGAATCCATCACTGCCTACACCACTTCCCCTTCCAGTCTCATTGTTATGCGATGGAAACCATGAGGAAGCGATTTCACTACCTATACGAGGATGTAAAATCTGATTTTACTCTGTCATTGGAGTTGATTCGGAGAGGTGGCTATATTTGGCTTCATGATTACATATTTTATGAACCGGTTCGAAGAGCATGTGATGAAGTTGTAGTCGAACATGGGATACCGTTTTTTATTAACGACATTCAAAGAAACTACCGCAATGATCTTTGTGGCTGGATGATTGTCGGAACTAAATATTAGATTAAAGCAGGTAATTTATGAAAGTATGTATTGTTTGCTACGAAGATGTAAATGATTGGATTCTCGGTAAGTTTGCCAGGAAGCTTCAGGATAATCTCAGGTTACTTGGTGTGGATGCTTGTATCTCCAAACGCCCTGATCTATCGGCAGATATAAACCATCATATCATCTATTACAACTACAATGGAGAACATTCTACCATTGATACAGTAATGATCACTCATATAGACACCGACCAAAAACTGGAACTAATTAGTAAACAGTTACAAGTAGCAGAAATGGGTATCTGTATGTCATCAGATACGGTTAATAAACTTGCAGCAAAGGGAATTCCCCGTAATAAATTGTGCCATATCCTTCCTGCACACGATGAAATATTTAAGCCTAGACCATTGCAAATTGGAATAACTAGCAGGATTTATAATGATGGTCGCAAACGAGAATATCTACTGACTCAACTATCTGATAAGATATCTCCAGATGATTTTGCTTTTAAAATAATGGGGGCTGGATGGGATAACATTGTTTGTACTCTTAGAATAAAAGGGTTTAAAGTAGAGTATTTTGAAAAATTTGATTACGAGCAATACAAACACCTTGTGCCAACCTTTGATTATTTCCTTTATTTAGGTCTTGATGAAGGGGCAATGGGTTTTATCGATGCACTTGCTGCTGGAGTACCAACAATTGTCACCCCACAGGGCTACCACCTGGATGCCACTATCAGTCATTCTTTTGTAACACTTGATGAGCTAGTGGCCGTATTTAAGGGGATTTCACAAAAACGTCAAAGTCTAGTTAGTTCAGTCTCAGAGTGGACATGGCAGAAATATGCCGAGAAACACTTGTCTATATGGCGTTCACTTATAAATAAATCTGCTTTAAATTTAACATCACAGCTTCCTGGTATTTCTGATTGTGGAGCAGTAGTAAATGAGCATAAAGATGAAGAAATAAAAGTACTAATATTCTATGATGAACCAGGATGGGCGTGGTGGCATCGTGCTCACAACATCAAGCAGCATATATCTGTACAATTTAAAATTGATATTTTGCAAATTACTGATTCATTTGATCACAAACAGTATGATCTGATTCTTTGTTTTGAATCATACCTTTATAAAAAAATATCCCATGTTCCACAACATAAAGTAATACTTGGGTCAAGTACTTTAAAGTCACTACCGTCCGCATTTGAAGTATATAGTAAAGGATGTTTTGCAGGATTTGTCGTCAATAATATTGAAGCATATTCGCACATCAAACATCTGCCAAACGTTTTTTGCTGCCAAAATGGTGTCAATGAGGAGTTGTTTTATTTCAAATACCCTCGTACAGATAAACTGACAGCTTGCTGGATTGGCAACAATAAATCCATGAACAACAAGGGTGTTGATATTATTAAAGAAGCTTGCGAACGCGCCGGTACAAATCTGCACCTTATTGATCAATCTGACAATGTTTATAAAGGCAACCTGCTTACACAAGAACAACTACGCGATCAGATTTATCATCGGGCTTCATTCTATATTTGCGCATCTGAGATGGAAGGTACGCCTAACCCTGCCTTGGAATCCCTGGCGTGTGGCTTGCCAGTTATATCTACTCGTGTTGGCAATATGCCTGAAATTATTATTGATGGTTATAACGGTTATCTGGTTGAAAGAAACAGCTTGTCCATTGCCGATGCCATAGAAAAAATTAAATCTTCTGACTTAAAACAGATGTCATATAACGCGAGAAAATCAATACTTGATGGCTGGACATGGAAGCAACAAGCAGAGAAATACGAGCAGATGTTTCTAAAAATAGTAGATAAAAACACAAATACACAAAACTTTAACCAATCATTATACTTCTTTAACTTGGCACAACAGACATTATCCCAAAGAAATTTTGATCATGCCTATGAATATATACAAAAATACCGGGCAACTGTGGATTATAGCAAGCTACCCATAGTTGATAACAGGAGCAGTAAAACACCACATATATCTGTGATTATAGTTGCATATAAGACAAACCTTGAGCTTCTTAAATGTGTGCAATCATTGTTTAAGTGTCGTGGCGATGATTACGAAGTAATTATTGTAGACAATGGTGGAAATGAAGCAGTGAAAGATGTGTTATGCAACTTTCCTTTATTATATATTTCCAACCCTGACAATCTGATCCTGTCAGAAGGGCGTAATATCGGAGTTGCTTTTGCAAGGAGTGAAATAGCTGCTTTTTTAGATGATGATGCTTTAGTGGATACAAACTATGTTCAGGCAATAAGAGATATTTTTGCTGTACCAGAAGTATGCGCCGTGCGTGGTAAGGTTATTCCAAAAACCACTGATGCCCATCAGGGATTTTCACATCATTATGACCTGGGCGACAAAGCCATACCCAGTTTTATAAACACAGAAGGCTGCTCTGCCTGGCGCATAAAAGAATACCGTGAATCTGGGGGCATGGATCCTCTGCTTTTTGGCCATGAAGGTACAGACTTGTCTTATAGGATGATACAAAAACTTAGCAGGATTTGTACATTTTATACACCTAATCTGTATATCTTCCATGACTATGCAAATACTGAAGATAAAAAATCCACTAAAGAAGCAAGACATAAACTAATGAATGAATATCTGGTATGGAAAAATCCTGAAGTACATAAGCTTGGAGCAATGCTGACATCACTTGCCAAGAATTAAGATATCTACTTTTGCAAAAAAGAGGCTGGTAAAGGCTTTACGGGGTAAAGCTTCCTCTCGCTTTCAGGCTCTTGTTTGGGAATCAGGAATGAACATCATTGCATGGTATGATGTGCCTTTGCAAAGCAGCAGTAAAAGGAGCTTCAGATGGAACTTTTTTTTAACAATGCTGGGCCCATAAAACCGGAATTGCATTATAACCTTGATCCGCTTAACCGTCTGGACTGGATAGAGATACAACAACTTATCCGCGAGCAGCGTTACTTTGTACTGCACGCCCCCCGCCAGACCGGTAAGACCAGCACCTTGTTGGCAATCATGAAAGAACTAAACAGTAGTGGCAACTACGCCTGCGCCTATGCCAACATAGAAGGTGCCCAGGCAGCACGGGGTGATGAAACCCAGGGTATACCAACAGCCTGTGATGCGATTGCTCGATCTATCGCCTTGTATCTGGAAATGCCTAATTTGCAGGACTGGTACCAGAAGCAAGGTAAACTGCTGCATACTCCCCAAGACCAACTTACAGCTTTGCTTACTCACTGGTCAGAAACCTCTTCCAAGCCCACGGTTTTATTACTTGATGAAGTAGATGCCCTTATTGGTGACACCCTCATTTCCCTTTTACGCCAGATTCGTGCAGGCTATGCCCAGCGTCCTGAACACTTTCCCCAATCCATCATCCTTTGTGGAGTACGTGATGTACGGGACTACCGTATGCACCAGGAAGGTGCCCAGGTAATCACCGGTGGCAGTGCCTTTAACATCAAAGCCGAATCCCTACGCATGGGTAACTTTACGCAAGAAGAAACAAAAGACTTATGGCTGCAACACACACAAGCCACTGGTCAACAATTTGCTGAAACCATCTTCCCTGAACTCTGGCTTGACACCGAAGGTCAGCCCTGGCTGGTAAACGCCCTTGGCTATGAACTTACCTGGAAAAACAGAACAGCCCGTGACCGAAGCTACAACATCACCCTCACAGACTACAAAGAAGCCCGTGAGCGGCTTATCCAATCCCGAGCCACCCACCTTGACCAACTTGCCGACAAACTGCGTGAACCACGGGTACAAGCAGTAATGAACGCCATCATCGGCAGCAAACAGGAACTGCGCCCAGGAGAAGTTAACCCCGATGACGTACAATACGTAATTGACCTTGGTCTGATTAAAAACCGTCCCTCATTACGCATCAGCAACCGTATCTACCAGGAAGTAATACCAAGAGAACTGACCTGGGTAACCCAAAGCTACATCGCCAACCAGGAACAAAGCTGGTACATCACCAAAGATCACCGCCTGGACATGACTAAACTACTCACTGCCTTTCAGCAATTCTTTCGTGAACACAGCGACATCTGGAGCGAAGGCTTTAGCTACAAAGAAGCTGCCCCGCAACTGCTCATGCAGGCATTCTTACAGCGCATCATCAATGGTGGTGGCA
>JAVERM010000113.1:0-5798 GCA_034007105.1 Trichlorobacter sp.
GGGCAACCGTAGGGGTTCAACTCCCCTCTCTCGCACCATCCTTCAGATTCAAATCCCATCCAAGTAAGGAGCAGCAGATGCAGGCCAATATCGAAGTTATTAATGATGCAAAACGTAAGGTGCAGGTGGAAGTACCTGCCCAAGATGTGACAGCAACCATTGAGCGCAGCTATGCCAAAATACGTAAAAATGCCAATTTGCCGGGTTTTCGCAAGGGCAAGGCACCGCTAGCCATGATCAAAAAGCATTATCAGGCAAGTATGCAGGAGGATGCCATGCGCTCCATGTTTGAATCAACCCTGTTCAAAATACTTGAAGAAAATAATCTGGAGCCACTTGATACGCCACAAATAGAAGAGATGTCAGCAGTTGAGGAAAACTGTCCGTTTACTTATACCGCGCTGGTGGAAATCATGCCCAAGGTGTCGGTAAATGATTACAAAGGGCTTGAGCTTAAAAAAGCACGTTATGTTGCAGATATGCAGGCTGTTGATGCTGAAATTGAGCGGATGCGCGAAAACATGGCACAGCTTGTTCCTGTTGATGGCGTGATTGAACCAGGTATGGTGGTAACAACAGACTATACTTTTACAGTGCCTGACCACCCGCAAGAAGGCAATGCAGGTCAGGATGCACAGATTGAAACAGGTAAAGGAAACCTGTTACCTGGTCTTGAAGAAGGTCTTTCAGGTATGGCTGTTGGCGAAACCAAAACCATTGAAGTCACTTTGACAGAAGGCTATGGCAAGCCTGAGCTGGCTGGCACCAAAGCGGTCTTTGAGCTGACTGTTAAAGAAATCAAGAAAAAAGAACTGCCAGAGCTTGATGATGATTTTGTGCAGCAGTTTGGTGAGTTTGAAACAGTTGACCAGATGCGTGAGCAGTTGGCAGAAATGCGTGAACAGCAGATGAAAGAACAGATTGACAGAGATCTGAAATCCCGTGCCATAGATGCTTTGGTTGAGAAAAACCCTGTGGAAGTCCCTGATGTTCTGGTGCGCCGTCAGGCTGATTTTATGTTGCAAAACCTTAAAAGCCGCCTACAAAGCCAGAACATAGCCCTTGAAAATCTGGGGTTTGATGAAGAAAGCTTCCGTACCCGTTCCTGGCCAGAGGCAACCCAGAAGGTAAAAGGCGGGGTACTGTTAATGGCACTGATTGAGCAGGAAAATATTGTTGTTGATGATGACGATCTTGAAAAACGTTTTCAGGAGATCGCTGGCAATGATGATGCCTTGCTGGAAAGGGTACGCAGTTTTTACGTAGCACAACCAAATGCTAAAAACTCGCTGGTTGCAGAGGTAAAAGAAGATAAGGCGATCGGTTTTCTGCTTGAACATGCAGTGATTACTGAAGTTGATTTTGATGAACTTTACCCGTCCGAAGCAAAGGCGCAACAGGAGCAGGCTTAATTTATGTATGTACCAATGGTGGTTGAGCAAAGCGGGCGTGGCGAGCGTGCCTACGATATATATTCGCGTCTGCTGAAAGAGCGTATTATTTTTCTGGGTGGCGAAGTAAATGACCAGGTGGCTGACCTGATTATTGCCCAGATGCTGTTTCTGGAGGCTGAAGATCCTGATAAGGATATCCATCTGTACATTAACTCACCAGGCGGCGTGGTGACAGCAGGCATGGCGATTTTTGACACCATGAACTACATCAAGGCGCAGGTATCCACCATCTGCATAGGTCAGGCTGCCTCAATGGGTGCAGTGCTGCTTGCAGCAGGTGAAAAAGGTAAACGCTTTGCCCTGCCACATGCACGCATTATGATTCATCAGCCATCCGGCGGTTCCCGTGGTCAGGCTACAGATATCATGATTCAGGCAGAAGAGATTTTGCGCATGAAGCGTGAGTTAAATCAGATTCTGGCAAATCTTTCCAGCCAGCCTGTGGAGCGTATTGAGCGTGACACTGAGCGTGATTTTTTCATGTCCGCAGCAGAATCAGTGGAATACGGCTTGATTGATGCGGTCATGAGTCGCCGCCAGGAAGCAGATGGAGGTAAGGCATGAGCCGTCGTAAAGATGCCAGCGATAATCTAGCCTGCTCTTTTTGCGGTAAAAGCCAGGCTGAAGTCAGAAAATTGATTGCAGGTCCGGCTGTTTATATCTGTGATGAGTGTATAGAGCTTTGCAATGATATCATTGTGGAAGAAGCGCGTATGGATGAGACTTTGGGGTCTGATATTTCCAAGCTGCCAAAACCCCATGAAATCAAAGAGTTCCTTGACGAGTATGTTATTGGTCAGGAAACAGCCAAAAAGGTTTTGTCTGTTGCGGTTTACAATCATTACAAGCGGATCGAAAACCCGGGAAAACCCGGTGATGTGGAGATGCAAAAAAGTAATATCCTGATTTTGGGACCAACAGGATCAGGAAAAACCCTGCTTGCCCAGACATTGGCAAAAATGCTGAAAGTACCTTTTGCCATAGCTGATGCAACCAACCTGACTGAAGCTGGTTATGTGGGCGAAGATGTTGAAAACATCATTCTAAGTCTGTTGCAGGCATCTGATTATGATGTGGAGCGGGCACAGAAAGGGATTGTTTACATTGATGAAATCGACAAAATAGCACGCAAGTCAGAATCGCCATCTTTAACCCGTGATGTTTCCGGTGAAGGTGTGCAGCAGGCGTTACTTAAGCTTATTGAAGGCACTGTAGCCAGCATTCCTCCCAAAGGTGGCAGAAAACATCCCCAGCAGGAGTTTTTAAAGGTTGATACCACTAACATACTTTTCATCTGTGGTGGTGCTTTTGCCGGTCTGGATGGCGTAATTGAGCAGCGAATAGGCAAGAAGACGCTGGGTTTTGGAGCAGACATCAAGAAAAAAACCGAGAAAAAAGCAGGGGAACTGCTTTTGCAGGTTACGCCGGAAGACCTGCTTAAATACGGTTATATACCGGAATTTATTGGTCGTTTGCCTATGCTGGCAAGCCTTACAGAGCTGGATGAGGAGGCTTTGGCTCAAATTTTGACAGAACCTAAAAACGCCCTGGTCAAGCAGTATCAAAAGCTGCTTGATATGGAAGGGGTGCGCCTGCGTTTTACCGATGGAGCGGTTGTAGCCATTTCCAAAGAAGCTTTGCAGCGCAATACCGGAGCCAGGGGTTTGCGTGCAATTCTTGAGAGCATAATGCTTGATATCATGTACGATATACCTTCTCAAAAATATGTACGTGAGGTTGTTATCAATGAAGATGTTATTTTGAAGAAAGAGCAACCTTTGCTTGTGCATGAAACACAGCCGCTGGCTGATGTTGCCTGAAATCTGTTTTATTTATTTTTTTGCTTGACAGCTTTTGCAGTTTAAGATATTTTGTCCTTCTATTTGCTTTTGAAAGAGTTTGTGAAAATGTGGGGGTGTAATATGACTAAAGCTGATTTTGTAGCAGCTGTTGCCGAAAAAGCCGGATTAAAAAAGACTGATGCTGCAAATGCGGTCGCCAGCTTTATTGAAGTGGTTACTGAAGCACTTAAAAATAACGATGAAATTTGTCTGGTAGGCTTTGGTACATTCAGTACGGTAAAGCGTGAGGCTCGTACTGGTCAGAATCCTCAGACAGGCGAGAAAATCAATATTCCTGCCTCAATTGCACCAAAGTTCAAGCCAGGTAAAGCTCTGAAAGAAGCAGTAAATCACTAAGTTTTTGGGGTTGTAGCTCAGTTGGTTAGAGTGCTGGCCTGTCACGCCAGAGGTCGCGGGTTCGAGCCCCGTCAACCCCGCCATAGAATAAACGGGTGAATAGCTCAGCTGGGAGAGCGCCAGCCTTACAAGCTGGATGTCGGGGGTTCGATCCCCTCTTCACCCACCAAATTAAATCCATCACTTTGATAGTGGTGGATTTTTTTATATGCAAAATATGTTGACTGAAATGGAAAGCATTATTATTATGTTGGTTCAACTGTCCAACAGCAATGAAGAGGAGTAGTAGCGGAGACAGATTCTTTAGAGAGCCGGTGGTTGGTGCAAACCGGTGAATCGAAACCGTGAACTCGCCTTGGAGCTGCTTTAGTGAAAGTAACCCATTAGCTAAAGCCGTATTTTCCACGTAACGGATCAATCAAGGTCTTGTGCTTTTCCGGTAAAGGCGCAAGATGAAGTAGGGTGGTACCACGAAAGCTCAAACGCCTTTCGTCCCTGCAAGTCAAGGGATGAAGGGCGTTTTTTATTTGCAATCTGTTGCAGTCTTTATGTCACGCGTTTGCATAGCCTGACTGACCGGATTGATTAAACCAAAGACAAGGAGGTGTCGCCATGGAAGAAGCAGCAAAACAGCAGACAGAGACCCGCGTAATTAAAATTTTTGATACAACATTGCGTGATGGTGAGCAAGCACCAGGCAATAGTATGAACATTGATGAAAAACTGCGCATTGCCCGTCAATTGCAAAAGCTTAACGTGGATGCGATTGAAGCCGGTTTTCCCATTGCTTCAGAAGGTGATTTTGAGGCAGTAAAAAAAGTCGCGCAGACCATTACTGGTCCGCAGATTGCAGGACTTTGCCGTTCCAATGAAAAAGACATTGACCGTGCCTGGGAAGCATTGAAATATGCCGGTGAAAAGGGACGTATCCATACCTTTATTGCCACTTCCGATATCCATATGCAGTATAAACTTAAAATGGAACCGGAGCGGGTGATTGAGACAGCCATCAAGGCTGTGAAAAGAGCCGCATCATACACTCCCAACGTTGAATTTTCCTGTGAGGATGCAACCCGTACAAGGCTTCCTTTTCTTGCTCAGGTTGTGGAGGCTGTAATTGATGCCGGTGCCACTACTGTTAATATTCCTGATACAGTCGGCTACACGGTGCCATTTGAATACTACAACATCATCAAATACCTGAAAGACAATGTACCCAATATAGAAAAAGCGGTAATTTCGGTACACTGCCACAATGACCTTGGTCTTTCAGTGGCTAACTCCCTTGCCGCTATCCAGGCAGGTGCCGGTCAGGTGGAATGTACAATTAACGGCATCGGTGAACGTGCAGGTAACTGCTCAATGGAAGAGGTGGCAATGATACTGCGTACCCGCCATGACATATTGCCGTACACCACCAACATAGTGACTGAGCAGATCATTCCTGCCAGCCGTCTTTTAACCAGCATTACCGGCATTGCCGTACAGCCCAATAAGGCGATTGTGGGTTCCAATGCCTTTGCCCATGAGTCCGGCATCCACCAGCACGGCATGCTGATGAACAAATCCACCTATGAGATAATGACACCAGAATCAGTCGGTTTGCAGGCAAGCTCTTTGGTACTTGGTAAGCATTCCGGTCGCCATGCTTTTAAAAAGCGGCTTGAAGAGCTTGGTCATGAGCTGAATGAAGAGATGCTTGAGCGTGCCTTTGAGCGTTTTAAAGCACTTGCTGATCTTAAAAAAGAAGTTTTTGATGAAGACCTTGACGCAATTGTTACGGATGAATCAAGGGAAGAAGAATGTTACAAACTTGAGCAGATAAACGTCACCAGCGGCTCCTTTGCCGTGGCTACAGCCACTGTACAGATGGAGATGAACGGTGAGATAGTTAAAACTGCCGAGCTTGGTGACGGACCTGTTGATGCTGCATTCAAGGCGATCTGTAAACTGGCAGATAGCAAGGCAAAGCTTGTACAATACAATGTGGGTTCCATAACCGGTGGGACAGATGCCCAGGGCGAGGTTACTGTGCGGGTGGAAGAAGATGGCTACACAGTTGTTGGCAAAGGGGCATCAACAGATATTATTGTTGCTTCAGCCAAGGCGTTTATCAATGCTCTTAATCGGTTGAAGAGTAGGCAGA
>JAVERM010000114.1:0-5796 GCA_034007105.1 Trichlorobacter sp.
CTGCACCAGCCCACAAACACCTCCATTACTTTGTTTCAGAACATAATGGAAGTATGTAATCAAAAGCTGTGCCAAAAATGATAACGTATTGAAATTAAGATAATTTTTGCAAAAATGAGGTATTACAAGAAGGGGCAGCTGTGGAATATTACACATAAATGGTGGTATATACTACGCTGTGGGGTGGTTGGATAAATAGCTCCCCACCTCGTCATTCTGCAGGAAGCGTTAGCGAACTTGCAGAATCTTAAAGCGAGATCCTGCGACTGAAGCGCAGGATGACAACTTTTGGTGCGCAGGGTGACGGCTTTTGGTGCGCTGTCTGGGCACGGCACGCCGTGCCCCTACAATAATATATGAAATTACAAAATTAAATGTACGGGCATGGCGTGCCATGCCCTGGCAGGATTATAAGTATTTTGGTTTTATTCGTGTAAATCTGTGTTAATTCGTGGCTAAAACCGTTTTTGTGTTAATGATGATGTTCTGCATCTGCCGTGGTCATAAAAAGCCTGCCATGTTTAACACCTTTTTCATGTAAAAGCTCATCGGCTATTTTACGGATGTCACTGGCGACACCGCGTAAAACCAGTACCTCAAGGCAGTTATGGGCATCCAGATGAACATGTAGTGTGGAGACAACCTGTTGATGATGCTGATGTTGGTGCTCGGTCAGTTTATCGGCAAGATCACGCACGTGGTGATCAAAAACCATGGTAACAGTGCCGATCATCTCTTCATTGCCGCTTTCCTGCTTTTCTTCCACAATGGCAGCACGGATCAGATCACGGATAGCTTCTGAACGGTTGTTGTAACCTTTGTTACAGATCAGACGATCAAAACTGTCCAGAAGCTCGTTATCCATTGAAATACCAAAACGGATTGTATCACCCATAAAGAAGCTCCATCAGTTTGGTTATCCTACAAGTTGCCAGGCTTTTAAAAAACGTCATGAGGAAGGCTGAATACAAGGCGCACGGCGCACAGCAACGAGACATAACATTTTTAGTTAGTCGAGGAAGCGAGCACCGCGCAACGCAGTAGTCAGCCTCCGCAGTAGTTTTTTGTTCTGCTACTTTTTCACTTTCATTGCCTCATCCATAACCTTATAAGCACAAAAAGCACCGCACATGGTGCAGGCACCGTGGTCTGATACCGGTGAGTTGGCACGGTATTCTCTGGCACGGTCAGGGTCAAGGGCAAGGTTAAATTGCGCTTCCCAATCCAGTTTTTTACGTGCCTGTGCCATGGCAATATCCTTATCAATTGCACCAGGCACACCTTTAGCTATATCAGCAGCATGGGCAGCAATACGGGAGGCAACCACGCCGTTACGCACATCCTCGATTTCAGGCAGGGCAAGGTGTTCGGACGGAGTTACATAACAGAGAAAATCTGCACCGGCAGCACCGGCAATGGCACCGCCTATTGCACAGGTAATATGGTCATAACCTGGTGCAATATCGGTAACCAATGGCCCCAGCACGTAGAAAGGGGCACCGTGGCAAAGCTGTTTTTGTAGCTGGATATTGGTCTGTATCTGGTTAAGTGGCACATGACCTGGACCTTCAATCATTACCTGTACACCGACATCCCAGGCACGCTGGGTCAGCTCACCAAGGATAATCAGTTCCTGAATCTGGGCGCGGTCAGTGGCATCAGCCAGGCAACCAGGGCGAAAGCCATCCCCCAATGAAAGGGTGATGTCGTAATCTTTTGCTATCTGCAACAGTTGATCATAGTTTTCAAACAGCGGATTTTCCTTGTTGTTGTGCATCATCCACTCAATGGTAAAGGCACCGCCACGGGAAACAACATCCATAATCCTGCCTTCGTTTTTCATCCGCTCAACAGTTGCTCGGGTAACACCGCAATGCACGGTGATAAAATCCACTCCATCATCGGCATGTTTGATAATCCCTTTGAAGATGTCGTCAACGGTCATCTCTACCATGGCTTTGTTTTTAATCCGCACCGTATCGGTTGCTGCCTGGTAAAGGGGTACAGAGCCGATGCAGACGTTTGTTTCTGCAACAATGGCACGGCGGATTTCATCCACTGGTCCGCCGGTGGACAGGTCCATCAGTGCATCTGCACCATGCTTTACTGCCACCCGCGCTTTTTCCAGCTCTTTGGTGATATCGGTATCATCGGCTGAGGTGCCGATGTTGGCGTTTACCTTTGTGCGTAACCCGGCACCAACTGCCAAAGGGATGCCATGCTGATGGGTTTTATCATTGTGGCAGATAACAATGTTGCCTTTGGCAATGCCGCTGCGGATAAATTCTGCATCAACACCCTCTGCATTTGCGGCTGTTTTCATTTTATCGGTAACAATACCTTTACGTGCATATTCCAGTTGGGTCATTTTGATTTCTCCATATTCTTATTTATTATCAACTACTTCCTGCGCGGCGATGTAATGATTAACAGGACCGTGCCCCTTGCCCATGGGGCGGGCGTTACGGATAGCTATGGTGATAAACTGCTTGGCTTTGGTAACCGCTGTTGTCAGCGGCTCACCTTTGGCGAGAAAAGCGGCAATGGCTGATGCAAAACTGCATCCGGTACCGTGGGTAGAGCTGGTGAAGATACGCTCAGATGTAAAAGTGTGGATTTCTGTGCCATCAAACAGAATATCCACTGCCTTTTCTGCATCTGTTAAGTGACCGCCTTTTACAAGCACATTGGCTGCACCAAGCCCATGCAAATCACGGGCTGCTTGTTCCATCTCCCTGGTTGTACCTATTTTTCGGTTAAGTAACCGTTCAGCCTCCGGCAGATTGGGGGTAAGCAGGTAACTTTGCGGCAAAAGATCACTGATAAAAATATTAACCGCATCACGCTCCAGAAGCAGTGTACCGCCCTTGGCAACCATCAGCGGATCAACCACAAGCGGTAAAAGACGAGGCATTGCAGCAAGGTTTTCAGCAAGCATGGCAATAATGGCAGGGGTATGCAGCATACCGGTTTTAATAACATCCACTGGCAGATCAGAAATCACGGTATGCAGCTGGTCTTTAACAAAACTGGCTGGCAGGCTGTGGATTGAATGTACACCTTTGGTATTTTGCGCGGTAAGGGCAGTCAGTACACTGGCAGCATAGCTGCCCAGCAAGGTGATGGTTTTCAGGTCAGCCTGGATACCGGCACCGCCGCCTGAATCACTGCCGGCAATGGTTAAAACCGAACCACGGGGAAGCGGTCGTACACGGTTAAACAGTAAGCGCAGCTCCACAGCTGCAATATCAGGGCGTGGTGATGATAACACAGAGGATATTACTGCCAGAGCATCTGCACCGGAATCTATTATACGGCAGGCATTGGCTGGTGTAATGCCACCAATTGCCACAATGGGCAGCTTTATCCTGGAGCGTACTTTGGCAAGGCCGCCATGCCCTGGCAGATGGGTAATCGCCTTGGTGTCAGTGGGATACATGGCACCAAAACCGATATAATCAGCCCCTTCTGCCTCTGCCTGTAAAGCTTCTTCAAGACTGTGGGTGGATACACCAACCAGCTTGTCTTGCCCTAAAATCTGGCGGGCTTCTGCCACGGTGCCATCTTCCTGCCCCAGATGGACACCATCGGCATCCAGATCATGGGCAAGCTGCGCATCATCATTTACGATGAAGAGTACATTTCTGGCAGCACACAGCTTTTTAAGCTCCTTCCCCTCTGCCAGAACTTCTTGCCAATCCTTACCTTTCGGGCGGTATTGCAGCAGGTTTACACCGCCGCCCAAAGCCTGTTCAACCCGTTTCAGCAGATCAGGCTTTTGATCAGTAATCAGATAAACACCGGATATTGATGCTGCATGGCGTTGCTTTTGGGTATTAACAACCAGTTGCAAATGCGAAGCTGACATGATTTTCACTCCATAAAACAAAAGCCCTGCTCAACAATATTTGTAGAGGCAGGGCGGTAAATGTGACGTTGTTACTGTCTTAGCCGCTTTCCTCCGCCGGCATTATCCGGTTCAGGTACAAGGGGTTCAGCAGCAAGCTGTCTCAGCCGGATTGGCTCCCCCAGGGCTTTCACAGACCTTTTAAAAACTACTGCGGAGGCTGTTTACTTTGTTGCGCGTTACTTGCGCCTTGTATCCAGCCTTCCTCATAATGTTTTAAAAAAGCCTGTTTATCTAATAATATTTGAGATTTAAGTATAAAAGATTCCTGTAAAAACAACAAACTGAGAATACTGTAAACAGCAACCTCCGTCAACCGCTTTACAGCATCAACTGACCATGTTAATTTTTTGATTTTACTTTTTGTGTTTAGATGAAGGAGCCTCTTTTGTTTGACAGTCGTCCCACCTTTGCCGAAATAAGTCTTGCAGCCTTGCGAGAAAACTATGCAACGCTTCGTTCTTCAGTACCTGCCCGTGCTGCAATTTTAGCTGTGGTCAAGGCTGATGCCTATGGTCATGGCTTTCTTGAGGTATGCCGGCAGCTGGAAAAACAGGGGGTTGATGCTTTTGGTGTGGCTTTTCTGGCTGAAGCTATCCAACTTCGCAAAAGTGGCATTGACAAGCCGATTTTACTTTTAGGAGGTGTTTATCCCGGGCAGGAAAAAAAATGTGTAGGCTTTAACATCTCAACCACTGTTTTTTCTCTGGAACAGGCAAAAGCATTGGATACTGCTGCCAGAAAGCTTTACCGCAAGGCTTTGGTGCATCTGAAAGTGGATACCGGCATGGGACGCTTGGGTATCCCCTATGACCAGGTTCCGGCAATGCTGGATGCCCTCAAGCTGTTACCCAATATTTACCTTGAAGGGATCGTATCCCACTTTTCTTCTGCTGATGAGCTGGATGAGGCAGGACAATATTTCACCCGCCTGCAATCTGAACGCTTTGAATGGGTAGTGCAGCAGATAAGGCGTGCCAGATTTAATCCGCGCTATATACATATCGCCAACAGCGCGGGATCATTACTTAAAGACTATCTGTTTTGCAATCTGGTACGCCCAGGTATAGCTCTGTACGGCGCACTGCCTTCCGATGACTTTCAGGGACGACTTGCCCTTAAGCCGGTAATGCGCCTTAAAAGCAAGATAGCAATGCTTAAATGGGTAGAACCAGGAACAACCATCAGTTATGGGCGGCGTTTTACAACAGAGCAGCGAACACTTGTCGCCAGCGTACCGGTTGGCTATGCAGACGGCTATCCAAGGGCACTTACCAACAGAGGTGAGGCATTGGTAAAAGGGAAACGCGCACCAGTGACCGGAACTGTTTGTATGGACTGGATTATGCTGGATGTAACTGATATTGTTGATGTTTGTGTTGGTGATGAAGTAACCTTGATGGGGGAAGATAGCCTGGGCAACTGTATTTCTGCTGAAGAACTGGCTGGCTGGGCAAATACCATTGCCTATGAAGTTTTATGCGGCATCAGCAAGCGGGTACCTAGAATATACTTGCCGTAACAAGCACTGCCCATCCCTATTAACAGAGCTTTGAAAAACTACTGCGGAGGCTGTCTACTTCGTTGCGCGGTACTCGCTTCCTCGGCTAACTTTAAATGTTATGCCTCGTCGCTGCGTTCCGTGCGCCTTGTATCCAGCCTTCCTCATAACGTTTTTCAAAAGCCTGTTAACCAGAGATGGGCAGTTTTTTCTGAACCGGAAAAGAACCCTTTCCGTACTAAATGGCGTCGGTTAACCTGTTCTGCCTACTCTTCAACCGATTAAGAGCATTGATAAACGCCTTGGCTGAAGCAACAATAATATCTGTTGATGCCCCTTTGCCAACAACTGTGTAGCCATCTTCTTCCACCCGCACAGTAACCTCGCC
>JAVERM010000115.1:0-5793 GCA_034007105.1 Trichlorobacter sp.
CCATCAGTAATGCCAGCGGTATTGTGCGGGTGTTACCGCCAGCAGAGCAGCAAAGGGTGGTGGCAGTAATAGGTGATTCCACCTTTTTGCACACAGGTATAAACAGCCTGATGGAAATGGCATGGAACCAGTCGCCTGCCACGGTTGTAATACTTGATAACCGCATCACTGCCATGACCGGACGGCAGGAGAACCCGGCTTCCGGCTATACCCTTGATGGCGAAACTGCACCAGAGGTTAATATCCCTGATTTATGCCGCGCCCTTGGCATACGCCATGTGCGGGTTGTTGACCCTTATGATCTTGAAGCCACTAGAGCTGCATTGCAGGAAGAGATGCAAAGACCTGAGCCTTCGGTGGTAATCACCAACCGCCCTTGCTGTTTGATTAAAGGCGCAGACAGGTTTGAAAAAGGAGCGATACTGAAGGTTGATCAGGGAAAATGTACCGGCTGCAAAGCCTGTTTACGGATCGGTTGCCCTGCCATTGAATGGAAGCCGGATCCAACGGGTAATAAAGGCAAGGCTTTTATTGATCCCAATCTTTGTACCGGCTGCACAGTGTGCCAGCAGCTTTGCAAATTCAACGCCATCGGGAGGGCAAGATGAATAGTGATATAACCAATATCCTGCTGGTGGGGGTGGGGGGGCAGGGTATTTTGCTTGCCTCCGAAATATTATCCGAAGCATTCATGCTGGCTGGTTTTGATGTGAAAAAGAGTGAAATCCACGGCATGTCACAACGTGGTGGCAGTGTTGTATCCCATGTCCGTTTTGGTAAAAAGGTTTTCTCTCCGGTTGTGCCTGAAGGAGAGGGGGATATCCTTTTTGGCTTTGAACTGCTGGAAGCCTGCCGTTATCTGTCACTTTTAAGACCAGATGCCAGAATAGTGGTTAATGATTACAGGATACCTCCGCCATCTGTGCTTTTGGGACAGGCTGTATACCCTAAAGAACTGGTTGAAGAGATGAAACAAAAGTATCCGGATTTACTGCTTGTTGATGGTTATGGTCTGGCAATAAAATCCGGTGATGTACGGGCAGCTAATACAGTGCTTTTAGGGGCTGTTTCCAAAAGACTGGCAATAGCAGAAGATATCTGGTTAAAGGCTCTTGAAAAAATGGTGCCTGCAAAGGCTCTTGAGATTAACCTGAAGGCATTTAATCTGGGGCGTGATTTGTAATCCCCTTAAAACCCAGGAAAACCATAAACATCGGGATAAGATGTCACAGTTTCAAAAATGTGGAGTTTTTCATGTCCAGCTACTTTAATGAAGAATTTGAAACCTTGCCCCGCCAGGCATTGGAAGCTTTGCAGTTAAAGCGTCTGCAAACAACAATTGAGCGGGTTACAGCCAATGTTCCCTTTTACAAAAAGGCTTTTGCAGCAGCAAATGTCAGGGCAGAGCAGATAAAAACCTTATCTGACCTGCAAAGGCTGCCATTTACCACCAAGCAGGATATGCGTGATTCGTATCCTTATGGGCTTTTTGCAGCACCAATGGATGAAATTGTGCGTATCCATGCCTCCTCTGGCACCACAGGCAAGCCAACCGTTGTTGGTTATACACGTCAGGATGTGGATGTCTGGAGTGAGCTGATGGCACGCTCTTTTGTTACAGCCGGCGTAAACCGCGATGATATTATCCACAACGCCTATGGTTACGGTCTTTTTACCGGCGGTCTTGGTGCCCATTATGGTGCAGAAAGACTGGGTGCATCGGTAATTCCCATCTCTGGCGGCAACACAAAACGTCAGATTATGATTATGCAGGATTTTGGCTCCACAGTACTTACCTGCACACCATCTTACTCGCTGTATCTGGCTGAAGAGGCTGAAGCAGAAGGGTATAATCTGCATGATGGCAAGCTACGGGTCGGGATTTTTGGTGCCGAACCATGGTCAGAAGCAATGCGCCAGGAAATTGAGCAGGCTCTTGGATTACATGCCATTGATATTTATGGCTTATCAGAAATTATGGGACCTGGCGTTGCCATTGAATGTATCCAAGCCAAGCAGGGGCTGCATATCTGGGAAGATCACTTTATTGCCGAAATTATTGATCCGGAAACAGGCGAGCAGCTGCCTGATGGCGAAAAAGGTGAGCTTGTAATTACCACCATCACCAAACAAGGTATACCACTTATCCGTTACCGCACCCGCGATATCACCAGCATTACCAGGGAGCCTTGCAGTTGCGGTCGCACCCATGCCAGAATCTCCAGAATGAGTGGTCGTTCAGATGATATGCTGATTATCCGTGGTGTAAATGTTTTCCCATCCCAGATTGAATCCATTCTGGTGAGGGTTGAAGGGGTTGAACCCCATTACCTGCTGATAGTTGACCGTGCTGATAACCTTGATACCCTTGAAGTGCAGGTGGAGGTAAATGAATCAATTTTCTCAGATGAAATCAAGGTGTTACAGGTATTATCCAGAAGAATTGAAAAGGAAATAAAGGATATGCTGGGTGTTACCTGTACTGTTAAACTGGTGGAACCAAAAACAATCCAGCGCAGTGAGGGCAAGGCACAGCGGGTAAGGGACAATCGTAATCTTTAAACCATTGCGGAGGTAAAAATGAAAGTTGAACAGATCTCCATCTTTATTGAAAACAAATCCGGCAGGCTGGCAGAAATAACACGCATACTGGGTGAGGCAGCCATTAACATCCGTGCTTTATCTTTAGCTGACACTTCTGATTTTGGAATTTTGCGCCTGATTGTAAATGATGTGGAAAAAGCCAAGCAAGTGCTTAAAGACAAAGGGTTTACTGTCAACAAAACTGAAGTTGTGGCAGTTGAAGTACCTGATCAGCCGGGTGGTTTGTCCGCAATTTTACAGATTCTTGATAAAGACAATATTAATGTTGAGTATATGTATGCCTTTGTGGAGCGGTGCGGTGGCAATGCAGTGATTATCTTCCGGTTTGATGAAACAGAAAAAGCAGTAGAATCCCTGAAGGCAGGTAACTTTAACGTGCTGGAAGGGGAGCGGCTATACACTTTGTAAGCAAAATTCTGTTGGATTTTACTTGAAAGGAGCTTGAACTATTGATGAAAAAACTTCTGTTATTTTGTAATGTTCTGGTGATTTTGCTGGCTTCAGCCAGTATATCCCTGGCATCTGCTACTATTAAAATTGGTGGTCTTTTTGCTGTTACCGGTCCGGCTGCGTTTCTTGGTGAACCAGGCAAGCGTACCTTGGAAATGCTGGTGGCAGATACCAATGCCAAAGGCGGAATAAACGGCAAAAAGCTGGAAGCTGTAATTTATGATACTGGCGGTGATGTTACCAAAGCAGTGCAGCTTGCCAATAAACTGATTAAAAGTGACAAGGTAGTTGCCATTATCGGGCCAAGTACCACTGGTGAGAGCATGGCATTGATACCCTTGGTCACCAAGGAAAAGATTCCGCTTATTTCTGCTGCTGCCGGCATCAAAATCACTGAACCTGTTAAGGCGCGTAGATGGGTGTTTAAAACACCTGCCAATGACCATATTGCTGCTGAAAAAATCCTTAACCATATGTTAAAACAGGGTCAGAAAACCTTTGCACTTTTGACAGTAACCGATGGTTTTGGTGCATCAGGCAGAGAGCAGCTAAAAGCACTGGCAGCACGGAAAGGCTTTAAAATAGTTGCCGATGAAACCTATGGTCCAAAAGATACGGATATGACTCCACAACTGACCAAAATCCGTAAAATCAAGGCTGATGCCATTATCTGTTGGGGGACAAATCCAGGTCCTGCAATTATTACAAAAAATATCAAGCAGTTGGGTATCAGTACTCCGCTGTATATGAGCCACGGCGTTGCTTCTAAAAAATATATTGAACTTGCCGGTGCTGAAGCTGCCGAAGGTGTAATGCTGCCTGCCGGCAAGCTGGCTGTGATTGCAAGCCTTTCCCCAAAGGATGCCCAATACAAACTGCTGCAAGAGTATGATGCTTCATATCGTAAAAACTTTGGCACCGAAGCATCCACCTTTGGCGGTTATGCCTACGATGGTTTTATGCTTGTTACCAATGCTGTCCGTAACAACGGTGTAACAGCGGCACAGATTCGTGATGGCATTGAGCAAACCAGCAAGCTTGTTTCTGTTTCCGGTGTTTTCAATATGTCAGCTAGCGATCACAACGGTCTTGATCTGTCTGCATTCGAAATGGTTAAAGTAAGTAAAGGAAACTGGGTTTTAATAAAATAAAGGAGAGCAGAGATGAATTTTAAACGATTTCTCCGGTTATCTGCTGTAACAACAGTTTTTTGTCTGTTTGCTTCTGTGGCTTTGGCTGCTGAGGCTATCAAAATTGGTGGTCTGTTTGCCGTAACCGGTCCGGCAGCTTTTCTTGGCGAACCAGAGCGAAACACTGCCCAGATGGTTGTAAACAGCATTAACAAGGCAGGTGGTATAAAAGGGCAAAAGCTTGAGCTTATAGCCTATGATACAGCCGGTGATGTTACCAAGGCTGCACAACTTGCCAACAAGCTGATAAAAAATGACAAGGTGGTTGCCATTGTTGGTCCCAGCACAACCGGTGAAAGTATGGCTGTGTTGCCTGTGACAGAAAAGAGTAAAATTCCGCTGATTTCCTGTGCTGCTGGCAGCAAAATTACCGAGCCTGCCAAACCGTACACCTTTAAAACCGCACAAAACGATGGTCTGGCTGTTACCAGGATTTACGAATATCTGTTGCAGCACAAAATGAAAAAAGTTGCCCTGCTTACTGTATCAGACGGCTTTGGTGCTTCCGGACGCGAGCAGTTAAAGGCTTTGGCAGCAAAGCATGGTATCCAGATTATCATTGATGATACCTATGGTCCCAAGGACACAGATATGACTTCACAGCTGACCAAGATTCGCGCTTCCCAGGCTGAAGCCATAATCTGTTGGGGTACCAACCCTGGTCCGGCTGTGGTGGCTAAAAATGCAAGGCAGCTTGGTGTCAAACAACCACTTTTCATGAGCCACGGTGTTTCTTCAAAGAAATTTATTGAACTTGCCGGTGATGCTGCTGAAGGTGTAATGCTGCCATCCGGGCGTGTAATTGTGGCTGATCTTCTGCCTGAAACAGATCCCCAGAAAAAAGCTTTGCTTGGTTATGTGAAGGACTATCAAAATCAGTACAATGTGGCAGGAGACCATTTTGGCGGTCATGCCTGGGATGCTGTCATGCTCATCAAAAATGCCATTGAAAAAGGTGGCAGCAAGCCTGCTGAAATCCGTAATGCCCTGGAAAACACCAAAAACTTCCACGGTATTGGCGGCACATTCAGCTTCAGCAAAAATGACCATGCTGGTCTGGATAAAGATGCCTTTGTGATGGTTGAAGTTAAAGACAAAGACTGGGCACTGGTTAAATAAAGTCAGTTTTATCCGGAAAGGTTTTCTCCATCTGGTTGCGTTAATCTTCAGGATTGCTCGGTCAGATTTGCGACAAAACTGCTACTAACAGGCTTTTAAAAGCGTTATGAGGAAGGTTGGATACAAGGTCGCAGGTCACGCAGCGACGAGGCATAACAATTAGTTAGCCGAGGAAGCGAGTACCGCGCAACAAAGTAGACAGCCTCCGCAGTAGTTTTTCAAAGCTCTGTTAAGCTTATAACTTTGGAAAGACAGGTGCAGTAATGCCTGTCTTTTACCGTGTAAAGGGTTTGGAAAACATCTGATATGGGACTTGGCGATCAACTATTACAATATCTTCTTTCCGGATTATCCACCGGTGCAATCTATGCACTTATCGGTATCGGTTTTTCCATCATCTACAATGCCACAGGTATAATCAACTTTGCCC
>JAVERM010000116.1:0-5770 GCA_034007105.1 Trichlorobacter sp.
TCATGGTGATTTTTTCCATCAGCGCATTGAAAACATCCGGTGCCGAGTACATCATCCGCTTGATATTTGACCAATCCTTGGAGCCTTTACCTTCCACCATGTAGCAGGCAAGGGTAAACGGCGCACCACCAAAACCGATTAGTGGCACCTTGTTGGCAAGTTCACGGCGTAAAATACGGATAGTTTCCATAACATAAGGTACATCAGCGTCCGGATCAGGTATGCGCAGTTTTTCAACATCAGCCATGGTGCGCACAGGGTTTTCAAAAACCGGTCCCGGATTAAAATCCAGCTTCAGCCCCATCGGTTCCACAGGGGTTAAAATATCGGAAAAAAGGATGGCAGCATCAACACCAAGTATATCCACCGGCTGGATGGTAACCTCGGCAGCAAGATCAGGTGACTTGCACAGCTCCAGAAAAGTACATTTTGAACGGATAGCCATATACTGCGGCAGATAGCGTCCTGCCTGGCGCATCAACCATACCGGAGTACGCTCCACCGGCTTGCCCCAGCAGGCATCAAGAAAATTGTTGTTCATAATTTCAATTCCTTTCAGAGATTGTGATTGCTTATAAAATTTTCAGGAGTCTGTCGGACTTCCCCTCGCTACGAACGGATAAGCCCGACGGGCTCCTAGCAAACCAGTAATTTAGATGGTGCAGGCGGTTTAGTCAACTTTTACCAGACCTTTGAACCCAAAAACGGTTTTAGCCACGAATTACACTGATTTACACGAGTTTTCATAATAATTTTCCTGAACAAATGCCTTGGCTTTATGATTGACCTTTTTCAAGAACAAGTTTTACAGCTTCTGATTTAAATTCATGGGTGTAACGCTTTTGCTTTTTCATGGCGTCTCCTTTTGTAATGATTTAACAAAAAGAAGTGTCCAATAAAAGAAGGATAGGTCAGTTTTTTCGTGCCTTTTTGTGGGTTTCGTGGCTAAAGCTGTTTTCATTTCAGCCATACCCTTGCAATAACAGCTTTGGCAGGTTATTTTATTCAGTTACTTCATCCATATTTTACAAAAAGAGAGGTCAGATTATGGGTTTTAAAATCAGTCAGGTGGCAGTTGTTTTAGTGGCAGCGGTAATGCTGGCAGGTTGTCAGGACAGACCGGAAAACAAGGTTATCGCCCCATCGGAAAACAGTGCGGTTAAAGCAGTGGCAGAAAATGCAGATGAAAAAACAGTGCTGGAGAGCTATTTGAAGTCAATCAGGCAAAATGATAAAAAAGCTATGTACACGCTGTCAAATCTTACACCAAAGCTTGTGGATGAAAGCAGGTTGCTGCTGATTAATCAGAACAAAGATAAGCCCGAGACTAATGCCATTGCCGATGCCGAGGTTGCTTTGGGCATGTCAGGCAGTGTTGATTTTTATCTGAAGAAACTGCCGCTGGTGCTGTTGCCAAAGGCAGATGTGAGCTTTGTTAAGGCAGTTGCTCCGCCAGAAGGTAGCAAGGGGGTTATGTATGTAATGCAAGTAAGTTACCCTGATGCTGCCAATGCTGTGCAGGATAAAGATGGTAAAACCGTAAAAACATTGCACCTTAAAATGGGGGTTTTAAATCACGATTTATATAGTGGAGTAAAATTGCAGCAGTTTGTGGTGGATTCCGCAGATTTTGCCAACCTGCTGGGTGGTGAGTTTGATGTGCAGGAGTATTGGTAGGTGTAATATTTAGTAGCAGGGCACGGCACGCCGTGCCCGTACCGCTGTCATTCTGCTCGAAGCGTTAGCGAAGTCGCAGAATCTAAAAACTAGATCCTGCGACTAAAGCGCAGGATCTAGTTTTTAGTGCGTAGGATGAGCAGGCTTTTGGTTTAATTCGTGCAATTCGTGTTAATTCGTGGCTAATTTCTTTCGTGCCCTTTTGTGGATTTAGTGGCAGAAACCCCGTAACCCCACCCAACCTCCCCTTAACCTAAGGGGAGGAGTTATTTATTCGTGCCCTTTTTCTTCCACAATCAAAACGGGTAGCCAAGCCCTACATAAATAGCCGGACCGTTTCTGCCCACTCCCAGATCAACCCTGCCAACAATGTTGGGGCGCACTGTGGCGCGAAAGCCGATGCCAGGGTTAAATTCAAAGTTGGCTGTTGCTGCTTTGTTAAAGTTTTCCATTACTGCCCCCAGGTCTACAAACGGGGCAACTTCCCAATCAGCAGTTACATTAAAAACATCCCAGCGAAAAAGGCGTATTCTTTCTTCCAGATTTAGCAGCAAAAAGCTGTTGTCTATAAAGCGGTTGCCACCATATCCGCGCAGCGTGTTTTCTCCACCCAGAATACTTTGCTCCAGAAACGGCACTTTTTTGGTGCTGGAATCACCCAGGGTCTGGTTGTACATCAGGCGGAAGACAGTGATGTAGCGTTTGTTTTCACCTTTGGGGATGTAGCCTTTTGCTTCTACTTCGTAATGGCGGTAATCTTCGGCACCGCCAAGTGCCTTGATGGTTGGCTCAAAGGTGATCCTGGCGTAACCGCCGTAGGTGGGCAGTGTGGCAGAGTCAAGGCTGCTGTAAATAAGCGATATGCGCGGTGAGTGGGTGGTAAAGCCGTTTATTCCGGTTACTTCGCTGCTGTTAAAGCGGTCTTTTATGTAGGGCTTGTTTTTTAATGCTCCCTTTTTGATGGAGACGGTTCTGAAACGGTGACCAAGTTCCAGATAATAGTAGCGTCCCAGAAACCAGGTGGCTGAAAGATCATAGGTAAATTCGCGGTTGGTGTAGTTTGTTTCCTGCGCCTGTTTGGTGCGGGCATGGAAGCCGTAAAAGCGTGAAGAACCATCGGCAAACCAGGCTACAGAGCCTTTAAGCTCCAGATTACCATCAAGCAGGTGGGTATCACGCACTGTTGCTTCGTAATCAAAGTTCTTTTTTTCTGATTGAGAGAGGTTAAATTCAAGGTTCTGGCTGCGGCTTGGGTTGATAGCACCATACAAGGTGGTGGTAATGCCGAAGTTGTGGTTGTAGTTAACCTGCGGTGCCAGCAGTGAGTATATTTCATCATCAGTGTTATGGATGAGGAAGGCAGAAAGCGCACCGCTTGTTACCCCTTCGTTTGGCGAGGATGCAATTACCGGCAACGGCACAGTAACCACCTTAACTTGATCACCGCAGCTTTCGTTGGTGATTAAAGGTAGGTTTTCCCTGGGTATCATGCTGGTACAGCCGGAAAACAGCAGGCAGATAAGGGCAGGTAATAAAGGAGACTTAAACCATTTGTTTTTTGTTTTTTGCAGCAACATTTTTATAAGAACACCCAATAATCACTGCCAAGAGCAATGGCAAGTTTTTTAGCTGTTAAGAAATCCTATACTGTTTTTTGGTATCAAGTCAACTGGCAGCAGTAAAGATGCACTTAAAGTGGTTTCCATAAAGCTAAAGGGCACAGCGCGCCATGCCCTGGCAGGGATTTCAGTGTATATAAACTGAATACTCCTTACCCATAAACCAAATAAATGTTTTAATAATCATGAAAGAACATGTATAAAATCAGTGGACAATCTTTAGTTTACATAGGGGTGACAGCCATGCAATTTCTCCTGAATATCTATCAGACCCTGAACATCAGAACCAGAATTTATCTGCTTGGAGCCTGTTACAGCCTTTGCATTGTCCTTGCTGTGGGGGCAGGCAGGGCATTATCCCTTGAATACGCCATTATCACCACCGCACTTTTTGTTGTTGCTGGCGGCTTTTTTACCGGTCTGCTTTTCTGGACAGTAAACAGGGCATTGCACCGCATCCAGGTTTACCTGAAAGAGATGACCAGCGGCAACCTGTGCCAGACCATACAGGCCAGACGCAACAATGAAATCAGTGCCATTATCCGCTCCATTGATACACTGCAAACCGCCATGCGTAATATTATTTCCGGCATCCGCAGCAGTACCGATGTTGTGGCTTCTTCCTGTGAAACCTTGAGCAAAACTGCCACAAATATTGCCGAGGGCACCGGCAATGCAGCGCGGCAAAGTGATATAGCCAGCAGGGCAGCCTGCAACATGGCAGCTGTAAGTGCCGATATATCCAACAGCTGCGATACCATGTCGGCAATGGCTGAAGAAGCTCAGCATGTTTCCGGTGAAGGAGAGCAGATTATCACCGGCATGGCCAACACCATGATCAGTATTGAAACCGAAATTAACGGTACAACTGGTGCGGTGCGTTCCCTTGGGGCAACTTCAAACCAGATAGGTGATATTATTGCCACCATCGGTGAAATAGCTGACCAGACCAATCTTCTGGCACTTAACGCAGCCATTGAGGCAGCGCGTGCCGGCGAGCAGGGCAGGGGCTTTGCCGTTGTTGCCGATGAGGTGCGCAGCCTGGCTGAACGGACCTCTGTGGCAACCCGTGAGATACAAAACATTATTGAAGCATTGCAGAAAAACGTTGGTACTGTGGTCAGCTCAATGGAGCAAAGCTCGGCAAGTGTGCGTACCGGCGGTGAATCAGCGCAGCTTTCCTGCGCTGCCATCAAATCAATCCGCGATAAAATCAGTATTCTGCACAGCCATATCTCCCAGGTGGTTACGGCAACCACGCAGCAATCTGCCTCAACCCAATCCATTTCTGATAATATGCAGAATATTGTGACGGTTATTCATGATGCAGATGAGGGGGCAGAGCGAACCAAAAATGCAGCGGTGGAGCTTGCCAGAACAGCTTCTGATTTGCAGCATATGGTAAGCAGTTTTAAAACCAACTGATTTCCTGGGCACGGCACGCCGTTCCCGTACATTCGTATTTCCGTAGCTTCATATTGTAGGGGCATGGCGTGCCATGCCCGTATGTTTTTGTAATCATTATTTCATATTAAAATAAAAAGAGGGCGTTACAAATGATAGAGCAAATAGGTGCGGATATTTATAAAAGCTGGACAGATGAGCAACGCAAAAACGAGATCGAAAAACTGTTGCAAGGTTATCGCTCTGGTTTACCGATACAGATTCTGCTGCAAATGGCATCAGCCATTGCCGGCAATCCTGATACAGCCCGTGAATATCTGGCAGAGCTGATACCTGCTGCCGAGCGTCATCTGATGGTGGGTAAGCTTAAAGGGGAAGAGCAATCACTGGCAGCTGCATTTTTGATGTGATTTGGTTGTGCCAGGCAGGGCATGGCACGCCGCGCCCTGCCTGTACAATAAAAGACGTACCTTTGTTATACACTTTCCAGCTCTTCCCAGCGGCTATACATTGCCTGTAATTCATACTCCACAGCAGCCATACGGTTATTCACAATTGCCACTTCATCACCAGCTGTGCGGTAAAAATCAGGGTCAGCCAGGGTGTTGTGCAGCTGTTGCAGTTCATCCTCCAGAAGCATTATCCTGTCCGGCAGCTCTTCCAGCTCGCGCTCTTCCTTAAATGACAGCTTGCGGGGACGCTCCTTTGGCTTTTGCTGTTTCTGTTTTACTACTTTTTCAATGGGCTGTTCTTTTACTGATAAAAGTTCTTGCTGTAAATCAGAGTAACCGCCCACTGTTTCCAGCACTGTGCCATCTGGTCTGATGAACAGGGTGGATGTAACCACATTGTCCAGAAATTCCCGATCATGGCTGACCAGCAGCAAGGTACCCTTAAAATCTGCCAGCAGGTCTTCCAGAAGCTCCAGAGTTTCTGCATCCAGATCATTGGTCGGTTCATCCAGCACCAGAAAATTTGCAGGTCTGGCAAACAGTTTGGCCAGCAAAAGCCTGTTCCGCTCACCGCCGGAAAGGATGGAGACAGGAGAACGGGCGCGATCCGGTGTAAAC
>JAVERM010000117.1:0-5765 GCA_034007105.1 Trichlorobacter sp.
TACTGGGGCTCCAAAAACTACGGTCTTAACTACGGTGTGCTGTTTACTGCCTGGGGTGTGGGTGGTTTTGTAATGGGTAAAGTATCGGAAATGCTGTCTGCCCAACCTGGTGGTCTTGGCAAATCCTTCATGCTTGCCGGCATATTGCTGCTGGTGGGTGCTGCCATGACCATCTTCCTTGCTGAACTCAAGCAGCCGGCAACTGCTGAAGAAAAAGCACCTTCACAATGGGGCGAGTTCTGGGCAGAGTTTAAACTTGGTATGCGTGTGTTTGCCGGATTTGAACAGGAAACTATACGGGTACGCCAGGAAATGACCCAGTTCTAGCCTGTAAAGGTTTATGTCTCTTAGCAGTCATATGGAAAGTTTTAAAGGGCTGATGGCAGTAATTTCAGCCCTTTTCTTGTATTTACTATGTATTAATTACGGTAAAAACGGGGCGTAACATATGAGCAAATCTGATTATTCAATCACTGTTGTCAAAAAGCGCAAGCGTGATTTTACCACCAAAATCCTGCTGCCAACCATGGTAACTATCCTGCTGTTTATACTTACCATTTTTCTGATAATCATCCCACGTTTCAGGGTTTCGATTATGGATGAAAAACGGGTAATGATTAAAGAGCTGACCAACACCGCAATAAGTGTGCTTGAGGAGTTTGAATCCAGGGAAAAGCTGGGGCTGATGAGCCGCAGCGAAGCACAAAAGCAGGCGGTGGAGCAGATTTTGCATCTGCGTTACGGTGGCGAACATAAGGATTATTTCTGGATATCGGATTTGCACCCCAATATGGTGATGCACCCTTACCGCAGTGACCTGCAAGGCAAAAGTCTGGAGCAGTTCAGTGATTCCCACGGCAAAAAGTTGTTTCTGGATTTTGTACAGGTGGTTAAGGAGCATGGTGAGGGATATGTTGATTATATGTGGCAGTGGCAAGATGACTCACAGCATATTGTGCCCAAATTATCCTATGTAAAGGGATTTGAACCATGGGGCTGGATTGTTGGCACCGGCATTTATGTTGAGGATGTGAAAAAAAACATCCGCTCTTTAACCCACAATCTTATTTTAATTTCTTTGGCAATTTCGCTTGTGATGGTGCTGCTTTTGTCTGTGATTATGCAGCAGACCATCAAAATTGAAGAAGCAAGGCTGGCTGCAGAAAAAGACCTGCTTGAATCAATGGAAAAGTACCGCACTTTGGTGCAGGCAGCCACTGAAGGGCTTTTAATGGTGCTGGATAACCGGATTACCTTTGTAAATGATCGGGTTACACAACTGCTTGGTTTTTCTGCCAATGATCTGATAGATCAAAAACCGTCATTTCTGCTGCCTGAAAATCAGGATAATTCAACAAGCATTTTACATGGTGAGCTGCCTGAAGAAGGGCAATATGAGCTTGTTTTGCGTAATAACCAACATGAACAACGGGAGATGCTGGTTACCATATCTCCTTTTGCCATTTCTGAGCGTAACGGCACCATTTTGATTCTAAAAGATGTCACCACCAAAGAACCTTTGCACTTATCTACTGATGACTATAAAGGACTGATCAGCAGCTTTGGGCTGGCACAATTAAGATTAGTGCTGGATAGCAAGGGTAAAATTGTTGAGCTGGATGAAAAAAGCAGAACACTGCTTGGTTATGACTCTGCTGACGAATTGAAAGGGTTGCCGGTACTGGCACTGTTTGCCGGTCGTGGGCTGGGCAGGAAGTTCCACAGAATGTTGCTTGCTGATGGCAGGATTAACGAAGCAGAACTTGCTTTAAAACGTAAAAATGGCGATGAACTTAAAGTTGCCTTGTCTTTGGTTGCCGTGGCTGGAGAGGCAGGACAGGTGATTTGTGAAGGGATTGTTGAAGATGTAACCAGAAAGCTTTTCTTGCAACAGGAAACTGACCGCTTGATTACTGATATTAAACTGTCAGGGATGTTTCTGGAGCAGCCGGTAAGTCGTTTTATAGGTAAACTTTGCACCGCAAATATGCACGAAACTGTTGCCAGTGCCGAAACAACCATGATTAGCAAAAACTGCGAAATTATCTCTGTAACTGGCGATAATAATGAACTGTTGGGAGTGGTAACCTTTGCAGATATCAGAAAACGGGTACTGCTGAACAAGCTGGCACCGCAAACACCTCTTTACCAGATTATGACCGCACCAGTAAACACCATCAACATTGACACACTTTTAAATGAGGCTTTAATGCTGGCAGCAAAACAGCAGGTAAAACATCTGCTGGTGAGAGATAAGCAGAATAACCTGGTTGGTATTTTACGTTTATCTGATCTGACAGCAGCTTTTTGTCACAGTAAACAGACCATAGAGCAAAGAATTGACAATATTTCATCACTGGAAGAGCTGCAAAATTATTTCCAGCAGATTATTACCATTGCTCGTCCTTTAATTTTGCAGCAGATTCAGCCCGCAACCATCGGCAGCCTGATTGCATCTGTTTCTTTCAGGATAACTGACAAAATCATAAACCTGGGCATTAAAGAGCTGGGCGAGCCACCCGTACCCTTTACATTTATTGTCCTTGGCAGTGAGGGTAGGCAAGAGCAAACCCTTGAAACAGATCAGGATAATGCCATTATTTATCAGGATGTTCCGGAGGAACAGGCAGCAGAAGTGCAGGGGTATTTCCTGCGCCTTGCCACAATAATCTGCGATGCGCTGCATAACGCCGGATTTAGCCATTGCCGTGGCAATGTAATGGCAAAAAATCCGCGTTGGTGCGCACCGTTATCCACCTGGAAAAAATATGTCAGTAGCTGGGTGGATGTTCCTGACCCCCAGAATATCCTGGATGTTTCCATATTTTTTGATTTCCGTCCCATGTATGGTGATTTTGCTCTGGCAGAGGAATTACGTCGGCATATTAACCGTACAGTTGGGGATAAGCCGCTGTTTTTCTACAATTTTGCCGAAAATGTGCTGGGTTTTAAATCAGCAGTAAAAATCACCGGCAGCATTGCTACAGAAAAAAAGGATGGACAAGAGCTGTTTGATCTTAAGTATGCGGTCACACCGATTGTCATGTTTGCCAGAATTTTTGCACTTTATCATCAGCTTGAAACCAATAATACGGTTGAAAGATTGAAGCTGCTCTGTAGAGAAGGGGTGTTAAGCGAGAGGGAGTTGCGTGAAGTACTTTTTGGTTACAGCCAGTTAATGGGGTTACGTTATCGTAATCAGGTTGATCTGTTGGAAAAAGGATTATCTGCTGGTAATTTGATTGATATCAGGGAACTGTCTGAAACTGAAATCAGCTTGATCAAAAAGATATTTTCCTTTATCACCAGATTGCAATCATTGCTTGCACAACAATTCAAGAAATCACAGGCGGGGTAAAAATTAATGGGGCTTAATGAGTATCTGTTTATTCTGTTTTATATGGCTATCCCTGGCGTTGTCGGGGCTGTACTTGCCCACAAGCAGGGCAAGAATGCTTTTTTGTGGGGGCTACTTTCATTTTTACTGCCGTTTTTTATTTTTATACTTTGGTATAACGGTCGCAAGAAACAGTACTGAAAACTTACGATAAGGGCAGCTATGTGACTGCCCTTGTAATAATTTTAGTCTTGTTATATCAGGGGCTTGCTATTCCATTGTTCAACAAAAAGTTTAAAGTCTTTTGCCGGTAAAGGTCTGCTGAAAAAATAACCTTGTATCTCATAACAGCCCTGACTTTGCAGAAATGCAAGTTGTTCCTTGTTCTCCACACCTTCAGCAATTACTTTAAGATGCAGGCTTTTTGCCATGCTGATAATGGCAGAAGCAATGGCTGCATCGTCATGGTCTGTAGTAATATCATCCACAAATGACTTATCAATCTTCAGCTTGTTAAGCGGAAACTTCTTCAGGTGGCTAAGGCTTGAATAACCGGTACCAAAATCATCAATAGAAAGTTTAATGCCCATATCCCGCAGTTCATTTAAGGTGGAGATAGCATTGCCGTGCTTCATAATGCCACTTTCCGTGATTTCCAGCTCCAGCCAGTCTGAGTGCAGTCCGGTTTCTTTCAGTGCCTCAGCAATCATATCTGTCAGGTTTTTCTGATGGAACTGCATGGCAGAAAGGTTCACTGCCACAGTCAGTTTTGGTAACCCCAGCTTTTGCCACTCTGCATTTTGACGGCAGGCTTCCCTTAAGACCCATTCTCCAATCGGTACAATCAGACCGTTTTCTTCAGCAAGGGAGATAAACATATCTGGCGGTACCAGCCCTATTTCAGGGTTTTGCCAGCGTACCAATGCCTCTGCGCCAATGATTTTACCAGTTCCTGAATCAACTTGCGGTTGATAGTGAAGGATGAACTCTTGCCTTTCAAGTGCCCGTCTTAACTTGTTTTCCACTGTTAGTCGTTCGTAAGAACTGGTGTTCATGGAAGAGGTGAAAAACTGATAGGTGTTTTTACCGTTTTCCTTTGCACGGTACATGGCAACATCAGCATTGGAGATAAGCTCTTCATTGGCAACGCCATCGGCAGGGAAGAGGCTGATACCGATGCTGGTGGTGGTGTGCAGCTCCTGTTCTCTAATTAAAAAAGATTCTGCAATGGTAGTCATAATTTTTTGAGCTACTTTGCCCACCAGATCAGAATCCACAAGGTCGTTTAGCACAATAATAAATTCATCGCCGCCGATGCGTGCAACAGTGTCGGTTGCACGGACACATTTTTGCAACCGTTTTGCAACAGCTTGCAGCAAAAGATCACCAACACTGTGCCCTAAAGTATCGTTGATAATTTTAAAACGATCCAGATCAAGGAAAAGTATTGCTACTTTGGTGTTTTTACGTTTTGCATGTAAAATAGCTTGCAATAAACGGTCGTGCAACAGGACGCGGTTAGGCAAGCCTGTAAGTGCATCATAATGTGCCATAAAATGGATACGTTCATCAGCAGCTTTACGTTCAGATATATCAGATGATACAGCTATGTAGTTTTGTATCTTGTTGTTACTATCCTGTACAGCAACAATGCTTAGCCATTTTGGATATATCTCGTTATTCTTGCGACGGTTCCATATTTCACCCTGCCAGTAACCGTTTTTTATAATTTCATCCCACATCTGTTGGTAAAATTCAGCATCATGTTGCCCTGATGACATTATAGAAGGATTTTTACCAAGTATCTCATCCTGGGTGTAGCCAGTCATTTTGGTAAATGCTGGATTAACAGACACAAAGTTGTTTTCAGCATCGGTTATGATTACTGCTTCGCTCATGTTCTCAAATACTTTGGCAGCCAAAGATAGTTCATGCTCTGACATTTTCAGTTCTGAAGTATCGTGAATAATACCCATATATGTATCAGAAGTCTGTTCACCATATTGGCTGATCAACAAATCAAGGTGGCAATCAGTATTGTTTTTACACCTGCCAAGCAGGTTGTTTATTCTGTGGCTGTTACCTCCATCCAGATCAAGCAGGTATTCAAGTGTTAATTCTGATTCCTGCTCGTTGCTTCTGGAAAACAGCGTTAAAATATTGCGACCTGTTAGTTCTTCCTCGCTATAACCCAGCAGATCAAGGGCAGTGCGATTAAAGGATGTGATAACTCCGTTTTGATTAAACCAGATAACACCGGCAGCTATGGCATGAAAAACCGCTTCCAGATGGCTGTGGTAGGGTATTTCAGACTTGGAGATTTTCATCTTCTACCTTTCAAGTAATAGTTAAACTTAGTCTATGTATCTGCGTAAAATATCCTGATAAGCATCAATACGTCGATCTCGTAAAAAAGGCCAGATGCGCC
>JAVERM010000118.1:0-5760 GCA_034007105.1 Trichlorobacter sp.
TGAAGTATTTTGATGAAGCAATAGATTTATGGCAAAAGGCACTGCAAACTGATCCGGATTCTTACCTTGCCTGGTTTAACATCGGTTACAGTTATCTGGAAAAAGGGATGTTTAAAGACGCGCTTGATGCAGGCTGTAAGGCGTTGAAATTACGTGATAATTACCGTGAAGCAGCTGTTAATGTAGCCATCTGCCAGATGGCACTTGGCGAATTTGTTGCCGCACAGCAGTTGTTGGAAAGGTTTATTCCCGAAAATCCGGATTATCCTACGTTGTCACTTCTGGAAGGTTTTTTAATGGTGCTTGGCAATGAGCAAAACGAAGGATTGCAGCAACTTAAAGACTTAAGGGACAGTAATATTGAGTTTGGTGGCTTTGTGCATCAGGTGGTCACCAAGATGGTGCAAGGGGGGCAGCAGCAATCTGCCAGACGGTTGGTGGAAGTGCTGTCCCGGGATTCTTTTTGCAATCCCGAGACAGTTGATTTTGTTGAGGGTTTATTTCTGCCTGATCAGGGCTAACATCTCCCGCACTGCCTGATCAAGCCCGACAAACATTGCCCGTGAGATGATGCTGTGACCAATGTTAAACTCTTCAATACCAGGCATGGTGACAAGGGGCAAAATGTTCAGATAATTTAACCCATGTCCGGCATATACAGACAGCCCCAGTTCATTGCCAATGGTTACAGCCTGTTTGATAACCTTTAACTCTGCCTGTACTTCTGCTGTTTTTTTAAGTCCCGAATATTTACCGGTATGGATTTCAACAGCTTCGGCTCCTGTTCTGGATGCAGCTTTAAGCTGCTCCGGATCAGGGTCAATGAAAATTGATACAACAATATCAGCCTGCTTTAGCTTCTGTACCGCATCTGCAACGGTTTCAAAGTTGCCAATAACATCAAGACCGCCCTCTGTGGTCAGTTCTTCCCGCTTTTCCGGCACCAAGGTAACTTGCTCCGGCTTCACTTTGCTGGCAATGGCAATCATTTCAGCGGTGGCAGCCATCTCCAGATTAAGTTTGGTTTGCACTGTACGCCGCAATATTTCAAGATCACGCTCCTGAATATGACGGCGATCCTCCCGCAGGTGTACTGTAATCCCTTCTGCTCCGGCAAGTTCGCCAATGGCAGCAGCAATTACCGGATCAGGTTCAACACCGCCCCTTGCCTGGCGTACTGTTGCAATATGGTCAACATTAAGACCAAGTTTAGCCATTTTTACGCTCCTATCTCTTTTTGCACCAGGGCTGCTATCTCGTTTGCCCATGCTGCTATCTCACCCTGGTCAGTTCCTTCAATCATAATCCTCAACAATGGCTCGGTGCCGGAATAGCGGATCAGCACACGACCGTTATTGCCAAGTTTTTGTTCAACATTATTTATGGCTTTGGCAATAACAGGGATTTTCATGATATCGGTACGCTGCTTAACCTGCACATTAACCAGTATCTGGGGCAGGGCAGTCATTACTTTTGCCAGTTCTGACAACGGTTTCTGCTTGCGCTGCATAATTGCCAGCAGCTGCAAGGCTGCCAGAACACCATCGCCGGTGGTGCTGCAATCAAGGAAAATCAGGTGTCCAGATTGCTCACCACCAAGGTTGTAGCCTGATCTGCGCATCTCCTCCACCACATAACGATCACCAACAGCGGTTTTGACAACACTGGCACCGGCATGGCGCATGGCGATATCAAGCCCCATGTTGCTCATTACAGTGGTTACCAGTGTGTTTTTGTTCAGCCTGTTTTGTGACAACATTTCAAGGGCACAGATTGCCATAATCTGGTCGCCGTTCACTTCATTGCCATGCTCATCACAGACAATAACTCGGTCAGCATCACCATCCAGTGCAATACCGATATCTGCATTGTTGGCTTTGACAGCATTACTGATTACTTCCGGATAAAGTGAGCCAAATTCGGCATTTATGTTGGTTCCATTGGGTTTTACACCAAGGGAAATTACTTCTGCACCAAGTTCTTCAAAAACAGCAGGGGCTACTTTGTAAGCTGCACCATTGGCGCAATCCAGTGCTATCTTCAAGCCGGAAAGATCCATGTTGACAGGAAAAGTGTTTTTAAGCGAAACAATATAGCGTCCCTGGGCATCCACAATCCGGTAAGCCTTGCCCACTTCATGGGCTGTGGGGCGCAGTGCGTCCAGTTGCCCGTTTTTAATCAGCTCCTCAATTTTATTTTCCAGCTCATCTGGCAGTTTAAAGCCGTCGGCTGAAAAAATCTTGATGCCGTTATCCTGAAAAGGGTTGTGGGAGGCAGAGATTACCACACCGGCATCGGCACGCATGGTGCGTGTGATATTGGCAATCCCGGGCGTAGGCAATGGTCCAACCTGCAACACATCAACCCCCATTGAACAGATTCCGGCAACCAGTGCACTTTCAAGCATATATCCCGAAAGCCTGGTATCCTTGCCGATGATTATACGGTGCCGGCGTTTATGTTTGCCTTTAAATATATATGCCGCTGCCCTGCCAATGTTCATGGCTGTTTCAACGGTCATAGGGTGAATGTTGGCTACGCCCCGCACTCCATCAGTTCCAAACAGCTTTTCCATTTTGTTTGTCTCCCTGGTTTACCCTGACACAAAGTCAGGCTTACATATTGCACTGGCCATGCGTACCACTTCAGACATGGCTGCAACATCATGAACCCGCAGGATTTTGGCACCTGAAGCCACAGCCATTGCTACAGCAGCAGCGGTTCCAAAAATACGCTCTCCAGGTTCTTTTTTATCCAGTACTGTTCCGATGAAAGCCTTGCGTGAACACCCGACCATTATCGGATAACCGATGGATGTCAGCTCCTTAAGCCTGCGGAGTATCTCAAGGTTTCCATCAAGGTTTTTCGCAAAGCCTATGCCCGGGTCCAGCACAATCTGCTCAGGAGCAATGCCGGCATCGATCGCCTTTTGTGCAGACGAGGATAGTAAAGAGACCAGCTCGCCCATCAGATCATCATAACTTGTGTTCATCTGCATGGTTTGCGGTGTACCGCGTGTATGCATTAAAACTGTGCCGGCTTTGTGTCGGCTGATGGTGGTTGCCATGTCCGGATCAAAGGTAAAGCCACTGATATCATTTATTATTTCAGCACCTGCTGCGCAGGCTGCATCTGCAACAGAAGCTTTCCAGATATCTACAGAAACGGGAATTTGCAAGCGGCTGGACAGCAGCTCAAGTACAGGTAACAGGCGGCTTAGCTCTTCTTTCGCTGAAACCTGTGCTGCACCAGGACGGGTACTTTCCGCACCGATATCAATAATATCAGCACCTTCATCCTCCATCCGCAGGGCATGAGCCATTGCTTTATCAAGGCTGTTAAAACATCCGCCATCTGAAAATGAATCAGGTGTCAGGTTAAGGATACCCATTACCAGCGGTTTATCCAGCAACAGTTTTCTTCTGGAGGTTTGCCAGTAATTGTGTGGGTGGTTTTGGGTATCCAGCAGATTTTGCAGCTCTTTTGACAGAGCTGCCAGTCCAAAGGGTTGTGATTTAAGTTTGCGACAAAGGCGGGTTAGTTGGCGTTGGTTGGCAATCAGCAGCAGGTCTGTGGTTTTAATACTGCAATTGACAGTACCCCTTGCCACTGCTGCATCGCCTCCCAGGGAGAGCATATCCTGTTTAACGATGTTGGCAGCAGCAGCAGCCAGATTTTTAACCAGTATTGGTTTGAAATCCAGTTTGGGTAGCATCCTTGCAATGCCGGCAGGGTCAGTACCGATCCGTTTTAATTCTGCTTCGGCAGCTTGCGGTGTTTGCAGATGCAAAATTCTTAGCATTTTATAGTTATGCCTGAAGATCCACCGGTTTTATTGCTTCACTGTTTTCAGCTAGATGATCATCAGTTGATGTTTTTGGAATAGCTACGCATTCGGGAGCAGTACCAGCAATGATTTCATCCACTTCATTGCCGCTTAGGTTTTCCTTTACCACCAGACATTTAGCCAGGCGGTGCAGTGCCTCCTGATTATCTTTCAGGATATTCAGGGCGCGTGCATAGCTTTCATCAACAATCCGTTTGATTTCATTATCAATGTTCTGGGCTGTTTCTTCACTGAAGTTTTTGTGCATCGCCATATCGCGACCCAGGAAGATTGATTCATCCTTTTTACCAAAGGATACAGGTCCCATCAGATCACTCATACCCCATTCGCAGACCATCTTGCGTGCCAGTTCAGTGGAGCGTTCAATATCATTGCCTGCACCGGTGGTAAAGGTGTTGAAAATCAGATCTTCAGCAGCACGGCCGCCCATCAGTACAGCTATTTTACCCAGCAAAGTCTCACGATTGTAACTGTGTTTGTCTTCAATGGGCAGTTGCATGGTGACACCAAGGGCACGTCCGCGAGGAATGATGGATACCTTGTGTACAGGGTCGCTGCCAGGTACCATTTTTGCCACCAGCGTATGACCAGCCTCGTGATAGGCAGTGCTGTTTTTTTCCTCATCAGCAATCACCATACTGCGCCTTTCAGCACCCATCAAAACCTTGTCCTTGGCACTGTCAAAGTCTTTCATATCAACATTTGCCTTGTCTTGCCGTGCAGCCAGTAATGCTGCCTCGTTTACAAGGTTGGCAAGATCTGCACCGGAAAATCCAGGGGTGCCACGTGCGATAACAGCCAGATCAACTTCTGGTGTAAGTGGTACTTTTTTGGCATGTACAGTCAGAATCTGCTCACGTCCTTTTACATCCGGTCTTGGCACAACCACCTGGCGATCAAAGCGTCCGGGACGTAGAAGTGCCGGATCCAGTACATCGGGACGGTTGGTTGCAGCGATCAGAATAACGCCTTCACTGGATTCAAAGCCGTCCATTTCCACAAGCAGCTGGTTAAGGGTTTGTTCCCGCTCATCATGACCACCACCCATGCCGGCACCGCGGTGACGACCAACGGCATCAATTTCGTCAATAAATATAATGCAGGGCGCACTCTTTTTCCCCTGCAAGAAAAGATCACGTACACGACTGGCACCAACCCCCACAAACATTTCCACAAAATCAGAGCCGGAGATGGAAAAAAACGGTACGCCTGCTTCGCCAGCCACTGCCCTTGCCAGCAATGTTTTTCCTGTGCCGGGAGGACCCACCAGCAGCACACCCTTAGGTATTTTACCGCCCAATGCGGTAAATTTTTTGGGTTCCTTTAAAAACGCAATTATTTCTTGCAGTTCTTCCTTTGCCTCTTCAATGCCGGCAACATCTGTAAAGGTTACCTTTACCTGTGATTCGGTCAGCAGCTTGGCACGGCTTTTACCAAAGGACATGGCTTTACCACCGCCCATCTGCATCTGACGCATGAAAAATATCCAGATACCCACCAGCAAAAGCAGCGGAAACCAGGAGATAAATATGGAAAACCATGAAAAATGTTCTTCTTCCGGTTTTGCCTGGATAGTGATTTTGCTTTCCAGCAGTTTTTTGGTCAGATCAGCATCAAAGGTGGGCTTGTAAGAGCGAAACTGCTTTTCCTTGCCTTCTTTATCAATATATTTGCCTGTTACATCGTTGCCTTGCAGAATAACCGTGTTGATTTTACCATCTTCAACAAGGGACATAAATTCGCTGAAATTAAGCCGATCTTCCACTGTGCGGGGTTTTTGAAACATGTTGAAGAGCATGATCATCATCAGACTGATAATCAGCCAAAGAGCCAGGTTTTTATAAAATTGATTCAAAGCGTCCTCCATGAACTGGATAAAAAGTATGCAAAAATCTACAAATTATTATCATAAA
>JAVERM010000119.1:0-5690 GCA_034007105.1 Trichlorobacter sp.
CACCGGCAAGCAGCGCAGCAATTGTGCGGGGTAAACGGATTTTCCAGATCAGATGATTGGTCAGCGGTTCATCACAAATACCAAAAAGTGATTGTAATATAAGGATAGGTTGTAACTGGTAAGAACCGATTTGCAGGGAAAGCAGCACAGCAAGCAGCAATAAAAACAGCAGGGCAGACAATATCAGCAGCCGTTTGCGTATACGGCTATGGTAACCGGCAGATATTGTATGCAGATGATTATCAGGATTGTTGGTCATTTATCTATATAGTTTGTTCTTTATTCGGATAATCCCACCACCGTCACATGTATGGTTTTACTCAAACTTCAGCCGTCCAAAACCGCCAAACTCCTGCTGCAATTGTTGATAACAGGTAATGCCATTAAAAAAGCTGCACAGCTCATCGGTTTTGGTGGCAGGGTTAATATCCGTAAATCGTTGCGGGTGCAGCAGTTTGGCAACATACCAACCATTGGCAAGGGCAAGTTCCAGATTGGTGTGGTAATAGTTGTAAGGCAAGGTCTGATATACCTGCCTGTTTTTAATTGCATTCAGTTGCTGATAAAAACCTTTGTTAATCCTGTAATCTTGCTTTACCAATGCAGCACCGCCAGCGTCAATCAACATAAAAGGCGGATTCCAGACCAGCAGCTGTTCTTTATCAATAAAAAAATGCCCTTTTTGCCCCAGCTGTTTGGCAAGGTTGCGCGCTCCACTTATTTCAAGGGGGTAATAATCCGTATCAGTGGAGGTGATGCCCTGTGCCCCCCGCTGGCTGACCGCACCTGCATAAACCGGCAAAGCTTTTACATTGGCAAGCCGTTTTGCAAGCTCCTGTTTTTGTCTGACAAGCTCATCAACCAGCTGCTTTGCACGCTTTTCCCGCTTAAGTACTTTGCCAAGCAACACGAAGGCATCGCTTATCTGCTCAAGTTTTAACACTCCCAAACCACCGTAATCCAGTGCCAGCACCGGTATACCGGTAAGCCGTGCCAGATAATCTGCCTGGGCGCGGTCAGTGCCACCGATAATCAGAAGATCAGGTTTTAGTGCCAAAACCGCCTCTGCATTGATCGGCTTTTGTTTCCCCTCCCCCACCACCGGCAGGTTTTCAGCCTGTTTGCGGATAGCCAGGTTGTACGGCCTGCCGCCTGAGACCGGCTGGCTGGTCTCCATGGCTTCCACCCCAACCACCAGATCAAACGCCTGAACGTAAACCACCAGACGGGTTGCACCGCCAAGGGGGATAATCCGCTCTACCTTGGCAGGCAAGCTAACCCTGCGCCCAAGCTGATCAACCACGGTGTGCGCAGCAGTATCAGCAAAGACCGAGCAAAGGCTGCCGGACAGCAGCAGGAAAATAACGGCTAATAACAGCCCCTTTCTCACCATCCCCGTGAATACCCGCTGAAACAATCAAGGCACAGTTTTTTACCTTCATGCAGCCGGATCAGGTGTTCTGCGGCTGATTCACCACAGTTTTCACAGATAATGCTGGTAAACATGCGAGCAGTTTCCGGTGGCGTAAACTGCGGTGTTTTGCAGGCAAACAGGTCATCGGGATCACTGTTTAAAATCATTTCCTGTATTTGCTGACGATCTCCATCCCTTGGAAATTGTTTTTTAAGCACTACCCTTATCTTCTCACCAGTTGCTCGCTTGAAAAAACTGAAAGCCATTTTGCCCCGCTTGCGGTAAACAAGGTTACCTTTGCCCATGCTGCAACCGGTTAAAACCTGCACGGCATCCACACCGCAGGCATCGTTTTCAGTCACGCAAAGCAGCTCTTCATCCTTTGAGAACTGAAGGTTCAAATGCCTGGCTGCCGCTTCCACTGCTTTAAATCCCATCGCCAGACCAGGGCATGAATGCCCGTGAAAATCAATGCAACGCTGCCAGTCCTGTCTGTCCATTTTTATGTTTACCTTTTATTTTTTATGAATACTTTGGGCACGGCACGCCGTACCCCTACAATAAAACATGAAACAACGAAAATTGTTTGTACGGGCATGGCGTGCCATGCCCTATTAAAATCAAAACTCAACGCCTACCGTGGCTATGGCTGTAAACGGCGCACCTTGATAATAGCCGGTGCTGCCAGCAATGGCATCATCTGCCGAGTTGATTACCGCAACGTAACGCCTGTCGGTCAGGTTGGTAAGTTCAAGCCCCACTTTAAGCTGTGCCATCCGCCAGATATTTTTTCTGGTGTAGTTAATGGCAAGGTCGGCAACTGTGTAGCTGCCGATTCTTTCTTTATGTTCCAGATCTCCGTACCGATCGCCGATAAAACGTAGCTTGGGCACAATCTCAAAATCACCCAGCTTTAAAATCAGTCCAGTTTTAAGCATCCATTCCGGTGTATCCACCACCTGCCTGCCTTTACCTGCAAGCTTTACACCCTGAAAATAAGCATCACCATCATAGGTAAGCCTGGTCCAGGTGGGGTTGGCAAAAACTGTCAGATAATCAGTAATATAGGCTGAAATCTCGGTATCAATGCCATAGCCGATGGCTTTAGCAATGTTCTGCTGATAACGTACCGGATTGCCGGCAGACATCACCCGTGGATCAGATACTGTGGTGAGCAGGTTACGGTGCCAGCCAAAGAAAAAGGTGGGTGCTATTTCAAAAATATCTCCCCTGTAACGGATGCCAAAATCAATATCATCCGATTCTTCCATTTTATAGCCATTAAACAGGTTATTAAGCGTAATACCCTGCTGTTTAAAGGCAGCACGGTTGTTGTTATAGGCATTTACAAGGGGCATATAGGAATACGGGCGGATGAAGTTACGACCATATGAAGCATGCAACTGTATGTTATCATTAACTTCATATGATGCACCGACAGTTGGCAGCCAGATGTCATAACGTCGTGATTTACGGTCAAGATCAGCAGCAGGGTTTAGTGCAAAATCTGACGGCGAGCTGGTGTATCCCTTGCTGGCTGCTTCTGCGTAGTTAAAGTATTTAAGTCCGACCTGCCAGCTTAACCTGTCGATTTTACCGGAAAATTTAAGGTAAGGGCTGTTGATATAGTTGGTACCACTGCTGCCGAAAACACCATAGCCTTTGTAATCAAGACCGCCACCTTTGGGATCATAATTCTGGTTGTAGATATTCATGGTGCCTACTTCAAAATGATAACCCAACACTCCTTTAAGTTTTTCTGTGCCATAGCTGCTTTCTGCAATAAAACCGCCCCGTTCAATATCCCGTGTCCGTTTTTGTACTTTTTTGTTGGCAGCATTACCTTGCAGGATTTCGGTATCTTCAACCGAATAGTACGGCTTCAGGGTTAAGCGCAGGTTTTCAAGCGGCGTTGAGTTTAAAATTGCCATAAAATCGCGGTTTAAAAACCTGCCGTGGTTATATTTGTAGTAATTGATGTCATCTGTGGCGTTACCTGTAAGCAGCACATTATAGTCTTTGCGGTAGTTGGCTTTTAAATCCCTGGTTTCAGCAAAGGTGAGCGGACGGTACAGATCCTGATCAATGGAGTTATAGTTGTAGGAAAGCTTTAAATCTGTGTTACTGCCCAGCTGCTGTGAAAGTGCGAGGTTAAAGTTATGGCGAGGACCAAGTTCACCAGCACCGCGCCATTTATTTGCCTGACTAAAGGAATATGAGCCGGAAAGCTTTGTTTGCGTGACAGGCAAAGCACCGGAATCAAGACGCAAAAAAGTACGGTGATAATTACGGCTGCCAACCCCCTGGCTGATCTGTCCGCCAGGTTTTTGGTGCGGCCAATCAGGGTGAAGCACAATGGCACCGCCCCGCGAGCCAACACCAGTACCAAGATCAGCAGGCATTGCCCCTTTATAAACCGCAATGCCAGAAATATTTTCCAGATCATAAAGATAATCACGGGGACCTATCGGGTTGCCGCCATAGCTGGGTATACCTTCCACAGTAAGTGCGCCAAGCATACCTTTTACGCCACGGCTGCGGAAACTGCCCTGCTCAACTGCCAGACCGTTACTATCCGAGTTTTCATATGTGATTCCGGGCAGTTGGCTGACAGCTTCGTAAACACTGCTTTTGGCTTTGCTGCCTTGAAGCTCAATCCCTTTTTTGCTGATTTCGCTGCCGGTATACACAGTTTCATCCATCTGCCGTGTGGGGGCAATGTAACGCTCTTCAGTCACCTCTATTTCAGACAGGTTCTGCTCTGCTGCACCAGCCAAAGCTGTAAAAAACAATGAACTGACAGATATGCTGACCGATATTTTTCGTAACATGGTAACAGTTATCCTTCCCTGGGAGTCCGGCAGGCTTCTGAAAATGTGCATTAAAATGATGTGGGACATTTTGTAACACACAAATAGCGTTGAGTGACACATTTTATGTTGCTGCTACCATCCAGGTAAAAGATTGACGACATATTATCCAGTTACCTATATTGTTATGCTGTTATTTTGTGTGGCAAAACATTTTCTGATGAAAGGAAGCATGCTTAATATGCAAATCACCGTTGCCGGCACCGGTTATGTAGGGCTATCCAACGCAGTACTTCTTGCACAACACAACAAAGTCACTGCCATCGACCTGCTTGCAGAAAAAGTAGAACTGCTAAATCAGGGCATCAGCCCCATTGAAGACGCTGAAATCAGTGATTTTCTGACAAATAAAAAACTCAACTTCCGCGCTACACTGGATAAACAGGAAGCCTACAAAAACGCCGAATTCGTCATCATCGCCACCCCGACCAATTACGATCCGAAAAGCAACTACTTTGACACCAGCAGCATCGAAGCCGTGGTTGCCACCGTCGCACAAATCAATCCAGCAGCAGTTATCATCATCAAGTCCACGGTACCGGTGGGCTATACGGAAAAGCTCAAGCAACAACACCCGGACCTGCGCATCATCTTCTCGCCAGAGTTTCTGCGCGAAGGCAAGGCTCTGCACGACAACCTCTACCCCAGCCGCATCATCGTTGGCGAGCAATCGGCACAGGCGCAAACCTTTGCCAATCTGCTGCTGGCGGGGGCGATTAAAAAAGATGTGCCGGTACTTTTCACCAACAGCACCGAAGCCGAAGCCATCAAGCTGTTTGCCAATACTTATCTTGCCATGCGTGTTGCCTACTTCAACGAGCTGGACACCTACGCTGCCATGCATGGACTGGATACACGCCAGATTATCGAAGGAGTTGGGCTGGACCCACGCATCGGCGACCACTACAACAACCCCAGCTTCGGCTACGGCGGCTACTGCCTACCCAAAGACACCAAGCAGCTGCTGGCCAACTACGACAAAGTCCCTAGCAGTCTGATGAAGGCCATTGTTGAATCCAACCGCACCCGCAAAGATTTTATCGCCGAAGACATCGTTAACCGTATCACCCGTATTGCACTGACCCAGCCACCACAAACCGACAGCAATGGTCACCATGTCCCGCCCACCGTCGGTATCTACCGCCTGGTGATGAAAGAAGGCTCGGACAACTTCCGCGCTTCTGCCATTCAGGGCATCATGAAGCGGATCAAGGCCAAGGGTATCCAGGTGATTGTGTACGAGCCGGTTCTGAAAGAACCGCACTTTTTTCACTCACCGGTAATTAATAATCTGGCAGAGTTTAAACGCAGCAGCGCAATTATTATTGCCAACCGCCTGTCAACGGATCTGCTGGATGTGCAGGAAAAAGTATATACAAGGGATCTGTTTCAGTCTGATGCATAGT
>JAVERM010000120.1:0-5631 GCA_034007105.1 Trichlorobacter sp.
TTTTCTCTTTTCTCTTGCGAGCAACTTTTTTAGGAGCCGCCATAGATCCTCCAGACTACATCTTTATTTATTTTTTCTTGCCAGCGACTGTACGAGCCGGACCTTTTCGTGTACGTGCATTGGTTTTGGTACGCTGACCATTGCAAGGCAAACCTTTACGGTGCCTTAACCCACGGTAACAGCCTAAATCCATAAGTCTCTTGATATTCATGGAGACTTCTCTGCGCAAATCACCTTCCACTTTCACGCTTTTATCAATTTCATCCCTTAGTTTTGAAATCTCAATCTCGGAAAGTTTGTCTGTACGCGTAGCAACATCTATTTGCGTAGACTCCAAAATGCTTTTTGCCGTAGAGCGACCAATACCGTAAATATAGGTTAGCGCTATTTCGATTCTTTTGTTTCTTGGTAAGTCAATACCTGCAATACGTGCCACTTAAAATCCTCCTCTGGCAACTACCCTTGGCGTTGTGAATGCTTAGGAGTTGGGCAAATAACGCGCACAACACCTTTTCGCTTAACTATCTGACATTTATCACAAATTTTTTTCACTGAAGCTCCAACTTTCATAACTCTTACCTTTCTGCTAAACAATTAAACAGATGTCAAAATTTCAGGGCCATTCTCGGTAATGGCTACTGTGTGTTCAAAATGGGCTGATAGCTTACCGTCAGATGTAACAACAGTCCAGCCATCATCCAGTATCTTTACATTATAAACGCCTTGATTCACCATCGGCTCTATGGCCAACACCATACCAGGTTTCAGGCGGAGTCCCTTTCCAGCAACACCATAATTTGGCACTCGAGGATCTTCGTGAAGCTTTCTGCCAATACCATGCCCAACAAAATCCCGAACCACAGAAAAACCAAAACTTTCAACATGCTGCTGTACAGCAGAGGATATATCAAACAGTCTGCCACCAGCCAAAGCATGTTCAATACCATTGTACAGACTTTGTTCGGTAACAGTTAAAAGCTTGGCTGCTTCAGGACTGATATCCCCTACTGCGACAGTAAAAGCCGAATCACCAAAATAGCCCTTATACTGAACACCAAAGTCTATACTCAAAATATCCCCAGTGCGTAAAGGATTTTTATTGGGCATTCCATGGATTACACTACTATTTGGAGAGCAGCACAAGGCATACGGAAAACCGGCATAACCCTTGAAGGCAGGAACTGCATTTCGCTTTTTTGTTTCTTTAATAGCAAGCTCTTCCAGCTCAAAAGTTGTAATGCCTGGAGCGATTTTTTCTTTCAAAAGTTCATGTACTTCAGCGACAATCCGACCGCTTTCACGCATTATCTGAATTTCAGCAGGTGATTTGAGTACAATCAAGACTATATGTCCAAAGCACGATTTATGCGCGTTTCTATTTCACCTATATCGCCAATTCCATCAATTTCCTTGACAAGACCAGCTTTGGCAAAAAAATCTTTTAAAGGATAAGTCTGGCTTTCATATAAACCCAGGCGGTGTAAAACCGTTACTTCATTATCATCATCACGCTGAACAAGCCCTGTATTGCAAACGTCGCAGACATTTGTTGTTTGCGGCGGATCGTTTTCTACATGATACCCCTTGTTGCAGTTAGGACAACTTCTTCTGCCAGAAATACGCTTTACAAGCTCCTCTTTGTCAACCTCAAGAAAAATAACTGCGTCAATTTTTCCTGCAATACGCTCAAGCAAAGCAGAAAGCATCTCGGCCTGGATGGCAGTACGTGGAAAACCGTCCAAAATAAAGCCATTATTACAGTCTTCCTGGGACAACCGCTCTTCAACAAGACCCAGCACTATTTCATCAGACACCAAGCCTCCAGAATCCATTATCTGCTTGGCCTGTAATCCCAATGCAGTACCTGCCTTAACTGCCGCTCTTAGCATATCTCCTGTAGATATCTGAGGTATGTCAAATCGCTTTGTAAGAAAAGTAGCCTGAGTTCCCTTTCCGGCTCCGGGAGGACCAAACAAAATAAGATTCATTAAAACATCCTACTTTCTGCCACGAATACGAACGCCCTTGAGGAAACCTTCATAATTTCTGGCAATCAGATGAGACTCCACTTGAGAGACTGTATCCATACCCACACCCACTGCGATCAGTAATGAAGTACCCCCAAAATAAAAAGGCAGATTAAGCTTCATTACTCCGATCAAGATGGAAGGCAATACGCAAACCAAAGATATATATATTGCACCAGCAAAGGTCAGGCGAGTTAAAACGCTATCCATAAAATCCGAAGTTTCCTGCCCTGGCCTGACACCTGGAATATATCCGTTATGTCTTTTAATATTTTCTGCAACATCAGCAGGATTAAAAGTAATAGCCGTATAGAAGTAACAAAAGAATACTATAAATGCAACATAAAAGAGATTATACAGCCAATGCCCCGGGGTTAGCATTTTGGCAAAACTCTGAACCGCCGGAACTGTAATAAAGTTTGCTACAGTTGCAGGAAACATTATTATTGATGATGCAAATATCGGCGGAATTACACCTGCCATATTAACTTTTAAAGGCAAATGTGATGTTTGTGGACTAAAAGACCTTAACCCTGTAACTCTTTTTGCGTAATGAATCGGTAAACGTCTTTGACCTCGCTCAACAAAAACGATGGCAGCAACAACAAGAATCATTATAGACAGTACAAGCAGCAAAACAAAAAGTGACATATTACCACTACTAACCAGCTTGAAGGTGTTTCCAGCAGCACTGGGGATCCGTGCCACAATACCGGCAAAGATAATCAGCGAAATACCGTTACCAATACCACGCTCGGTCATTTGCTCACCAAGCCACATTATAAAAGCGGTGCCAGCGGTGAGTGTAATAATTGTCATTAACCTGAATGTCCAACCTGGGTTGGGAATAACCAATTCACCAGCAGGTCCACGCATGGTCTCCAAACCTATGGCAATACCAGCTCCTTGAACAACGCTTAAAATCATCGTGCCGTAGCGAGTATACTGGGTTATCTTCTTCCTTCCTGCCTCACCTTCTTTGGAAAGTTTTTCGATAGCAGGAACAACTACCGTCATCAACTGAAAAATAATTGATGACGATATGTAGGGCATTATGCCAAGAGCAAAAACCGACATCCTTTCAAGTGCCCCACCCGAAAACATATCAAACAACCCTACCAAAGTACCTTGAGCCTGTTTGAAAAAGTGTGAAAGGGCAACAGCATCCACGCCTGGTGTAGGGATATGGCAACCAACCCTGTAAACAGCCAGCATGGTAAGTGTAAAAAGTACTCTTTTTTTCAGCTCAGGTATTCTGAATATATTTTGAAGGGCATCAAGCACCTGCAAGCACCTCTACAGAGCCGCCAGCAGCAACAATCTTTGCCACAGCTGCTTTGCTGAACTTGTCCGCTTTAATGTTAAGAGGCTTGGATATCTCGCCATTAGCAAGAACCTTTACAGGCAGTGCAGATTTTTTTAGCAAACCATTATTATCCATAATTTCACGGTCAACCGTCAATCCGGATTCAAATTGGTTTAACTGTTCAAGATTAATAATTACATACTCAACCGGATTCAAGGAGCGGAAACCACGTTTAGGCAGGCGACGTTGCAACGGCATCTGCCCGCCCTCAAAGCCAGGCTTTACACTACCACCCGAGCGTGCCTTTTGCCCCTTGTGCCCCTTGGTTGCTGTTTTTCCATGACCGGAAGCAACTCCGCGTCCGACACGTTTTCTGTTTTTGGAAGACCCAAAAGCCGGTTTTAAGCTATTTAATTCCATTATTTGCTCCGTTATTTAACTAACTTTAACCATATGTGTGACTTTTTGTACCATCCCACGTACTTCCGGAGAATCTTGTAAAGTTACAGTTTGCTGTAACTTACGAAGTCCAAGCCCACGAATGACTGCACGTTGCTTATCAGAAGCACCAATTACACTTTTGACTAAGGTTATATCCATAGTTGCACTCATTAGAACTATCCTTTTTCATAAAACATTTTAAAAAGTCTTAAGACTGCTCAACCAGACCGCGACGCGCAGCCATTTCTTCGGGAGTCTTTAACAAACGTAATCCTTCAAATACTGCCTTAATTACGTTATGAGGGTTGTTTGTTCCAAGACATTTGGACAAAATGTTGTTAATACCTGCTGCTTCAAAAATTGCACGGGCAGCTCCACCAGCAATAACACCGGTACCTGGAGATGCTGGTTTCATCAGGATCCTGCCAGCACCAAAGTGACCAAGTATTTCGTAGGGTATGCTCTGGTCAGCGTTTACAGGCACTTTGATAAGATTCTTTTTTGCCTGATCAACACCTTTCCTGATCGCCTCTGGCACTTCATTCGCCTTACCAAGACCGTATCCCACATGACCCTCAGCATCACCCACAACCACCAGTGCCGAAAAACTGAAACGTCTGCCACCTTTTACCACCTTGGCAACCCTGCTTATATGTACTACACGATCCGTGAGGTTTAAGTCATTAACATTTATATTACTCACTACTGTCTCCCCTGCAAGCAAAAGTAATTAAAATTTGAGGCCTGCTTCTCGCGCAGCATCTGCCAGAGATTGAATTCGACCATGATATAAAAAACCGTTTCTGTCGAACACAACAGTGTTAATCCCTTTTGAAAGTGCTAAAGCAGCTATAGAGCTACCTACAACAGACGCTGTCTTCTTATTGCCAGTGTATGCTCCATCCAAAGATATTGCTTTAGAAGTGGAAGAGGTTGCAGCAAGTGTAACCCCATTCACATCATCAATTAATTGTGCATAAATATGCTTAGCACTTCTGAAAACATTCAACCTTGGTCTTTCAGGAGTTCCAAGTATTTTTTTGCGTACACGTATACGGCGTTTTTCACGTATTACGGATTTTTGAGCTGTTTTTCCCACGAAAATCTCCTTGGCAATTATACAAGTTTATTTCTTACCAGTTTTACCAGCTTTTCTGATGATTTTCTCATCAGCATACTTAATCCCTTTTCCCTTATAAGGCTCAGGACTTCTGAAAGAGCGGATTTTTGCAGCAGTATGACCAACCAGTTCCTTGTCAATACCTTTAACGCTCAGTTTGGTCATTTTTTCTACATCAACAGAGATTCCTGCCGGCAGTTGGTAGACAACCTGGTGTGAAAAGCCAAGGTTTAACAACAGTTCGTTGCCTTTTATTTCAGCACGGTAGCCAACACCATTGATCTCCAGATCAGTCTGAAAACCGGTAGTCACTCCAATAACCATATTATTTACCAAGGTACGTACCAGACCATGTGCTGCACGTGAATCAATTGAATCATCATGGCGGTTTACCTGAATTGATGTGTCCGATATATCCAGCAAAACATTTGATTTGACTGTTCTGCAAAGCTCCCCTTTTGGACCTTTAACTTTAAGCTGCGAGTTCTCAAAAGTAACAGTAACACCCTTAGGGAGGTTAATCGGTAATTTCCCGATCCGTGACATGGAATTAGCTCCTTTTTAAATCGTGTAGGTTACTACCAGACAGTGCAAAGCAACTCACCACCAATGCCTGCCTGACGTGCAGATGCATCGGTCATTATACCTTTGGAAGTTGAAAGAATGGCTATACCAATACCATTTTTTACCACAGGTATTGATTCCGTATTTACATATACACGGCTGCCTGGCTTGCT
>JAVERM010000121.1:0-5611 GCA_034007105.1 Trichlorobacter sp.
CGGCCTGCTTTAAGATGGCCAGAATCTGACTGTCAGTAAATCGTGACTTTTTCATTGCAAAATCTCCGCTTCATTTATTCTCGGAAATTCTACTTTTAAATGCTACTAATTTCTGGGGGGATTACCCCACTTAATGTCGGGCTTGTAAGTTGGCTTGTACTGATTGGACGTTTGCAGAGAAGCTAACACCACCCCAGTGTTTTTTATGTCCAACTGTGCTTGCTCTTTAGTCAGAGCCATATCCATTCCACTGCACCCCGTAAGAAACAACGTTAAAGCAACTGCCATCAAACGAAACTTAACCACATTCATACTCCTTTTTGATTTAACCTGATTTATTTACAGCAAGGATATGTAACCTGGCGGTTTACATATCTAAAATGACTATCCAAATGATTGCCGATACTTCAAAGATTGTTCAGGCTGCTGAAAGTTTCTTGAAATCCCCTGTCTGTACCAGACATCAACAAAAATATAATCATAGGTTAATTTGTTTATGTTAATTAACTTATGGTATGGCTGTCAATATCACAGCTTCTGTAAATTTGCATCTTTTTGTTACAAGGACAGGTAATAGCCAGTACTTGTATAAATGCTGCACAAGGTGAATTAAAATTATGGTGGCTATCAGGAATATCCCCGAAATTATTAAATTCCATAGCGCACCTCCGTATATGATTTGAACCCAGCATAACCAATTAAAAACGTAAGTGTGCTTTTGCAATGTTGCAATATGTGTAAAATATATCTGACTTCTGCAAGCTTATTGCCATGCCGTCAGGTGTGATGAGTTATGAAAAAACTACCAGGGAGGTAAATTTAAGTGACAAGGTACAGTGCCGTAATCGCGATAATTGCCAAAGATGAAACAGCAGTAAACCTGCTGGAAAAGCTGATTGATGCAGCAGCAGGGTATATGGAAAAAGTAGTGCAGATGGAAAGCAGGCTAAAAACAGCCAGGCTGCGGCTGGAAGGGGAAGAGCTACGCGAAATTACCCAACGGCTTGATAAAAACAGAACAATTGCCCACGAAGCACTTATATCAAGCCTGCATATCTTCAACAGATATCTGGTTAAAAACTATCAGGAGGAGCTGCTGGATGAGGGGCTTGAGGGTGGTATTTTTCCCAATCCGGAAGCCATACGCGACCGTGTAGCGATTGCCGATTGGGCAGGAGAACTGCTCTGTGGGATTTATCAGGCAAGAAAAAGGTAGATTGTTTTGTTTTAGGTAATGTCAGGAGTCTGTCGTATCTATGATTTTTGCGTTGTGCGGGGTTGCAATGAGCAAAGATTACATTCCCGATTAGGTTATACTTCACCAGCCCAGCTTGAGGAAAATTACTACAAAAAACAAAGTTCACCCGAAAAATGAGTGTCCATTATTGACAAGAGGGGGCAGTTTGTCACCTCTGCCCTGCTTTTTTTCCTTTTTGGGTATACCATTTTTTAGGTATACCGTACCATATACCCAAAGTTATACCTAAAAACTTTAGCTTCAGTGACATTTCCTGACATTCCTTGATACAGGGTGAGACAGTCTAAAAAAGAAAAAGCCCTGTGATTACAGGGCTTTTGAGCTCTCGCGATACTCGGTTGATACGACTTCTGGTACCAGTCTCCGGACTCGAACCGGAACAGGGTTGCCCCCGGCAGATTTTGAGTCTGCTGTGTCTACCATTCCACCAGACTGGCATATTTTTGTGTGAAAGATTTCGGGAGTTTGTGGCAAACAACAGGTTTTGTTTGTTGCCTAAATTGCTCATCAGGATATAACAATATACGGGTGTGTATTTATTGGTGTCAAGTGCAAAATAATAATATCTGGTGGTGGTCCTGTAAGCCTTCTCAATCTTTTGTATTTTGTTATACTTTTAAAATACTGCATCTGATTATTTTATGATGGTAAGCAGACCCCCGGAGTTTTGCACAGATAGTTTGGGAGTAAAAATATGTCTGATCAGCAGGAAAACATGGCATTTGCCGATGACCCGCGCCTTAAAACAGTGGAAAGGGCAATGAAAAGGCTGCAATATCAGCCTGATGCTCTGATTGAGGTGCTGCACACAGCCCAGGAGGCTTTCGGGTTTTTAAGCCGCGAGCTGCTGGCACATATTGCTTTGTGTCTTAAATTGCCTGAAAGTCAGGTGTTTGGTGTTGCTACTTTTTATCATTTCTTCAGTCTGCGACCAAAGGGTGAACATAATTGCATTATCTGCACCGGTACTGCCTGTTATGTAAAAGGTGCTGGCGAGATAGTCACCAGGCTGGAGCAGGAGTTTAAGCTGAAAGCAGGTCAGACCACGGCTGATGGCAGGCTGTCCCTTGGCACAGCCCGTTGCCTTGGCAATTGCAGTCTGGCACCAATGCTTACTCTTGATGATCATGTGTATGGACCAGAGACTGCTCAAAGTACTTTAAATCTGGTAAGGCAGGCGTTGGAGGAGGGCAGCGATGAACAGAGCTGAACTAAACGAGCTTGCAGAAAAAGAGCAGCAGCGTAGTGATTTGCTGAAGCTGCGCCTTTTGGTCTGTTGCGGTACCCCTTGTGTGGCAGCAGGCAGTTATGCGGTTGTAAATGCGCTGCAACAGTATATTGATCAACATAATCTTGCTGCCGAGCTTGAGCTTACAGGTACAGGCTGTCTTGGCCCTTGCAGTCGCGGACCACTGCTTACTGTAATCCGCAAAGGAGAAGCAGAGCTTGTTTATGAGCAGATAAAGCCACAGCAGGCTGTTTTGGTGCTTGAAGCATTGCTGGCTGAAAAGCCGGTGCCACAGACAAATCTGCTGCCTGCTGATTTTCCGTTTTTTGCGCGTCAAAAGCGTATGGTGCTTGCCGGCAGCGGCAGGATAGACCCTGAAAGCATCCGGCAATACATTGGCAGCGGTGGTTATGAAGCACTTGCACAGCTTTTGCATGAGATGACCCCTGAAGAGGTTTGCGATGGCGTGGTTGCCAGTGGTTTGCGCGGACGTGGTGGTGGCGGTTTCCCCACTGGTCTTAAATGGCAGTTGGTGAACAAAGGTAGTAGCAGCCGCAAGTTTGTGGTGGCAAATGGTGATGAGGGTGACCCCGGGGCGTATATGGATCGCTCGCTTATGGAATCTGACCCCCACCGTTTGCTTGAAGGGATGGCCATTGCCGGTTATGCCACAGGTGCTGACCAGGGTTATATTTATGTGCGCGGTGAATACCCGCTTGCAGCAAAACGTTTGCAAAAAGCGATTCGTGATGCAGAACGTCACGGTATTCTGGGTAGCCGTGTGCTTGATTCAAACTTCAGTTTCCGGATTGATATCCGCATTGGTGCCGGTGCCTTTGTCTGCGGTGAAGAGACGGCACTGCTGGCTTCAGTTATGGGCAGGCGTGGTCAGCCTCGTATCCGCCCGCCGTATCCGGCACAGTCCGGTCTTTGGGGTTGCCCCACTTTAATCAGTAATGTTGAAACCTTTGCCAATATCCCTGCGATTTTTAACATCAGTCCGGCTGGTTTTGCTGCCATAGGCAGCGGAAAAAGCCGTGGTACCAAGGTTTTTGCACTTTGCGGTGATGTGGTGAACACCGGACTTATTGAGGTGCCGATGGGGATAAGTCTGCGTGAAATAGTATATGAAATTGGTGGCGGCATTGCTGATAACGGCAGCTTTAAGGCTGCCCAGACCGGAGGACCAAGCGGAGGCTGCATACCTGCTTCCCGACTTGACACGCCGATGGATTATGAACATCTGCACGAGCTTGGTTCCATCATGGGTTCAGGCGGTCTTATTGTGATGGGTGATAAAAACTGCATGGTGGATGTGGCACGTTTTTTCATGGAGTTTTGCCTGGATGAAAGTTGCGGCAAATGCGTACCCTGTCGCGCTGGTACTATTGAAATCTACCGCCTGCTCACCAGATTTTGTAATGGCAGTGCCACTGCAACTGATCTTGAAAATCTGCACAGTCTTTGCCGGATGGTCAGTGATACTTCCTTGTGCGGGCTTGGTGCAGCAGCACCTAATCCGGTGCTTTCCACTTTGCGCTGGTTTAAGGAAGAGTATGAGGCGCACCTGTATGAAAGGCGTTGTCCGGCAGGTGTTTGCAATATGAACAAGCTGCCTTTGCACCTGATGGCAACAGAACTGCTAAACCGTGTAAATGCTTCACAGGTGGCTGGGGAGGGATTTTAATGGCAGCCATTACACTTACTTTAAACGGTGAGATGATTACTGCCCGACATGAGCAGACGATTTTGGATGTTGCCTTTGAGCATGGCGTTGAAATACCTACCCTGTGCTATCTGGAAGGGCTGGAGGAGATGGGCGGTTGCCGGCTTTGCATGGTGGAAATTGCTGGTAATCCGCGACCAGTACCGGCTTGTGCCACCAAAGTGCAAGAAGGTATGAACATTATCACCCACAGCGATAAAATTATTGAATACCGGCGGATAATTATTGAGCTGCTGCTGGCAGAACGCAACCATACCTGTGCTGTTTGTGTGCAAAACGGTTCCTGCGAGCTGCAAACCCTGGCAGCAAAACTGGGGGTTGATCATGTACGTTTTGATTACCTGCATCAGCAGCTTGCCATGGATGCAAGTCGTGAGCGGTTTGCCATTGATCATAACCGTTGTGTACTTTGCCTGCGTTGTGTGCGGGTGTGTGATGCAGTGGAAGGTGCCCATACCTGGGATGTGCGGGGCAGGGGGGTTACAAGCCGCATAGTTGCAGACCTTGATCGCCCCTGGGGGGATAGCACAAGTTGCACTGATTGCGGTAAATGCGTACAGCTTTGCCCCACCGGGGCTTTGTTCAGAAAAGGTGCCACAGTGGGTGAGATGGTTAAGGAAAAGGAGTTCCTGCTGCGTTTGCTTGAACGCCGCCGTCGTACAGCCAAAGGGAGGTTTTGATGGAAAAATTGCGCCTTGCAACGGTTTGGCTGGGTGGATGTTCCGGCTGCCACATGAGTTTGCTCGATCTTGGTGAAGAACTGGCAGATATACTTGATAAAATTGAGCTGGTATACGGACCTTTGGTGGATGCCAAGGAGTTTCCTGAAAATGTGGATGTTACTCTGGTGGAAGGGGCTTTGTCCAATATGGAAAATCTGGAGCTTTTGCAGCAGATAAGGCAAAACAGCCGCATGGTGGTAAGTTTTGGTGATTGTGCAGTTACTGGTAATGTCACCAGCCTGCGTAACTTTTTACCGGTGGATGATCTGCTTAATGAAGTTTATCAGCAAGGACCAGGCAATATCCCCCGCAGTGGTGAAGCCGGTAAGGTGCTGCCGGAACTGCTGCCAAGGGTGTTGCCACTGCATCATGCTGTTATTATTGATACATTTATTCCAGGTTGTCCGCCAGAACCGGATCGGATCAGGACTGCCTTATTGGCCATACTTGCCGGTAAGCCTGTTAAGTTGGCTGAAAGTCAGCTGACATTTGGATAGCTTTCATGAAAGAGGAGGAGACCTGGTAAAGTCCCCTCCTCTTTTGATTTTAGCTGCTTGTTAATCTGAATAAGAGCAAGTAGCTGTTTTCAGGTTTAATGGTCTATGGCTTTTGCCATCCCTATGCCTGTGTTTTGACGTACATAAACCTCGGTAAACATTTCTTCAGATCGTCTGCTT
>JAVERM010000183.1:0-3065 GCA_034007105.1 Trichlorobacter sp.
AAGCACAGATAAGTCTTGGCATTGATTACTTTAAAGAAGTGGTTGGTGTTACACCTGACGGTATCTGGCCTTCTGAAGGCTCGGTAAGTGATGAAGCACTGGCACTGATTGCCCAGTGCGGTATTTCCTGGGCAGCAACAGATGAAGATGTGCTGGCTCGCTCTTTAAGCGGTGGGCTGGGTCACCACAAGGAAAAGCTGTACCGTACCTGGAATTTCTCAACTTCGGCTGGAGATTTGGGACTGTTTTTCCGCGACCACGAGCTTTCTGACCTGATCGGCTTTACCTACAGCCAGTGGGATGCACAACGGGCTGTAGCCGACTTTACCGGCAGGCTGCGCCAGATCAGCCGCCACCTTGGTGACAGCCACGTTGTACCGGTTATTCTTGATGGTGAAAATGCCTGGGAATATTATCCGGACAATGCCTATGAATTTCTAAGCGGCATCTATCGCTGTATTGCAGATGCCCATGATCTGCGCCTTGTAACCTGTAGCGAAGCTTTAAAACTGAAAAAACCTGATGCACAACTGCATCATATACACCCTGGTTCCTGGATAAATGCCAATTACAGCATCTGGATCGGTCATCCTGAAAAAAACCTGGCATGGGAGCTTTTAACCCGCGCCAGACAAGCTGTGCAGCAACTTTACCCCCAGGCACTACAGCAACTTGCTGATAACGACAAACCGCTTGACCCCAAAGCCGAGTTAATCCGCAAATCCCTTTATGCCGCAGAAGGCAGTGACTGGTTCTGGTGGTATGGCGACGATCATTTTTCACCGCACAGCAGCTATTTTGATTACCTTTTCCGGCGGCACCTGATCAATCTTTACAATGCGCTGGCAGTGGAGCCACCCTGGGAATTGCTTGAGCCGATCAAAAAGAAAAGCCCGGCAGGGCTGGTCAGGGCACCGGCTGCCTTTATCGAGCCTGTAATAAATGGTCAGGTAAGTGATTATTTTGAGTGGCTGGCAGCAGGTCTTTTTGATCTTACCCGCCAGGGTTCGGCAATGCACTCTTCTGACCGTATGCTGCAAAGTTTTTACTGGGGATACAATCATGAAAACTTTTTTTGCAGAATAGATGGTATACAGGAACTGACGCGGCTGTTAAAAGATTCTGATATTCTTGCACTGCATCTGATTACCGATAAAGAGTACCGCCTGCCAATGCAGACCACCAGCCAGAAGGGTCAACTGCTGACCAGAGAGACCGGCAACTGGGTGTCAACCAACCATTGCTGTCGCTGGTCTATTTTACGTAATGCAGAGGTTTCCATACCTTTACACGGTCTTAATCTTCAGCCAGGCAACAAGCTGTTTATCAGCATTACCTTAACCAGAGACAGCGAAGAGCTCGGGCGTTGGCCAAGCGATGCGCCGTTAATACTGGAATATTTGGGAGAAGAGCTGGAAGCCAATGACTGGCTGATCTGATTCCTGCCAGAAGTCTGCAAAAGGAGAAAACAAAGATGTCGGAACTACGTTGGGATCCCCTTAAACTGCACTGGGTTATTATTGCCACAGAGCGCGGTCGTCGACCACGGGATTTTTATGCCGAACCTGCGCCATTACATACCACCAACTGCCCTTTTTGTTATGGTAATGAGGATAAAACACCTCCGGAAATATTTGCCATCCGTGACAGGGGTATGCCCAACACACCAAACTGGAAAGTAAGGGTAATCCCCAACAAATACCCCGCATTGCGTATTGAGGGCGAACTTGATAACCGTGGTTACGGACCATATGATCTGATGAACGGTATTGGTGCCCACGAAGTAATCATAGAAACACCGGATCATGACAAATCACTGGCAGATCTCACTGTCAAGGAGATTACCAATGTACTGATTGCCTGGCGCAGCCGGATTCTGGATTTACGTCGTGATTTTCGTTTCCGTTACATGATTTTGTTTAAAAACCATGGTGCCCGTGCTGGTGCAACCCTGGCTCATTCCCACAGTCAGCTGATTGCCGTACCACTTTTACCCCCTGTGGCAGCAACCGAGCTTACAGTCTGCCGCAGCTATTATGCAGAAAAAGAACGCTGCCATTTTTGCGACCTGATCGCCTTTGAGCTTCAAGAAGGTAGCCGCGTGGTGAGGGAATTTGCAAATTTTGTCACTTTATCACCCTATGCTGCCAGCTTTCCTTTTGAGTTACGGCTGTACCCCAAGCGTCACTCCCATGATTTTGCCCTGATGAATGATGCCCAGATGGCAGAGCTGGCAGTGGCTTTACGCGATATGCTGCTGCGTATCAAGCTGGTACTTAAAGATACTCCGTACAACTTTATCCTGCACACTGCACCGCCTATGCACCGCCGCCCTGGTAAACCATCACTTTGGTCTTCCCTTGAATATGATTATCACTGGCATATTGAGCTGGTACCAAGGCTTACCTCCACAGCCGGATTTGAATGGGGCACCGGTTTTTACATTAACCCCACCTCCCCCGAAGATGCTGCCAGCTTCTTGCGGGAAATTGAAACAATATGACCCAAAGTGCGCTTGGCAACACTTTGGAGCAGCTTTATATTCAGCGTTCAGCCAGACACCTGGCAAATGACCCGCTTTCTTTTTGCCACCGCTACACAAAACAGGAAGACCGTGAAACAGTTGCCATTATTTCCGCTGCCTTTGCCTATGGTTCGGTGGCAGTAATCAAGGGCAGCCTGGAACGGATTTTCGCAAAACTGGGTAGTTCTCCTGCCGATTATCTTGAAAAAATGGACACAAAGAAGGCATTGGCAGATTTTGCCGGATTCAGGCATCGTTTTAACAATGGTGCTGATCTGGTGGCACTTTTGCTGGCTATTAAAACCATGCGGCAGCTTGCCGGCTCTGTTGAACAGTTTTTTACGCGCTTTCATGATCAGCAAGCCACAACAGTGGAGGCAGGGCTTTGCGGCTATACAAATGCTGTACTTGCCTTTGATTACAGCGAGATATTTGGCGTAAAAACATTGCCCAAAAAATCATCTTTCCGCTTCCTTTTTCCATCACCTGCCTCTGGCAGTGCCTGCAAACGGCTTTGTATGCTTTTACGCTGGCTGGTTCG